>CAZWIW010000062.1:0-9607 GCA_964634545.1 uncultured Rubrivirga sp.
ACCTACTTCGCGCCTGAGCGGCCGAAGAGCCGCGCGAAGAAACCCGGGTGGGCCGCCTTGTAGGCCGCTTTGTCAGCCGCTGTGCAGGAGCATTGTTGCGCCTTCGGCACTCCGGCCATGACCTGCTGAACGTGTTGACCGCATCCGGCCCACGACTTCTTCTGGCAGACCTTGCAGGTCACCTGCTGACACATATCGCTGGATTCCTCTCATAGTGCTGGGCTGAGTCCACGACCTTACAGATCGCCCACCCCATTGATGATCAGCAGCATCCCGAGAACGGTGAACACCACGACAAGCACCGCGGTGTTGTATCGAAGCAGCCAATCCTTCAAGCGCGCGAGCGGGCCGAGCACCCGCGATCCACCGAGGACGAACGCGACGATGGGGCCTGCCACGCTCACCGAAGCGATGAGCGCGAACGCTGCGATCGCTATTGCCTGTTGTCGCAGCACCCACTCAGACCCACCGATATCGACCCCACCGACCGCAGCAAGAAGAAGGACTTTGGGGTTGGCGACCGAAAGCAGTAGTGCGAGCACGGCTGCCGACCGTGGAGTGGCGTCTTCCAATGCCTGCATCCAGTTGGGTGTTCGTGGAGTTTGCGGACGCGTGACCCACTGCTGGATTGCAAGCCCCACAAGCCCGATTCCAGCGACGATGCGCACCCACACCAGCCACGGTGCTGGTTCGGCGCTCGGGCCGATCGCTCCGGAAAGCAGGGCGAACAGCGCCGTCACCATGGCGATGCAGGCAAACCAGGTTGCCAGAAACGCGAAAGCCGTCGCCCTTGGACGCGCACTGAACAAGAGCAGGACAGCCGGCAGGATCGGGAAAGGTGATGCCGCTATCCCGAACGCAAGGGCAACGACTTCACTCATTCGCTAATGATGCGTTACCCATGACGCGATGGCTTCTTGCTTTTCGGTCAAACACGGATCAACACCATGTTGCGCCCGGCGCACGATCAGGCAAACTTGCCAGGAACATTCATCACGCCAGCACAGCAGGGGCAGCAAGCATCACTTCGTGTCGGGAGGGGTCATGGGTCGCCCCGACGTGCAGATTGTGTGGTTCAAGCGTGACCTAAGGGTCCATGATCACGCGTCGCTCACTGCCGCGATAAACACCGGAGCCCCGGTTCTCCCTCTCTACGTCTTTGAACCCAGCCTGATCGCGCACCCGCACACATCACCTCGACACATCGAGTTGGTTCTTGATGGCGTAACCGACTTGCGTGAGTCTCTGGCGGCCCTTGGGGCGCCTCTTGTCGTCAGGGTCGGAGAGGTGGTTGACGTTCTCGAGGGCCTGTTCGAAGAAGTGGCGATCGAATCGGTGAACTCCCACGAGGAATTCGGCACGTTGGCCACGTGGGAGCGCGATCGCGCCGTGGCAACCTGGTGTCGGGCGCGCGGTGTGCGGTATCACGAACATCGACAATCAGGCGCTGTGCGAGGGCTGGCCTCGCGTGACACGTGGAGTCGACAGCGCACGCAACTGTTCAATCAGCCACTGCATCGCAAGCCCGTTGCCATCAGACCAACGACGGTCACGCCGGGTCCGATCCCGGATTTGCGCGATCTGGGTCTGACGGCGGAGACGATGGTCTATCGACAGCAAGGTGGCGAGCGCATCGGACGAGAGGTCATGCGCTCATGGATCAAAGAGCGTGTTCCTGGATACGAGCGTCACTTGTCGAGTCCGGTGAGCGGCTGGGACGGCTGCTCCCGGTTGTCCGTGCACCTCGCGCTCGGCACTGTCAGTGCGCGCGAAGTTCACGCCAGAGTGCAGGCGCGCAAAGGGGAGCCATCTTCACCGAGAAAGTCACTCTCAGCCTTTGAGGAGCGCATCGCGTGGAGAGATCACTTCGCGCAGAAGCTCGAGGACGCACCGCACATCGAGAACAGTGCGCTGCACCCCGCTTTCGATGCCTTGCGACCCACCACACCTAACCCGGAAGCACTCGAGGCTTTCACCCAGGGACGGACGGGCTATCCCATGGTCGACGCGGTGTTGAGATCTCTCGCCGCCACCGGATGGACGACTTTCCGCATGAGATCGATGGTTACCTCGTTTGCCTCCTACGACCTCTGGTTGCCGTGGCAGGAGACCGGTCGGGTGCTGGCTCGCTGGTTTACCGACTACGAACCAGGGATCCACTGGCCGCAGATCCAGATGCAGTCGGGAATCACAGGCATGAATGCCCTGCGCATTTACGACCCGGTCAAGCAGCAACTCGACCACGATCCCACCGGCGAATTCGTGCGCCAATGGGTGCCGGAACTTCGCGATGTTCCCGCCTCCCTGCTGGCAACGCCCTGGCTGGTGGCAACCGGTGAGCGCCACGGGTATCCGGATCCGATCGTTGACCATGCAGCAGCGGTGTCTCGGGCCAAACGACGAATAGGCGCGGTGCGAGCGCAGATCCGCGGCGATGGTTCGACCAAGGCGCTTCTGGAGCGCCATGGCTCACGGCGCCCACCGCCGGCACGACGTCGCCGCTAGCTGGTCAACTGCGTAAGTGGCACATCGGTGAAGGTGCGGCGGGTCGGGCTCGAACCGACAACGACGAGATTATGAGTCTGTCTGCCTGATTTCTCGGAGAGATTCCAGATACGGAAGTGCACGATGGTCCTTAGCGCGGTTGGCCGCACGCTTGGATTCGATGATGTCATCAACAAGATTCAACATGAGCGGCATGTTGGCCAAAAATTCAGCGTCTAGCCGCGCGGGTACCGCTTCATCTTCGGTCCGAATCATGGCATTCATTCTTCGCAGGGCTTGTGAAAGCTTTACGAGATTGTCCATAGATCGATCCGGGAGGACATCGATATCTTCAGTCGGCAGCCGGATCGAACTTCACGAACGGGCAGCCTGTGCGTGTTCTCGGATCTCGAGCATGGCGTTGGTGACCTCGACCATGTGGGCACAGCGCTCAGCCGGAGTGAGTCGCAACAACGCCCGGATCTGCGCAATGTCCACACCGCGCTCATCCTCAAGGGGCTGCTGCTCCAACACTCCTTAAGGATAGGTCAGGAATTCGACCCTCGTGGGGCGGGTCGGGCTCGAACCGACGACGACCAGATTATGAGTCCGGGGCTCTAACCAACTGAGCTACCGCCCCTAGCGGAGACCGCTGGGTGAGCAAGCCTAACCGTTACTTCCCCTCGGATCGCAGCGTATGTCCGCGCTTCCCGCGGTCCTCGTTCCTACGATGGGGCAATGCCTGAGTTCACTATTACCGTCCGAGCCAATCCGGGGGCTTCGCGGCCACGCATCGGTGGCACCCACGGCGATCCTCCCGAGCTGATCGTGGCGGTTCGCGAGACCGAGAAGTCCGGTCGGGCGAACGCTGCCATCGAAGCCGCGGTTGCCCAGGAGTTCGGGATCCCGCCGTCCATGGTCGATGTGAAGTCCGGGCACGCCGCGCGCAAGAAGGAACTGAGTCTGTTCGTGCCGGATAAGGCGAAAGCAGAGGCGACGCTCCAGCGCTTGCTGGCGGCAGGGGACGACTGACCGTGGCACTCGACCTCGATTACGCACGGTCCCTTGATCGCGAGGATCCCTTGTCCGGTTTCCGCGATCGGTTCGTCATCGCCGATCAAGACATGTGCTACCTCGATGGGAACTCCCTGGGTCGACTACCCAAGGCGACCGCTGAGGCGGTGCAAAAAATGACTGTCGAAGGTTGGGGCGGTGAGTTAGTTACCGGCTGGAGCCACTGGATCGACATGGCGCAGACCGTGGGCGATCAACTGGGCAGCGCAGTGCTGGGCGCTCACGATGGTCAAGTGCTGGCCACAGACACCACGTCGGTGAACTTGTATCGGTTGGCTCTCGCGGCAATCAAAGATCGACCCGGACGATCGACGATCGTGGTCGACGAGGCCAACTTCCCCACTGACCGCTACATCCTGCAGGGCATCGCAAGCGATCTGGGCATGAAACTGGTCACGATCCCGAACGAGAATCCGCAGGTAGCGGAGTTCGAGCGGATCACTCCTGAGGTGCTCGAGAAGTACATCAGCGACGACGTCGCACTGGTCTGCCTGCAGGTCATCAACTACCGCTCCGGCGCCCGCCAAGACGTTCCCGCTTTGACCAACGTCGCCCGCAGGCACGGTGCCTACCTGCTTTGGGACGCCTCACATGCCGTGGGCGCCTTGGACCTGCAGTTCGACTCCTGGGGAGTGGACCTAGCCATCGGATGCACGTATAAGTACTGCAACTCCGGCCCCGGCTCCCCCGCGTGGCTGTACATCCGTTCCGACATCCAAGATCGCCTTGCCACGCCCATCGATGGCTGGTTCGCCCAGCGCGACCAGTTCACGATGGGACCGCAATTCGATCGAGCTGAGGGGATGCGTGGTTTCCAGATCGCCAGCCCGTCGATTGTGGGGCTAACGGCTGTCGAGACTTCGATGTCGATCATCTCTGAAGCTGGCATGAGTGCAATCGAAGCCAAAGCCGCTGTCGGCACCTCCTTCATGGTCGAGCTCTTCGAGGAATGGCTCGAGCCACTTGGTTTCGGTTTGGAGACACCGCGGGACCCGGTGCACCGAGGTGGCCACTTATCGCTGACCCACCCGGAAGCAGATCGCATTTCGGTGGCCATGCGGGATTTCGCGAATGTGATTCCGGACTACCGCAAACCGAACACGATCCGCGTGGCCGTCGCGCCGCTGTATACGTCCTACGAAGAGATGTTCATTGGCTTCGAGCGTACGCGTGACTTGGTCTCCTCCGGTCGCTACCGCGACGTTGCACCCATCGAAGGTGGTGTCACATGACCGAGCAGCAACATGCTCTGAACTACATGAACTATCTCGCGGT
Organism: uncultured Rubrivirga sp.; assembly: GCA_964634545.1. Classification (GTDB taxonomy): domain Bacteria; phylum Actinomycetota; class Actinomycetes; order S36-B12; family S36-B12; genus S36-B12. The sequence goes on from CAZWIW010000062.1 coordinate 4,834, forward strand.
CGATGAACTACTCACCCTGCAGCGGCCGGTTTCCGAAGGACCCGAGCATGACGAATTGCTGTTCATCACCATTCACCAGGTGTACGAGTTGTGGTTCAAACAACTCCTGCACGAGCTGGAGCAGGCCCAACGCCAGATGGCCGAGGTGCGAACCCAGGACGTGCTCGGGACGTTGAATAGGGTCAAGGCGATCCTGGCGGTGTGCATTCGACAGGTGGATGTCCTCATCACGATGACGCCCCTGCAATTCGGTGCCTTCCGTGCGCGCCTGGAAAGCGCGAGTGGTTTCCAGTCTGCACAATTCCGTGAATTGGAGGCGCTGCTCGGACGCCGAGACGGACGCTTCGCAAGCCACCTGCTTGCCGAGCACCGCGCGAAGGTCGAGGCACGCATGCACGAGCCCTCGCTTTGGGACTCGGCGCTGGGCTACCTCAATGCGTGCGGCTTCGCAATCCCCGAATCAGTCTTGCAGCGCGATGTCTCGCTGCCATATGAAGCAAATCCCGAGGTAGTAGCCGCGGTCCTCGAGGCCTACCGCGAGCGGCACCAGGCCGCGTTGGTCTGCGAGCAGCTCGTGGACATCGAGGTGAGCCTTCGGGAATGGCGCTTTAGGCACGTGATGATGGTCGAGCGCACCATCGGAACCAAGCAGGGCACCGGTGGTTCCAGCGGGGTCGGCTACCTGGCGTCCACTTTGCAGCAGCCGCACAGCTTCCCCGAACTGTGGCAAGCCCGCGAGGACTTCTAGTGCCGCACGCGAACGTCCTGGCCCACAAGTCGATAGCCAATGAACTCGGTCTGATCGGGGAATGGCTCGACGAGCGTGGATGGACGTACGAGAGGCTGTGGCGCGAGGAGTTCCCGGTGATTCCGGATGCTGACGCGCTGATCGTGCTCGGCTCGCTGGATAGCGTGGCCAGCGGACATTGCGCGGCATGGGCGCCCTCGGAGATGGACGTGATCCGCGAGTGGATCGATGCGGGCACGCCCTACCTGGGCGTGTGTTTCGGGGCACAGATCCTGGCGAGCGTGCTGGGTGGAAAGGTCGAACGTCGCCCACGCTTCTACCGCAAGGTCGAACAACTGCCCTGGAACGACGGCACCATGCGTGGTCCCTGGGTGCTCTGGCACGAAGACATCATTGCCGGCGCTGGCACCGGGGAGGTGGTGAGCGAGCTGCCCCACGCCATCACCGCTCTACGGTCGGGAAACGCCTGGGGTATCCAGGCCCACATCGAGCTAGAATCCGGCGGCCTGGAACGGCTGGGTCGAGCCGTAGGCGCCCCACCGGACGTGTTCACGCCTTTGGTGAGCGAGATGGCTGCTGCGGATGAACAGATCCGTCAGGCGACCTTCGACTTCCTGGACATGGCGCTCCACTGAAGGACAAACGGGCTAGGCGCAACTAGAGTCCTGAGCATGATTCCGCAGCCCAAGCCTCGCACCCGAAACGGTGATCACCCCACCAAGCGGAAACTTCGCGATGCCGTCGTGGGCATGATGGAGGTGACTCCACCGGAGGACATCCATTCGGAGTACGTGCTGCGCGAAACGGGTATTTCGCGTGGCTCGCTGTACCACCACTACGAGGACTTCACAGACCTACTCGAAGACGCTCTGCTCTACCGCTTCGCCGCTGGCGTGGAGGCCTCGACGGGTGCGATCGAGAACATCGTCGAGACAGCGGGCGATCGTGAGGAGTTCTTCTCGATGCTCGAGGGTGTTACCCGCGCAACCCAAGCCCGCAACCGCTCGGACATCCGCTTCGACAGAGCACGCATGCTCGCGATGGCCCAGCACAACGAACGTTTCCACAAGAAGCTCGGTCTGGTGCAAGACCGCCTCACCGAATCGCTGACCACCTGCATCGCGGAAGCACAAGTGAAGGGGTGGGTGAATCCGAATTTCCAGGCGCGCACCCTCGCGGTGTTCATCCAGGCGTACACCCTCGGCAAGATCGTCAACGATGTGGGCGAGCAGCAGATGGACGACTCGGACTGGGAAGACCTGATCACACTCATTGCTGACCGGGCACTGTCCTCTAGAGCCAACGACCAGTAATCCTCCGGTGCCATCCTGATCCAAGGAGGCGCGATGTTCACCGATCGACGGGAAGCCGGCGAACGGCTCGCGGTGGCGCTACAGGCGAATACGCACGAGCACCCGATTGTGCTGGCGCTTCCCCGCGGTGGAGTGCCGGTTGGTGCCGAGGTGGCACGGGCTCTCAACGCGCCCCTGGACGTTGTCAACGTCCGCAAACTCGGGGCACCCAGCAATCCCGAATTCGCCTTCGGTGCGGTTGGCGAAGGCGGGGTGGTGATTGTCGACGAGCCGACGATCACCGCGCTGGGCATCAGCGATCGAGCGCGCGATCGGCTCATCGCCGAAGCCAACTCTGAGATCGAGACCCGCGTGCACACCTTGCGGGGCGGGCGTGAACTCACCGATGTCACCGGACGCACGGTGATCGTCGTGGACGATGGCCTGGCCACCGGCGCCACCGCAGCGGCAGCGATCGCCGTACTGCGTCAACTCGGCGCCAAGCGCATTGTCCTTGCGGTGCCCACCGGATCACGCCAAGCCGTGCATCGGCTAACTGCGCTGTGCGATGCCGTTGTGTGCCTTGACATACCGGAAGACTTCGGCAGCGTCGGCTCGCAATACGAGTCGTTCCCGCAAGTAACCGAGCGCGAGGTACTCGAAAGTCTTCGCAGGTAACCGCGTGTATTTCGACGACGACGTTGCCATTCCCATCGGTGCGGGCAAGTCCCTTCCCGGACATTGCCGAGTGCCCGATGCGGCTCGAGGTCTGGTTGCCTTCGTGCACGGCAGCGGCAGCAGTCGGCACAGCCCACGGAACAAACTGGTTGCCGACCACCTCAACAGCAGGGGCCTTGGCACGCTGCTGTTCGACCTGCTCACTGAAAATGAAGGACAACGCCGACAAAACGTTTTCGATATCGATCTGCTGGCCGATCGAGTAGGCAACGCGCGCGATTGGGTTGCGGAGCAGCCGACTCTTTCGGGACTAGCTCTCGGTCTCTTCGGGGCGAGCACCGGGGCTGCGGCCGCACTGGTCTCGGCTGCGGTGCAACCAGAGGGCGTCGCTGCCGTCGTTTCGCGTGGGGGTCGGGTAGACCTCGCCGGCCCCTGGCTGAGCAAGGTGCGGGCGCCGTGCCTTTTCCTGGTGGGAGAACTCGACCAGCAGGTGCTGATCTGGAACCAGCAGTCCGCTCGCAACCTTCGCTGCGAGCACCGGATCGAGGTGGTTCCCGAAGCGACTCATCTATTCGAAGAGCCCGGTGCGCTCGAACAGGTGGCCGAATCGGCGGCCTCGTGGTTCGTTTCCCACCTTCCCGGCTTCGAACACGTACGTTAGATGGATGGAACAACCAACGTTCGGCAAATTCTTCATCACCGGCGGTGTCGCCGGGGTCCTCGGTGGGGCGGTCTCCTTCATCATCTGGTTGATCGCCGGCGTCGCTGGCGTCTCCACTCAGGTCAACGTGATGGGCCAAGGGATGCAGGCCCTGCAGTGGTACCAGTTCATCGTCTTCGGCATGTTCTCCGGATTCGGTGCCGGGGTGGTCGCGGGTCTATTGCGGAATCGGCCGAGCGGGCGCACTGTTTTTTCTGTCATCTCAGTGATCGTGCTGGTGCTCTCCTTCGTGACGCCGCTGGCTGGCCAGGAACAGACCGAGACGGCAACGAAGATCGTGCTGATAGCCACACACTTCGTGGTGTTCTTCGCCGTGGTGCCGACTTTGCGGCAGCGCATGGCCTAGCGCGGGTGGCTCCCCCAATTGGACTCGAACCAATAACCCTTCGATTAACAGTCGAATGCTCTGCCAATTGAGCTATGGGGGATCGAACAGCGAGGAGGAGACTATCAAGGCCGGCTCGGGACCATCGCCCCGCCGTGGTGGCCGCTAGTTCACCGAGATCGCAGGTCTGCGCGGCAACCTGCAATGGGAAAGTTCGTGGGCCTCTTTCGAAGGGAGTCCCAGGATTCCCATGATCACCTCGACGACGTCGTCGCCCTTCTTCGCCGGGATTGAAGGGTGCAACAGGCGCAAACCGAGGAAGTGCAGAATGGATCCGAGGATGGCAGTGACCTTCGCCTCCATCAGGTAGGGGTCGAATCGTCCCATCTCGACTCCCGTGCGAACGTCGCGTTCGAGTTCACCTTCCTCACTTTCCCGATATTTCGGGCCCCAGACGAACCGCTGGGTGTGCCAGATCACGTGCGCATGCTCGAGGTGGGTGTCGGGCATCCGGGTCATGAAGCGCCCGAAAGTGGCCAGCCGCAAGGCCGGATCCTCTATCTTCACCAAGACCGGCTCGGCCCACCCGGAGAACTCCGCGAACGAGCGCACGGCTGCCGCAGCGAAGAGATCGTTCTTGGATTCGAAGTGGTTGTAGACGGTCCCAACGGAAACACCGGCCTCGCGCGCGACATCGTGGATGCTCACATCGGGACCCTCTGCTGCCACGCAGTGCCGAGCTGCGTGCACAAGGGCATGGTCGATCTCTTCGCGGCGCTCTGCACGCGAGCGTCGTTGTTCAGCCATGGAACCTCCACCTGAGCGGCGGTGCCTCACCTTAGTCGCGGGTCAGGCCTCAATGCTTGGCGAACACGCCACAAATTGAGGCACCCGCCACGCCATAGGCGCAGCGGGTGCCTCTCCCCCCTAGGCACGCGCGCGGAGATGCACGCGAGTAGGAACTATTCGCCAGCGATGTTGGCGGCCTTGTCCAGACCCTTCTCCAGGTC
>CAZWIW010000063.1:0-9582 GCA_964634545.1 uncultured Rubrivirga sp.
GAAGCGGAAGAGCGGCGCGCCGTAGAAGAGGGTGTCACCAGCCGTATAACTCCCGAGAGGACCCCAGGTGCCTCCTAGCATCGGAGCAGGCTCGGGTGCTGGGTCCGGTTCGGGGACAGGCTGCGGTTCGAGCGCCGCATCCGTGGAAACATTCAGCACGTTGCTCGCTGCAGATGCATTCCCCGAGGGATCCACCGCTTTCACGGTGTAGGAGTAGTCGCTTCCTGCAGCCAGACCGGTGTCGGTGAACATCGTCATACCGGTGCGGGCGATCTGCTGACCGTCACGGAACACCAGGTACTCGACCGAGCCACTGTCATCGCTGCTCGCATTCCACATCAGCTCGACCGAATCGGAGGTCTCCCCCATCGAGTGCAGGTAGCCCGGCACTGAGGGCGCTTCGACATCGACAACCGGCGCTGCTTGCGTGGAAACATCGATGTCGCCGCTCGCCGCGGAGGCATTTCCCGACGGATCGAGTGCAACGATGCTGTAGACATAATCCGATCCAGGTTGCAGACCTTCGTCGATGAACTCCGAGGCGCTTGTAGTGGCGACCCGTTCGCCGCTACGGAATACGGCATACGAAACTGCACCCCTGTCATCGGTGGAATCCAACCAGTCCAACTCGACCGAGTTGCTGCTCACGGCAACCGTCTCAAGGCCGACCGGAATCGATGGTGGAGTCGTATCCGGTGCACCCGCACCGGTCACGTTCACATCGATCACGTTGTAGAAGGCGTTCACGGTGTCCGCGACGTCCCAGACAGCCAAGATCACGTGATAGCCGGATCGATCGCTGGGCACGGTGATCATGTGGTCGGGATTCGTATTTGCCTTCGAACCATCGTGTTGAACCTCGGCGATTAACTCCAAGTCGCCACGATCAAGTGAGGCATTGGGATCCCAACCTTGCTTGGTCATGTAGTAGTGCCACTTATCCGTGGAGTGTGGTGCGGTGTATTTCCAATCCATCAGCAGCGGGCCCGTGGTGACGTCGTTCTTGTACCAACGATCCGCGCTCTGCTCGTCGAGTAGACCCCCAAAGAGTCCACCAGCCGAGGCGATCTGCCCATCGGCAGGACCACCGGTGGGGAACCCCTTCGGACCCTCCAGGCTCTGCGGCTCGTAGACCAGTGAGCCACACCCGGTGTTCAGACCGACCTTGCAGGCTGCGGAGCGACTCAGCGGGCCTTCCACGTACCCGTGGGCGCTGGCCGGTGCACTCGTGATGACCCCCGTGCCAAGCAGGATCGCCATGGTGGCGGCGGCCCCGGTTCCCATACGCGTCGTGCGCTTCATGTCTACCTCTCGCGGGTGCGCTCCGGGTCCACGATCTGCGGATCGTCGGCGACACTCACGAGAGGGGTATTCCCTGGACTACCGTGGGCTAAACATCGAAAGGCCAGCGAAGCGCCATCCAGGGGGTGGAAATGTTCGAACCAAAGCCGGAGGACAAGTTCAGTTTCGGGCTATGGACGGTGGGCTGGCAGGCCCGGGATCCGTTCGGTGATCCGACGCGGGCGCCTCTTGATCCAATCGAGGCAGTGCACCAACTCGCCCAACTCGGCGCATGGGGCATCACCTTCCACGATGACGATCTCATCCCGTTCGGTTCCAGCGAAGCAGAACGCGAGGCGGCCATCGATCGGTTCAAGGCAGCTCTCGCTGAGACCGGGATGGTGGTGCCGATGGCCACCACCAACACGTTCTCCCACCCGTTATTCAAAGACGGTGCGTTCACCAGCACCGACCGGGACATTCGCCGGTTCGCGCTGCGCAAGATCATGCGGAATCTGGACCTCGCAGCCGAACTCGGCGCCTCGACGTACGTCTTCTGGGGTGGGCGCGAAGGCGCGGAGACCGACGCCGCCAAAGACATGCGCGATGCACTCGCCCGCTACGCCGAGGGGATCGACCTGCTGTGCCAGTACGTGATCGACAAGGGCTACGACATCCGCTTCGCCATCGAACCCAAGCCAAACGAGCCACGCGGCGACATCCTGCTACCCACGATCGGACATGCGCTGGCCTTCATCTCCACCCTCGAGCATGAAGAGATGGTGGGCATCAATCCCGAGGTGGGCCACGAGCAGATGGCCGGCATGAACATGGTCGCCGGCGTCGCTCAGGCGCTGTGGATGGGCAAGTTGTTCCACATCGACCTCAACGGCCAGCACGGACCGAAGTTCGATCAGGATCTGGTGTTCGGACACGGCGATGTGAAGAGCGCGTTCTTCCTGGTCGATCTTCTGGAAAGCGCGGGCTACGACGGCCCCCGCCACTTCGACTACAAGCCCTACCGAACCGATGGGCCCGCGGATGTCTGGGTCTCGGCGGCCGCGAACATGCGCACGTATCTGATCTTGAAGGAGCGGGCGCGGGCATTCCGGGCGGATCCCGAAGTGCAAGCGGCTTTAGTTGCGGCGGGCTCACCGGCCATGGCCGAGCCCACCCTTGCCTCCGATGAGACCTGGTCGGATCTGCAGGCCGACCGCGGCTCGTATGAAGACTTCGATATCGAATCGGCAGCGGCGCGCGCAAAGCACTACAGCACGCTGGATCAGCTCGCGATCGAGCACCTCCTGGGAGCCCGGTGAGCCTTCGCCCGGCGAGCTTGCTGTTCGACGACGGTAAGAAGGTCACGCCGGTCGCCGATGTCGAAGATCAGGTCTATCTGCTCACTCGACACAGCGGGAACGATCGGCTCTTCCGGTTCAGCGCTCTGCTGATCTTGTCCGCGGTGATTGCGACCGGTGGTGTGCTGCTGGACTCCACCGCAACCGTGATCGGGGCCATGATCGTGGCACCGTTGGCTTGGCCGATCCAAGGGGTTGCACTGGCCATCGTGCAGGCGCGAATCGGCCAGGTGCGGCGCTCCGCATCCATCCTGGGCTTCGCGATGATTGCCGTCGTCATCGTCGGTTTCCTGATCGCCCTCGCGGTCCCGGACGAATTGAGCCCGGTGAACAACGCCCAGATCGCGAGTCGGACAGCACCGAATCTGCTCGATCTCTTCGTTGCGATCGCCACCGGAACGGTCGGCGCATTCGCAGTTTCGCGCAGCGATCTCAGCGGCGTTCTTCCCGGCGTGGCCATCGCGATCTCCCTGGTCCCGCCACTCGCCGTGGCGGGGGTGGTGTTGTCCGAGGGAGATCTACTCGCGACACTCGGTGCCCTCACGCTCTTCCTGGCAAATGCCATCGCGATCGTGATCTGCGGGTTGATCGTCTTCACCATCGCCGGATACCGGGGAACCGGTGATCACAGTCAGCAAACCGTTCGTCGACCGATCACGATCGTCATCACCATCTTGACCGTCCTGATCGTGGCATTGGCAGCGTTCACAGCCCGTTCGCTCATCGGCGCGATCGAGGAACAACGCGTGCAGTCGGCCGCCAGCGAGTGGCTGAAGGACTCGAAGTACACGCTGGTGGACGTCGAGTTCCAACGCGGTGCGTACCTGGTGCAGATCCTCGGTGATGGAAACCTGCCCTCACAAGACGCTTTCCGACAGTCCTTTTCCCCTGTGCTGTGGCTGCGTCCAACGATCAAGGTCGAGGCTGTCTCCGGATCGACCGAGACCATCGATCTTGCATCGAGCGAGGACTGACGTACCCTCGAGGCATGCGGAAAATCCTGGCCGTTCTTGCTGCCGCGGCGTTGACCATGACCGTGACGCCCACCGCGTCAGCGGACGAAAGCAGCACCTTGACTGCCCGGAACATCAACTCGGCCTCGATCCCGATTGCTATGACCCGGGAGTATGACGGTCGAGACCTGAAGATCCGCAAGAAGCTGAGCGAGAACAGCTCCTACACGCGCTACAAGGCGACCTACAAGTCCGGTGACTTGAAGATTTGCGGCATCCTGATCCGCCCCAAGGGCAAGGGGCCCTTCCCGATGGTCGTCCTCGCGCATGGCTACATCGATCCCAAGATCTATGTCTCCGGCCAGGGCTTTCGCCGTGAACAAGACTGGCTGCCTCGTAACGGATACGGAGTGCTGCACACCGACTACCGCAACCACGCCTGCTCGGATAAGGATCCGCGCAGTGACGTGAACATGCGGCTTGGGTATGCCGAAGATGTCATCAACGCCGGATTAGCCATCCGCGATTCCGACATCCCCTGGATCGACAATGATCGAGTAGCGGTGCTCGGTCGCTCGATGGGCGGTGGCGTCACCTATCAAGCGTTGACGATCGCGCCTGGAGTTTTCGACGCGGCGATCACCTACGCCTCGACGAGCACGAACGCGGCCGACAACTTCAACAAGTGGCAGCGCAACAACTACGACATAGGTGATCGAATCCTGAAGAAGTACGGCGAGCCAAAGGACAATCCGGAAACCTGGAAGCGAATGTCCTCGCGCAACTATTTCTTCCGCATCACCGAACCGGTGCTCAGTTTCCACGGAACCAAGGACGACAGCTGTGACATCTCGTGGGCTCGGGCCACTGAGCGGGCGCTCGACGAAGCTGGGGTAGAAAACCAGCTCGTCGAGTACAAAGGCGCCGGCCACTACTTCTACGGCCCGTGGTCGAACTCCATCAAGCGGGTTGGCGCATTCCTCGACGAGCACCTCGCCGAGGCGTGAGCAGTCGAATTAGTCGTAACCGCCGACCACGATCTGGTCCCAGTCGAGGATGGCACCGGTGACCACTCCGGATCGGTCCGACAACAGGTACACCACGAAGTCCGCGATCTCGTCCGGCTGACCGAGTTTGCCCATGGGGAGTTGCGCGCTTGCCTCTTCCAGCCAACCATCGGTGGCGCCGTGCGCGGTGCGCTGCACCACTTCCTCGCCATCGGTGATCGTCCATCCCATATTCAGACCGTTGATGCGAATGCGGTCGTAGCGGTGCGCGTGCGCAGCATTCTTGGTCAGCCCGGAAAGCCCGGCCTTACTCGCAACATACGGAGCAAGGTAGGGCTGCCCGCCGTGCGCCGAAATGCTCAAGATGTTGACGATGGTCCCCGGCGCCGAGCGGCGTTGCATGTCCTTCACCGCCGCCTGCATGACGAAGAACGGGCCTTTCAGGTTGACGTTCAGGTGCTCATCGAGGAGTTCGGGCGTGGTCTCGACCAGCGAACCGCGCGAGGTGGTGGCCGCGCAGTTGGCGACGCAATCGACTCGACCGAAGGTGGTGACCACCTGCTCAACCAGGGCCAACGCTTGCTCCGGGTCACCCACATCGGCCCTAATGAACGCTCCTTGGGTGCCGAGGGCGGTGAGTTGATCGGCGACGGCGCGTCCCTTTTCCTCACCCCGACCGCTGACGATTACCGCCTCGGCACCGCACTCAGCGGCACGACGGGCGATATGCGACCCCAGGCCCTGGGTTCCACCCACAACCAGAACGACCTTGCCGGTCATCAGATCACTGTTCAGCGCCGTCATCTATCTCCGCCTTCACTCGAGAGCACAGACACGAGGTACTTCGCTGCGTTGTGGCCGGGGATGCCGGACACTCCGCCCCCGCGCACTGCGCCACTGCCACAAATCGCCAAACCAGGAGAATCCGTCTCCACTCCCCAGGCGCCGATCTCACCTGGGTTGCTGGCCCAGGGCCACGATAGCGGGGTGTGGAAGATGTTTCCGGTGGGAATTCGTAAATCTCGTTGAAGGTCTGCGGTCGTGTTCACCTCGATGCATGGCTGCCCGTTGACATCACGCATCAGACAATCGGCGATCGGCTCAGCGAGTACCGAGTCCAAGGTGCGCTCGACTGCAGCGATGACGTCGGCTCTGCTGGGAGCATCGGTCCCGGAAAACAGTGAATGGGGCGCATGCAATCCAAAGAGTGTCAGCGTGTGGGCTCCCTGAGCCCGCAAGTCCTCTCCGAGGATGCTCGGGTCGGTCAGGCTGTGGCAGTAGATCTCCGCCGGTAATGGATCGGGCAAACGCCCGCTGGCTGCTTCTTCGTAGGCCAGATCGAGTTGCTGGTACCCCTCGTTGATGTGGAAGGTGCCGGCGAACGCGTCCTGCGGACGCACGTGCGCATCTCGTAGCCGCGGCAGCCGCGACAGCAGCATGTTCACCTTGACCTGCGCACCGCCCGCGAGATCGTCGATCGGAGCGGACTCTCGGCCCCGGAGTCGATCGAGGACTGCCGGAGCGAAGCCAGCGGCCACCGTCCGTGTCACCCAAGAGACTTCCGCGCCAGCGGTGATCGCCGTGACGGTGAAGTGGCCGTCCACCTCATCGATTGCGGTGACTTCCGTCGACGTGCGGATCTCTCCGCCTGCTTCACGCACCCGATCGGCCAGCTGCCCGGTGATCGCCCCCATGCCACCCACCGGGACATCCCACTGTCCGGTTCCCTGCCCGATCACGTGGTAGGCGAAGCAGATGTTCTGATGCAACGACGGATCATGCGCGCTCGCGTAGGTGCCGATCAACGCATCGGTGAGCACGATGCCGCGCAGGACGTCGTCGTCGAAGGTTGCTTCGATTACCTCACCGAGCGGTTGCTCGACGAAATCGCGCCAGTCCTCGGCGGATACTCGGGCCTGCATCTCCTCACGCGACACCAACGGTTCCAACAACGACGGAAACATCGCCGATGCGAGCTTCTCGGTGCGGGCATAGAAACCAAGCCAGGCATCGGCCTGGTCGGATCTGCCGGTGAATTGGGTGATGCGGGCGCGAAGTTCGGTTTCGTCGTTGCTCGGGATGAGTAGGCCACGACCGGGTTGCGTTGGATCGGGGGTGTAGGAGGCAATGCTGCGCCGAGCAAGTGGCACTTCGATTTCCAGGTCTTCGATGATGCGCCTTGGTAGCAGCGAAACCAAGTATGAGTACTTGCTTAGCCGAGCAGGCATTCCGGGGAAGACCTCGGCGGAAATGGCAGCTCCACCGACTCTGTCGGCTGCGTCCAGTACCAAGACCCGGTAACCCGCCCGGGACAGGTACGCAGCGGTCACCAGACCGTTATGGCCGGCGCCGGCGACGATGCAATCGAACACCGGGCGATCATGCCGCACGCAACCTGATCACTATCCAGGCGGTGGAATCCGCACCCCCTGCTCCACGAGTCGCTCGCAAATGGCCGCGTAACGCTCATCGATCTCGATGCAGACATCCGGTGCGAAGTCGGCTCGCCAACGGCCATGGTGTGCGCCCGAGGAAGTGACGTTCTCCTCGAACCAGCGCACCATCGTTTGGTCGTCGTCAACACCAGCCGCTGCACATATGCGCGTCAATGTGCCCAATCTGTCCCGATCCACCAAGTCCACCAAATCGACTTCCACGATTCGATCACCACGCGAGGCCTGCACCGCTCGGTGGATCCGCAGCATGCGCTGCTCCCACTGGTCCAATGCATCGAACACATCATCTGGCCCGAAGGATTGCTGGACGAACGAAGCGGCAACGTCTCGACCATCCCGGTGCACGATGATCACGGTCGATTCCGGATAGATCGGTTCGACGCGATCGGCTTTCCGTGCATTCGCCGGGGTGGTGTCCACCCAACGATCGGCCCCGATACTCACCGCCACCCGAGCCATGACCGCCCGGGTCAACTCGCGGGTGGCTTCGAGAGGGTCACTGTCGAATTGCTTCAGGTAGACCTCGCACATGCCCACCAACTCATCTCGAGTCATCGAGGTGTGCAGCCCCACATGCTCGGCGCGTTCGAACCACCGATTCAGCATCCGATCGACGGCGAGATTGGCTGCAGTGTGCGCCCTGGGGCTGCCTGGTTTCCGCAGACCGGTGGTCAGGGCATCGGCGAGTCCATCATTGCCAGTGATGAAGCGGACTTCCATGGGTCGGGTCAGTGTGAGGTTCGGGTGATGATCGAGCAAGTGACCCACGATGGTGGAACCACTTCGTCCGGTGCCCCCGACGAGGATCGGGCGTTCGGCGTACTTGGTCATGACTACAGGTACAGCCCGGTTCCTGCCGTGGCGTGCCGCCCCGCAGCAACCGCATGCAGATCACGCTCACGCAGCAAGACGTAATTGATTCCCTGAAGTTCGACCGTTCCGCGATCCTCGGGTTCGAACAGGACGGAGTCCCCCAGCTCAACACTGCGCACATTCGGGCCAACGGCCACAACCTTCGCCCAGTTCAATCGGCGCCCGACCTGTGCCGTTGCGGGAATGACGATGCCCCCACCGGACTTTCGTTCGCCGTCCTGCGAGCCCTCACGAACCAGCACCCGGTCGTGCAGGAGTTTGATGGGGACCGATCCGTCGGGAGCGGGACGAGTGTCGGGTGCGGCGCTCGGTGATGCGTCAGCGGAGGTCAACGCCGCCGCCGACCCAGCGCCTTCAGAGCGATGTAGCCCACCACGACGGCGCCAGCTATAGCCACCCGCTGCGGGCGAATCCCGCCGTACTCGTCGGTGAACCAGGATTTTGCGGCGCCGAGACCGCGCTGGGCCAGTGCCGCCGGGCTGGTTTCGGCCTTCAAAGCGACAAGGGAGGAGACCAGTTCTTCACGAGCAGCGACAACGTTCGTCTGGAGATCCACGACGGATGTGGAGGCCGGTTTCAACTCGGGTTTGGACTCGGGCTGCACCGTCACGTCGGTCATCGGCATTCCTCTCCCCTGCACATTGCGCCCCTCAGCCTACGACGTAGACGCCCGGTGCGTTGCGCTGGTTGAGCGATTGTGGTTCCTATCGGACAACGGACGACGTCGGTACCGGCTCGACGTGCGAGTCCAGGCCAGCGGACCGGCGGCGCCTGGCCCTGCCCGCAAAGGCGAACACCACGACGAAGATCGCCGCCCCAACGAGCACGATCATGGTTCCGGAGGGGACGTCGGCGTAGTAACTGACGTACATGCCGACCAAGCCGCTGATGGTGCCGATTCCCGTGCTCCAGGCGAGCATCCGCCCGAACGAATCGGTGAGCATGCGGGCCACCACCGCCGGGATGACGAGCATGGCCGCAACCAAAGTGACGCCGATGACGGTCAAAGTCGCCAGGATGGACAACGACAAGATCACCATCAACTGCGCCTCGATGCGGTTGACCCGGATGCCGGAGACATCGGCAACCTCCGGGTCAAAGGTAGAGAACAGCAGAGCCCGGTAACGCAGGAAAACGAACGCAACAGCGAGAAGCGAAACGAGCACCAACCACAGGATCTGCTCGGGTGAGATTCCCAGGATGCTGCCGAACAATGCGCTCTCGAATGACGGCCCACTTGTCCCAAAGCGCGCGAACAGCGCGACACCCAAGGCGAAGGACGCGGTGGTGATCACGCCGATCGCCGCATCCGCACCCAGCCGACTGCGTTTGGTGACCGTATTGATCGCCAAGGCCGAGGCGATGCCCCACAGGCCCGCACCGAGGACATAGAACTGCGCCGCGAACAACTGCACTGCGGCGAAGCCACCGAAAATGGAATGCGAAAGCCCGTGCCCGATGTAGCTCATGCCGCGTAGCACGATGAATACCCCGATGAAGCCCAACAGCGCTCCGGACAATCCCGCAACGAGAAGCGCCTCGCGGAAGAACGTGTAGCCAAAGGGCTCGAGGAGTTGATCCATTACGGCTGCACCCGCATCACGTGCTCTGGTCGTTCGTCGACCACCACGCGCATACCCAAGTGTTCGAGCAC
>CAZWIW010000064.1:0-9467 GCA_964634545.1 uncultured Rubrivirga sp.
ACCGTGCCGATGAAAATCTGGAAGCGCTCAGAATCCACCAGACGGGCAAGCGGTTCGATACGCGGGATATCGGACTTGCTCTCGGTGCCGTGAGGCGATGGCGCGTCGTTCCCGTGGTGATGCCCGTCAGCCACGCTGGCCGCTGAGCCAGCAGACCCCCGCCACCACATGCCCATCACTTGATCTTAGAAAACCTTGCTGAATACTTCACCAGAGTGTCCTTGGCCCTTCGCCAAACCTTTACCCTCGGATTTGGAGTGACGATGCGACGAGCTTTGCTCATCGTGGCTCTTACCGCGGTGGCCTTCCCTGTCAGCGCGTGCGGCGAGGGCGAGCCGCAAACGAGTCGGCCGGTGGATCTGCCCTACTTCCACGGATTCGGGTGTGAAGGCGCAGGGGTCACGTTGCTGGAGATGGCGTCCTTCTTCGGTGAGTTCGAGCCGGCGGAAGCCTCCCTCGAGGACGCCGCCACCTTCCGGGCCATGGGCGAGGCACTGACCACTGCGGCCGACCTGCCCGAAGGAGGCGCGCTCGCAGATGGCGTACCTCCTACCGCTCAAGCGATCTACGCAGTGGGCGTGGCATCTGGAGATCTCGCCGATGTGATCGAAGACGGCGGGTTCACGCAGGAGATCGAAGACCAGACCTCGATTCTCGGTTCCGACGCGACTCGAGCAGTAGAGGAATGCGGACTCGATTAGTGGCCCCCTCGGCCTATCCTGAGAGCACTGTCCTAGGGAGGCCCCATGACCGCGATCATCGCCGATAGTTCCGTCGCCCAAGAACGTCGGTTGCTCACCGAGATCCCCGGTCCGGTGTCGACCGCGCTGCTTGCCCGCAAGACCGACGCCGTTGCATCTGGCGTGGGGGTCGCGCTGCCGGCATTCATCGAACGCGCCGGCGGGGGTGTGCTCGTGGACGTCGATGGCAACCACCTAATCGACATGGGTTCCGGTATCGCCGTGACAACTGTGGGCAACGCGAATCCGATGGTTGCCGATGCAGTCGCCGAGCAAGCCCACGCGTTCACCCACACCTGCTTCATGGTCACCCCATATGAGGGATACGTAGCGGTGTGCGAGCAGTTGAACGAACTCACCCCCGGAGACTTCGCAAAGCGCAGCGCCCTGTTCAACTCCGGCGCCGAAGCCGTCGAGAACGCCGTCAAGATCGCTCGCTACGCGACCAAACGGACCGCTGTGGTGGTGCTCGAACACGGCTACCACGGGCGCACCAACCTCACGATGGCGTTGACGGCGAAGAACATGCCCTACAAGGAAGGCTTCGGACCGTTCGCACCCGAGGTCTACCGAGTGCCCACCAGTTACCCGTTCCGTGACGGCCCGCACGATGGGCCGGAAGTAGCGCGCTGGGCGACCACCAAGATCGACAAAGAGGTAGGCGCGCACAACGTCGCCGCGATCGTCGTCGAGCCGATCCAAGGTGAAGGCGGCTTCATCGTTCCGGCGCCCGGGTTCTTGTCTGCGATCGCCGAATTCGCGACCGCCAACGGAATCGTGTTCATCGCCGATGAAATCCAATCCGGTTTCTGTCGCACCGGGGATTGGTTCGCAAGTTCCTATGACGGTGTCGAGCCGGACATGATCACCACGGCCAAGGGCATCGCCGGAGGCATGCCACTGGCAGCCGTGACCGGCCGGGCCGAGCTCATGGACACCGTTCACGCGGGAGGGCTCGGCGGCACCTACGGCGGAAACCCCGTCGCGTGTGCCGGTGCCCTCGGCTCGATCCAGTGGATGAAGGACAACGATGCCTGCGGCCTCGCCCGCGAGATCGAATCCATCATGCTTCCGCGGCTTCGGGCGATGCAGGAGAACTTCCCGCAGATCGGCGATGTGCGCGGTCGAGGGGCAATGCTGGCGATCGAACTCATCGAGCCCGGGACGATGAACCCACAAGCATCGTTGGCGGCTGAGTTGAACAAGTACTGCCACCAGCGCGGAGTAGTCACTCTGACCGCCGGCACCTACGGCAATGTCTTCCGGTTCCTGCCGCCGTTGACTATGCCTCGACATCTACTCGAAGAAGCCTTGTCGATCCTGGAAGCGGGCTTCGAGGCGCTCACCTAGGGCATGGTGCGTTACCGGCCACCGATGCGCTGGCCGTAGTCACTTTCGAGTAGATCAAGGAACGGGACCGCATCGAAGGCCTCCGGGCCAAGCACCCCGGCGCCTTGCCATCGGCCGGTTGCCTGAAGCTCTAGGGCGATCACCGGGTTCATGGCTGTTTGCCAGGTAACTGCCTGGGTGCCGTACTCGCGCATGGACCACTCGTTGTCAGTCACGTGGTACAGGTAGACCTCTTTGGCTTTGCCGTCCTTGATTCCGGTCACGTGCGTACCGGCGCACGTCTTGCCCGACATCTTGTCCCCGAGGGTGAGCGGATCGGGAAGTGCAGCTGCCACCACATCACGGGGAGAGACCTGCTGACCGTTGATGACAAGTGGCTCGGTGCGATCAAGACCGAGTTTGTGCAGGGTCTTCAAGACTTCGATGAACTCCTCGCCAAGGCCGTACTTGAACGTCACCTTGGTGCACTCGATCCACCGTGGCACGAGCAACACCTCTTCGTGCTCGACGTTCACGCATTCTTGCGGGCCGATGCCCTCAGGGAAATCGAACACTTCGGCCCCGGAAAACGGCTCGGTGGTGAACCATCCCTTGTCCTTCTCCCAGATAACCGGTGGATTCAAGCACTCCTCGATAGTGGTCCAGATGGAGAAGGTGGGTGCGAAGTCGTAGCCATGCACCTGCAAGTTGGCACCGTCGCGGATACCGATCTCGTGCACTTCGTCGAAGAGATGATCGGCGGCGTAGCGCGCCAGAACGTCCGCCAAACCAGGTTCCACTCCCATGCCCACCAGAGCCAGTAGGCCTTTGTCCTTCCACTGCTGGTCGGTGGCGAACTGTTCATCGCCGAGCTTCACCCCGGTTTGGTTATGCGGATCCGTGGGGTGGGGGCGAGAAAGACTCATCGCCGTGTCGAGATAGTGGCAACCCGCTTCGAGCGCGCCGGAGAAGATCGGCATGACGAACCGTGGATCCACCAAGTTCGCCACATGCGTGATGCCGTGGGCGGCACAAGCTTCGCTTACTGCCTTCGCGTCACTCGCATCGAGGGTGATCGCGCTGAAGCGATCATCTGCTGCCTTGTCTTTAAGCGCATGCGCGCGGGTGTCGTCGTAGTCGGCAATCACCCACGCCTCGAAGAAGTCGCGTCGTTTGGCAATGAGAGCTGCGGAGGTGCCCACTCCCCCGGCGCCGATAGCCAGGACGCGCATCACCTGCCATCCAGCAGCGGCTGATGCTTGTCCCAAGGCTCACCCGATGCCCGCTTTGCCATGCCGGAAAGCGCCTCGAGTACAACCCGATTGCCGAGCAGTGCGGTGATGTCGGCGTGATCGAACGGTGGCGCGACTTCGACAACGTCGATCCCGAACAACGGCACCTCGTAGGCGATCTGGCGCACTGCATCGAGCAATTCCCGAGAGGTCAGTCCGCCTGGCTCGGGTGTTCCGGTGCCAGGCGCAGATCCTGGATCGACCACATCAATGTCGACCGACAGGAAAACCCCATCGCAGCCCTCCATCGCCTTGTCGATCACTTCGGCGAGAACTGTCTCGAGGCCACGCTCGGTGATCTCGGTCATCTCATAGGAGCGCATCTTTTGCTCGGCCATCCACTGCAAGATGTCCGGCGGGGGCCAATAGCCCCGCAAGCCGATCTGGAAGAACTTGTCGCCGCGCGCTGCCCCGGATTCGATGAGTCGGCGCATGGGCTGCCCGTGACCGATCAGCGAACCGAACTCGATATCGCCGGTATCGGCGTGCGCATCGAAATGGATCACCGAAACCTTGCCCCAGCCACGCGCTCGCGCCACACCGGTCACATCGGGCCAGGTGATGGTGTGATCTCCACCGAGCACGAGTGGCACTGCACCAGTCTTGGCAATCTTCTCGATCACCTTCTCCAGGTCCGCGCACGAGCGCGCCGCATCACCGGAGTAGAGCTCGACATCTCCAACATCGACAACATTCATGTCCTGCAAACCATCGACGCGCATCGCAAGTGACGGCCGCGAACCGTCATGACCGAGATAGCACGCAGCGCGGATGGCCTGCGGCCCGAAACGCGCACCGGCTCGATAGGACGTGCCACCGTCAAAGGGAGCTCCGACGATCACTACGTCGGCGTTCTCATAGGTGGCTGGGTCATCAAGATCGGCCATCGGGACACCAAGGAAGGTGTAATCCGGGCCGTACTGGCTGCCGTATCGCGACATAACCGGACTGTAGCCCGGTGCACAGCGTTTTCGTGCGCCATGCGTGCAGAGAACTAAGAGTCGAAGCCCAGTCCTAGCCGGTCCAAAGTGCGCAGCCATAGGTTGCGCCGGCCGCCCTTGGCGTCGGCATGCTGCAACGAGGTGGTGGTCCATTTGATGCCGAGCGAACGCAACGGTTCGGGAGGAAATGGGAGTGGCTTGCTGCGCACCATCTCCAACCGGGTGCGGGCGGTGTCGTGATCATCGAGTAGATCCAGCGTTACCTGCGCAGCGAAGCGACTTGAGCCCACCCCCAGCCCCGTGAAGCCAGCAACGTAAGCGACCTTGCCCGCCGCCTCGGTGCCCCAGAAGGCAGTGAAACGGGAGCAGGTGTCGATGGCGCCGCCCCAGGCGTGGGTAAAGCGGATGCCGTCAAGTTGCGGGAACGTCTGCAAGAAGTGGGTGGCCAGACGCTGGTAGGCATCGTCGTCGTTCTCGAATTGCGGACCGAAGCCATTGCCTGAGTGGTAGACGGCGTCATAGCCGCCCCACAGGATGCGCCCATCTTCGGTGGGCCGGTAGTAGTGGAATTGGTTACCCGAATCACTCAAGCCCTCGCGATCGGCCCAACCGATGTCGCGCCACTGGGCTTCGGTGAGCGGCTCGGTCATGAGGACGTAGTCGTACACCGGCACCACCCGGTGACGCACGGCAGAGATCAAACTCGGGAATGCGTTGGTGGCAAAGACCGCCTTAGCAGTCGTGACGCGATGACTCTCGGTGTGCAGGACGACACGGTCGTGTTCGTCATCGAAGTTGGTGATCTCGGTGTTCTCGAAAATCCGAATGCCGCGCAGCCGAGCGGTTTCCAGCAGGCCCCAGGCGAGTTTCGCCGGATCGGCTAAAGCGACCGAATGCCGGTCCCGCAAGCCGGCTAGATAGGTCGGTGACGCAACGCGACCTTGCATCGCCTCCTGCTCCAGGAACTCCACGTCGAGGCCGAAATCGTTCATCTGTTGCACGGTCTCGCGCAATTCACTCACCTGGTGATCTGCCACAGCAACATCGATCTCGCCAGCTCGACGGAAATCGCAGTCGATGCCGTTGAGTTTGACGAAGGTCTCGATGTCCTCCAGGTTTCGCTGTCCGAACTCCAGCAGGGTGGGCAGTTCACCTGGCCAGCGAGTCAGTCCGTTGCCGAAGCCGTGGGTGAGGCTCGCAGCAACGAAACCTCCGTTGCGACCGGTGCCGCCGTCGCCGATTCGAGTGCGTTCGATGAGGACGATGTCTCGGTCGGGGTCGACGTCGTTGGCCAACAACGCGGTCCACAGGCCAGTGAAGCCACCGCCCACGATCACTAGGTCGGCATCGATGTCCTCGGCCAGGGGCGCACAGGGTTCCGGTCGCATCGGACGGTCCAGCCAAAAGACGCTGCGCTGGGCGTCGGCTACGGCCTCGATGGCTTCGGGTGTGGGTTTCGTGGCGAACTGCATGGGGATCCTTGTCGGTGGTCGCTACGCGGAGCGCGGCCGATCGCCACGCTGTCCCACCAATCCCTTCCAACGGAGGTTCCTGCGATGAGTTTACCCCCAGGCACTGCCCGTTCGAGGGTCAGAAACTGCCCGCTCGATGGTCAGAATTTGCCAGGTCGGCGGTGGAAACCTGCCAGGTCGAGGGTGGGGATTTGCCAGATCGGCGGTGGAAACCTGCCAGGTCGGCGAAGGGGTTAGGAGCGGGAGAGGGTGTCCATGGTGATGGGGGCGCGCTGCTCACTCTTGGCGGCCAGTTGCTGGAACATCTCGGCGTTGAGTGCCTTACGGCGGCGCCAGGCAACGAACTGGACGATCAGCACGATGCTCAAGGCGATGAGGAAGACCAAGGTGGCCAGCACGTTGACCTGCACCGGGATACCCCGCTGGGCCGCACCCCAGATATAGATCGGGAAGGTGACCGTGGTGCCGGCGTTGAAGAAGCTGATGATGAAGTCGTCGAAACTGAGCGCGAAGCCCAGCAGCGCGGCGCCGGCGATCCCGGGGGCGACCAGCGGGAACGTCACGTAGCGCACCGTTGCCCACGGGCTGGCGTACAGATCCCTGGCCGCTTCCTCCAGGCTCGGATCCATGCCCTGCAGCCGCGCCTTCACCGCCACCACCACAAAGGAAATCGTGAACATGATGTGGGCGATGATCACGGTGGTCTGACCGAGTGGGAAACGCAAGTTCAAGAACAGCGCCAGCAAACTCGCACCCATGACCACATCCGGGGTGGAAATCGGCAAGAAGATCAGCAGGTTGGTGGTTTGCCGACCGCGGAAGCGATAGCGCACTAGGGCGATCGCGATCATCGTTCCCAAGGTCGTGGCCACCAAGGTGGAGATCAGCGCGATGCGGATACTGACCATGAAGGAATCGCACACCGCGGGAACACCGCAAATGTTGGTCCAGGCATCGAGGCTGAACTGGTTCCACTGGGTGTTGTAATCGCTGGCCGGCTTGTTGAAGCTCAAGACCCCGACCACTGCGACGGGAATGAACAGGTAAACGAGGACGAGCATCGCCACGAGCGTGAGCAGATGCCGGCGGATGAAGTTCATCAGACCAACTCCTCCGTTCCCGCTCGACGGATATACAAGAAGACGATGACCAAGATCAACGCCATCACCATGATCGACAACGCCGCAGCGATCGGGTAGTCGCGGAACTGGATGAAGTTGATCTGGATGGCGTTACCGATCATCCGATCGCCGGTACTGCCGAGAAGTTGAGCGTTGATGTAATCACCGAAGGACGGGATGAAGGTCAATAACGTTCCCGCAACCACCCCAGGAAGGGACAACGGCCACACCACCTTGCGGAAGGTGGTGGCTGGGTGGGAGTACAAATCGCTCGACGCTTCGATCAGCCTCGGATCGATGCGATCCAGTGCTGCGAACAGCGGCAGGATCATGAACGGCAGGAAGTTGTACGTCAGACCGGCGATTACCGCGAGACCGGTATTCAAGATGCGGTCTTGCGGCAGCACGCTGAGCGCGTTGAGGAAACTGGTGATCGGTCCTTCGTCGGCCAAGATCGTGCGCCAGGCGTAGGTGCGCAGCAGGAAACTGGCGAAGGTCGGGGCAATGACCAGGACCAGCAGCAGCCCCTTCCACTGCCCACCGCGGAACGCGATGAAGTACGCCAGCGGGTAGGCGATGACCAGCGCCAGGATCGTCGCCGTTCCCGCGTAGACCAGCGAGCGGATGAACTGTTCGCTGTAGTACGAAAGCGCCTCGGGATAGTTCGCGAGATCGAAGGCAGCCATGTACTGCCCGGAAGTACCAGGCACCGGAACCTGCAGGCTCGTGACGAACAAGGTGATGAACGGGACCGCGAAGAAGATCGCCAGCCAGCCCATGCCGGGCAGCAGTAGGAAGTAGGCGGTGCGCGAACGTTTCCTCGCTGCCGAGGCCGGTTGTTGCGCCGTGCTGGTGGGAAGGGCCGCAACCATGCTCAGCCCGCTAGTCCGAAGCTGTGCTCGCTGGCCCAGTGCACGATGACCCGATCCCCCACATCGCAGCGATCCCCGACCAGGACGTTTTGCTCGAAGATGGTGATGTCGGTTCCTGCGTCGGTATGCACGAGGTACTGGGTGGAAACGCCGGTATAGGAGACATCGACCACTGTGCCAGCCAACCGGTTATGGGCCTCGGGCACGTTCGCTGCATCGGGTTCGTCGATGATCGTCATCTTCTCCGGGCGCACACCAACGATCACCTCGCTGCCTTCTGCGAAGTTCCGGCTAGTGGGCACGCTGAGGATCTGGCCAGCGAAATCCACATCGATCAGATCACCATGGCTGGCATTCCTGCGGCCCGCGAACAGGTTCGATTGGCCTAGGAAGTTCGCAACGAAAACGGTGCGGGGCAGTTCGTAGATATCGGCCGGGTGGCCCATCTGCTCGATGCGTCCGGCGTTCATCACCGCAACGGTGTCGGCCATCGTCATGGCCTCTTCTTGGTCGTGGGTGACGTGCACGAAGGTGGTGCCGACCTCGGTTTGGATGCGCTTGAGTTCGATCTGCATTTGCCGGCGCAGTTTCAGATCCAAGGCGCCGAGCGGTTCATCGAGAAGGAGCACATCGGGCTCGTTGATCAGCGCCCGCGCCACCGCCACCCGCTGCTGCTGGCCACCGGACAACTGCGCTGGCTTGCGTCGTGCCATCGGCGCCAGTTCCACCAGTTCGAGCATCTCCTCGACCGGACCCTTGACATCCTTGATCCCACGACGCTTCAAACCGAAGGCGACGTTCTCGAAGATGTCCATATGCGGGAACAGCGCGTAGGACTGGAACACCGTGTTGACCGGCCGCTTGAACGCCCGCAGATTGGTGATGTCCTGCTCACCGATGTGGATGGTGCCCTCGGTGGGGTCCTCCAACCCGGCCACCATGCGCAAGGTGGTGGTCTTGCCGCACCCCGAAGCTCCGAGCAGGGCGAAGAAACTCCCAGCTGGAATCGTCAACGTGAGGTCGTCGACAGCGGCAAGTTCACCGAACCGCTTGGAAAGGTGGGAAAGGTGTAGGTCCTCCACCTGACGTCGCTGGTCCATCGACCACCTTCCCTAGCCGCGATATTGGGGCAGCCGCAGACTAGTTGCCGATTGCCCGCTGGAACAGGCGCTCGTACTCCTCACTCTGCTCCGGGGTCAGATCCATGAACACATAGGTCTGGGACAAGAACTCCTCCGTCGGGAAGATGTAGGGGTTCTCGGCGAGTTCGGGATCGATCGCCACCATCGCCTCCTGGGCGCCGGAGACCGGGCACAGGTAGTTGATGTAGGCGGCGACCTCCGCGGCGACCTCGGGGTCGTAGTAGAAGTTCATGACCGCCTCGGCGTTCTTCTTGTGCGTGGATGTGGACGGCACCAGCATGTTGTCGGTCCACAGCGTGCCGCCGGATTCCGGCAGCGCGAAGGCGAAGTCCTCGCCGAGGGCGAAGATGTCACCGGACCAGCCGATCACGCCGATGACGTCACCGCTCTCCAGCGCCGCGAGGTAATCGTTACCGGTCACCTGCCGGACCTGGCCGCTGTTCACCTGCTCGGTGAGTGCGTCGATCGCCTGCTGGAACTGCGCCTCGGTGAAGTTGGACGGATCGTTGCCCTGCCAGGCGATGATGCAGCCCATGGTGTCGCGCATCTCGGTCAGCA
>CAZWIW010000065.1:0-8836 GCA_964634545.1 uncultured Rubrivirga sp.
GCACCTTCCAGCCGTGCAATATCGGCGTCCACCATGATCTTCGCCAACTCCGGGGGAAGCACCTTGGCTTCCCAACCCAAACGCTCCTTGGCTTTGGAAGCATCCCCGATGAGTTCATCTACTTCAGTAGGGCGCAAGAACTTCGGATCGAACTTCACGTACTGCTGCCAGTCCAAGCCGGCGTGCTCGAAAGCGAAGGCGAGGAAGTCCTTGATCGTGTAGGCGGTACCGGTTGCGAGAACGAAATCCTCCGGCACATCGGCCTGCAACATGCGCCACATTCCGTCGGTGTATTCCGGTGCATACCCCCAGTCGCGGACGGCATCAAGGTTGCCCATCCACAGTTCCTTCTGACTTCCCTTGACGATGTTGGCAACACCGAGGGTGATCTTGCGGGTGACGAAAGTTTCCCCGCGGCGCGGTGACTCGTGATTGAACAATTGCCCGTTTACCGCGAAGAGGTCGTAGGCCTCGCGATAGTTGCGGGTGATCCAGTAGCTGTAGACCTTCGCCGCACCATAAGGGCTGCGCGGGTAGAAGGGGGTGTCTTCGTTCTGTGGCGGCGGAGACGCACCGAACATCTCACTTGTGGAGGCCTGGTAGAAGCGGATGGAGGTATCGACAGAGCGGATTGCTT
Organism: uncultured Rubrivirga sp.; assembly: GCA_964634545.1. GTDB lineage: Bacteria > Actinomycetota > Actinomycetes > S36-B12 > S36-B12 > S36-B12. The sequence goes on from CAZWIW010000065.1 coordinate 638, forward strand.
CTAGCAAATTCAGAGTGGACAGACCGGTTGCGTTGGCGGTGTAGAGCGGCTCATCGAAGGAAACACGTACGTGGGACTGGGCGGCCAGGTTGTAGACCTCGTGCGGACGCAACTCAGCGATGAGCTGGTGCATGCGCGCTGCATCGGTCACATCGCCGTAGTGCAGGTGGAGGTTCTTGCCGGGAAGGTGCTCGTCGTGGTGCAAATGGTCGATGCGGGAGCGGTTGAAGGTGCTGGATCGGCGCACCAAGCCATGCACCTCGTAGCCCTTCTCCAAGAGTTGCTGGGCCATGTAGGAGCCATCTTGGCCGGTCACACCGGTGATGAAGGCGCGCTTGGTGTCCGCCACTGAACCTCCCGTAGGTATCGATCCGCGAAGGAGCCTATCGGGACTAGCCTGCGGCTATGCCCGATGCGCTGGACGTGGTTGCCGTGGTGCCGACGTTTGCGCCGCCCGAATCCACGAGCGAGCTGCTGCGCACGCTTGGTTTCCAGGTTAGTCGCGTTGTGGTCAGCGATGACGCGAGTCCGTGTACGAGCGATCCGCAACTGATCGCCTGGGGTGCTTTGCCTAACGTTGACGTGATTCGCCACGACCGTAACTGCGGAATCGCCCGGGGGCTGAACGATGGCCTGCGAATTGCCCGAGATCTTGGCTGCAACTGGCTGTTGACAGTAGATCAGGACACGATGCTGCCCGCCGGCTATGTGGACGCCGTGAGCGAACACCTTCGGATGCGCTTGAAGGCCGATGAAGTAATCGGTGCTGTGGGTGCGGAAGTAGTGGTTGATGCGAGTGGCGAGATGAGGTACCCACTGCGCGATTCCGATTTCGGACCGATCACCGAAGAGGTGATCCAAACCGGAACGCTGTGGAGCGTTTCCGCCTTAACGCAGGTCGGCGGATTCGATGAGGGACTTCGAATCGATGCGGTGGATGCCGCCGCCTGCCTGGCGCTGAGGCAGCACGGCTTCGTTGTGAGTGTTGCACCCGATACGTGGGTCGAACACTCACTTGGCTCGGCACGGACTGTGAACCTCGCCGGACGTTCAATCATGGTGACGGGTCATTCACCTCAGCGGCGTACCTCGATGCTGCGCAACCGTCTTCGGCTCTTCCCAGCGGAATTCGCTCAATCGCCGCGCCACGCCGTGCGGACTTTGCGGCGGGTACTGGTGAACCAGACGTTGGGGCTGATCCTGGAAGAGGATCGGTGGCGCAAGGCGCAAGGAAGCGTTCGGGGAATAACCCGGCCGTCGAAGGATAACCTGAGACCGTGAAAGGCATCATCCTCGCCGGGGGCACCGGTTCACGTTTGTGGCCGATCACCAAGGGTGTCAGTAAGCAACTGCTGCCGGTCTACGACAAGCCGATGATCCACTACCCCTTGGCCACGTTGATGGCGGCTGGGTTGCGCGAAGTGCTGATCATCACAACCCCCGAGGACTCCGCAGCGTTCTCCCGTTTGCTGGGTGATGGGCAACCCTGGGGGATGAACATCGAGTACGCGATCCAACCCAAGCCCGAAGGCCTAGCCCAAGCTTTCTTAATCGCTGAGGACTTCCTCGCCGGGGATTCCGCCGCCCTCGTACTAGGTGACAATTTGTTCTACGGACCGCGGCTTGGGCGGCACCTTGCGGAATTGACATCGGTCGCTGGTGGACACGTTTTCGCCTACGAGGTGGCCAATCCTTCCGAGTACGGAGTCGTCGCATTCGATGAATCCGGTGTTGCGCTGTCTATTGAAGAGAAGCCAGTCCAGCCAAAGAGCAACTTCGCCGTGCCGGGGCTGTACTTCTATGACTCCTCAGTGGTGGACGTTGCCAAGAACATCACCCCCTCAGCGCGCGGTGAACTCGAGATCACCGCGGTCAACGACCACTACCTGCAAACTGGATCGCTCACGGTGACCGTGCTCGAACGCGGAACCGCCTGGCTGGATACCGGCACCTTCAAGTCCTTGCAGGACGCCGGCGAGTTCGTCCGGGTCATGGAAGACCGCACCGGGACGAAGGTCGGGTGCGTTGAGGAGATTGCTTGGCGCAACGGCTGGATCGATGATCAGCAACTGCAGAACCTGGCCGAGCCGTTACGCAAGAGCGGCTACGGCGATTACCTCATGCGGTTGATCACCGCGAGTTCATGAGGTTCTGACCGCGTGCTCGCGAAACTACGAAAGCACCGTCTCGCCGGCCACCGAACAGTGCTGATCCCGAATCAGTGGAATGGTTCAGTCCAGCAGTACTACCACTTCCTGCTGGGATACCTAGCCCCGATCTTCGAGTGGACTGCCAAGAATCCCGGTCGCGAGATTGCCGTTCGCGACTGCGGTCCGATGAATCGATGGTTTGACCTGCTGAAACCAGAGTGCGATGTCGAAATCATGACCGTGGGCGATGTGCTCCACGTGCTAGCTGGAGACCTGCAACCGAACAAGGTGCTGCGCGGAATGGACTACCCCGACAAGTTCTCCCGGCAGCAGATCATCGAATTCGCCGACCGCACTCGAGCGATCGCCGCTGAACGATTCAGTGGATTCGACTCCTACCCGACGATCATCGTCTCCGATCGGGCAAGCCACGATGAGTTCTTCGCAACCCCGGCCGCCGAATGGCCTGAATCTGGATCCCAGAAGCGCAGTGTCCCGAACCTAAGCCAGATAGCAGCCTCCCTCAGTGATCGCGATGTCCAGGTCCTCGACGCAGCACAGGTCGGCATCTACGAACAGATACTGCTACACACGCATGCCCGGGTTCTTGTCGGTCAACACGGAGCTGGCTTGACCAACATGATCTGGATGCCCCGGGGATCCTTCGTGATCGAGATCCTGCCGCCGATGCCGGATGACGCTCAACCGATATTTCGGAACCTGGCCCGAACACTGGGGCACGAGCATCTGGTCGTGGCGCAGAAGTCTGTGCATGCACCCGTAGATCCGGACCAATTACGTGAAGCGATTGATCTGGCCAGCGCACGTGCGGGCGCTAACCCCTGAACCGAGCACTCCAGCGGCGAAGAGGTGCAGTCGCACGCCACGTCCTACTACTGAGCACGGCGGCAAGCGCTGACGCATCGGCAGCGCTGCCGGCCACTAGCGCGCCTTCCACCGGGGGTAGTTGGTCGATGCGGATGAAAAAATCGATGAGTTGCTCGGCGAAGTGATCCCACGTTGATCGCTCGATGACCGCTCGTAGTTCGCTTACCCGCCGGTGTGCAACGTCCGGATCATTCAGCAGGCCGGCAAGGTCGCGGGCGACTTCCGAAATCGACCAGTGCGTCGGGGCGTCTGCGACTCCGGTGAGTTCGGCCAGTGGACCGAAAGCGACGAAGGTGCTGGGTGTTCCCAAAGCAGCCGCTTCGTAGGGGACGAAGCCGAAGCCTTCGGCGCTCGAGGGGTACAGCACGGCTGCAGCGTTGGCCAGCAGCCACTCTCGGCTTTCCGGGGACACATGGCCCACAGTGTGGGCCTGGCCGCGCAGGTTGGTGTGTTGGGCGAGGAGTTCCTCTTCGCGTTGCCGGGAGCTGCTGGACTTCACGTGCAACCCGGCGAGCACCAGATCGCAGTTGATGCCCTCAGCGAGGAGCTGCTCCCACACCTCGATCGCGAAGTCACGATTCTTGTGGTGGAAATCGTTGCCGAGAACGAGTACGAAGGGTCGGGGGCCGAGGTGGGTAACCAGATCAGCGATGTCGTCCCCCGGTTCGTGCGCCCCGGCGCTGATGTGGTCCAAGCCCAATGGGATCGGCCGAACGCGTTCGGGATTCAACCGCGGTGTTTCGGTGAGTAGTCGCTGCGCCACATCGGTGCTGATGGTGGTGATGCCGTCCACACTCAAGGCGATGCGCCGCTGTAATGCGCGGTAGGCGCTCCAGGCTTCCGGGGAAGCGTGGTAGCGGGGGATGTCGTAGGCGATGAGGTCCAGGTAGGTAGTCACAACGCGGCGGCCGAGTGTTCGGGCTGTGGAGATATCGACGCGTTGGTCTATCTGGTTGGGGTACCAGACGATGTCGGTGGGTGCGGTTGTGGTCTGTTCGCTTGCTACTTCAACCACCGAAAGGTCGGCTAGGGAGCTGGCGTAGGCGGGGAGCTGATCGATGCCGGTCAGTCGAATTCGCGCAACAGACCCGTGACGAGCAAGGGCTTCGATAGCTGCCGTGGTCAACACTTGAGCACCGGTTTGGTGGGGGCCCAGCCAGGTGCCATCGATCGTGAGCGTGATGGCTTGCGGGTCGAGGTGTTCGCGGCTCAGTGCCGCGTAGCCGGACGAGGCGGGATCGTTGGCTTCAGCGAGATCCAACTCGGCTGGTTCGCAGAAGACCGGTGCGCGTGCGACATCCGGTGCACTCGACAGCCACCAGTCATGCCACAGCCCCCGCTCGGAGGCGGCCTGGGCCCACGTACGAAGGTCATCCTCCCGGGGGTCTTCTGCAAGAGCACCGGTGAGAGCAAGCGTGTCCGTTGCAACAACCACCGCGCATCCCGCTGGTGCCGTTGCTCGCAGGAACTCCTGGCCAGGGTCGGAGTGGGCCACCACGGAAATGCTGGCGATCCGAGGATCGCTATCCAGGCGATTCTCTAGGGAGGAGAGCCGATCCATCGTGAGAACGTTTGGATCACCGAGGACGATGTACGTGCGCCCGCGAGGGGTTCTCATGGGTTTCATCTACAGCGCCTCGTACAAGCGCTCGAGTTGGGGATTCAAAGCTGGGGAATAGTACGGATCTCGCGCGCAGATGCTGGCCCAGCGATCATTGAATTCGCGTGCTTCCGTTGGGTCGGCGGCCTTGCGCACAATGGACGCTCCCTCGTGATGGGTGAACTGCGCGTAGGGCGTCCACGCTACGCGATATCCGGCCTCGCGGAGGCGTAGGCAGTAGTCGACATCGTTGAAGTCGCGCGCGAACGTCGTGTCGAAACCGTCGAGTTGATCGAAAGCTTCGGCGGGGGTGAGCATCGCTGCCGCGGTGACCGCCGAGTAGTTCCTCGGCGTCAGGGTCGAGCCGAAGTAGCCCGGAGAAGACCCCGGTTTGGCGATATGGACATGGGTCGGCCCGCTGGGCAACAGGACTATCCCGGCGTGCTGGAATCGGCCGTCGGGGTAGGTCAACTTGGCTCCCACCGCTCCCACACCTTCTCGCTGGCCGATTTCCAGCATGCGGGTCACAGGGTCGGGACTATCGGCGGTGGTGTCATCGTTCAGGACCAACAGATAGTCACCGGTGGCGTGCTCGCGCCCGTAGTTGACCGCCTCTGAGAAGTTGAAACCGCTGCGAGGTTGGTAGACCACCTGGTGGTCGACGCCTGTGATGGAGTCGATCGCTCCGGTGGTGACCGCGATGATCTCCAGATCGGCGGCGGTTTCGCATTCGCGCAACGTCCGAATGGCGTCATCGACGAATCGTGAATTGCCGCGACGGTTGCGTGTGCCGATCGTGGGGATGATCACCGAAACCAGTGGCCGCCCGGCAACTGTCGGGTGCACCTCGTTCAAGCCGGGCACCTTGCTGGGTTGGGCGGTGCCGCCACCGGTGGAATCGAGATAGGCCTGCTGGGCGCGTGCGGTTGCTTGCTGCGCCCACGGTTTGGCATCGATGCTCGACGCGGTGGACTGACTCCACGCCCGCCAGTGGTAGAGCGGCAGTGGGATGTGGATGACGTTGGTGAGGTCCGGCAATAGGCGCAGGGCCAGGTCGAAGTCCTGCGCGCCGTCCATCTCGCTGCGGAACCCGCCAGCGGCGCGCACCATCGCGGTATCGAAGACAGTGAAGTGACACAGGTACATCTGGGTGAGTAGCAACTCCGGTGAGAAGTCCGGTTTGCAGTACAGCTCGAAGTGCTCCCCCTTGGTGTCGATCTTGTCCTCATCGGAATACACGATCTGGACGGACTGCTGGCTGGCGGCGATGGTCTCGCTCATCAGTTCGATAGCGCGTGGGTTGAGTCGATCATCGTGATCCAGCCAGCCGAAATAACCGGCGGTGACATGCTCCAATGCACGATTCTGCGCAGCGGATATTCCAGCGTTCTCCGCCCGCAGGACGATGACCTTGGTGCTGAGGGCATGTTCAGCGTGGAGAGCGTCCAGGAAGGCTGTTACGGCTGGTTCGGTTGAGCCGTCATCGCTGATGACGAGCTGCCAATTCCTCGCCGTTTGCTGGATAACACTGTCCACGCACTCGCGCAGGAAACCAACCGGGGGGTTGAAAACCGGGACGATCACTGAAATGGGGATTTCGTTGTCGATCGATCCTGGCGGCTGCTGCAAGGAGTCGGCGAGCCATGCCTTGTATTGCTTGCCGGTATTGCGTTCCCACCATTTGCGCTTCAGGTAGCGCTTCACGCGGCCGGCTCGCCGTTTGGCGCGGATCAGCGGGTGCGACTCGGGAAGGTCCATTTGCGAAAGGTCAGGTGATCTCGTAGGTGTACGGCAACTCGACGAACCCTTGCCCGATCTCGCCGCGCGGGCTGCGCACGGTGAACTCCAAGGCGTCGTCCCAGTTGTCGATGAGCACGCTGCCGGTGTGGTCGAAGATGTCGATGTGCACCCGGTAGCGGCCCGGAAGCAGGGGATTGTCGGTGAGCAGCGCGGTGACCATCCGCTCCCCGTCGATGTGGCCGAAGTCGAATCCGTGCCGGTGGTTACTCATCATGGTGACGAGCGCACCGGTTTCGTGCTGGAAAGCCAGGCGGACGTTCGGCCCGAGGACTTCCTCGTAGCAGTGCAGGTCCACTTCGATTCCGAAGGTGGTGCCTGTTTCGGTGTGGTTGATGGGGTTACGCGCTTCATCGACCAGGCGCACGCCGGTGCTGCGGATGGTGCCGCTGCCCGCTCGCATGGTGGTGTCATCGCGGGTTGCCGCGATGTCGGCGTTCGCCTTGGCCTCTTCGGTGTTGACCTGGTGCAGGTAGGAACCGATCACTTCGGTTGCCGGTCCGATCTCCTGGACGGTGCCGTGGTCGAGCCACGCGACTTCATCGCATAGACCCTCGAGTTGGCCCAGGCCGTGGCTGACCACCACGATCGTTCGTCCCTGCCGGCGCAGGGTGTAAAGGTGGTCGAAGCACTTGCGTTGGAATTCCTCATCGCCGACCGCGAGCACTTCATCGACCAGCAGGACATCGGGCTTCATGTGGACCGCTACCGAGAACCCCAAGCGGACGTACATACCGCTGGAGTAGTGCTTGACCGGATCATCGATGAAGTCCCGCAACCCGGAGAAGTCGATGATCGTTTCCATCGCGCTTTCGATCTCGGCCTTACTCAGCCCGAGGATCGAGCCGTTGAGACGGATGTTCTCCCGTCCTGTCATGTCCGGGTGGAAACCAGCACCGAGTTCGATGAGCGCGGCTACCCGGCCCTGGGCGCTAATGCGTCCTTCCGTTGGCCGGTAAATGCCGGTGATGAGCTTGAGCAGGGTGGACTTGCCTGATCCGTTGTGCCCGATGAGGCCGTACACGCTGCCTTGCGGGATCTGGACGTTGACATCCTTCACGGCCCAGAAATCCTGGGTTGTTCGCGAGCGTCCGCGCACGATGCGCTCTTTGAGCGTGTTGCGCCGATCAGCGTGGCGTAGGAACCGTTTGCCCACGCCTTCGAGTTCCACCGCGTAAGGAACGCTCATAGGAGTTCCCCGATGTCTTCGCTGCTGCGGTTGAAGATGGTGAAGCCCGCCCAGAACACGGTGAACCCGAAGACGAGCAGACCGGGGATCACCCACCACTGCGGCACCACGAGGGAGTACATGACCTGGTGCATGGTTTCCACGAACCAGGTGAGCGGATTGGCCTTGACGATAGTGGCCAGCCAGTCGGCGGTGCCTTCGACCAGCGTGAGGGGATACAGGATGGGAGTAAGGAAGTACAGGGCCTGCAAGATCACCTGGACGATGTATTGGACATCCCCGTACCGGGCATTCACCACCGAGAGCATCAGGCCGATGCCTTGACCGAAGAACGCGGTTGCGATGAGAACCGGGACAGCAAGGAGCCACGTGATGCCGATGTTCCCGATGAACAGGTACATCGCGATCAACACCACGATCTCCAAGGCAACTTGCACCAGTTGCACCATGCTCGCCCCGAGTATCGGAGTCCACGCCGGGAAGTGAACTTTGCGGAGCAGCTCACCGTTGGACTTCAGTTGGGTCATCGACAGCATCAACAGCCCGGAGAACAGGTTGAAGGTGACCATGCCGGT
>CAZWIW010000066.1:0-1579 GCA_964634545.1 uncultured Rubrivirga sp.
TGACTCCAGGTACGGGCGCATCACATTGGACATGCGCACAGATTGGGCCGCTGACCACATCTCGTCCATGGTGACCACTCGCTCGTCCCAAGCCGTTCGCAGGGCCTCGATCGCCACGTCCAGACCCACACGGCGACGGAACTTGAAGCAGTCGGCCACTGTGCGTGCGGGGCTCGTCACTCGCACGAGAACACCGTCGACCGTTGCGTCCAGAACGCCCACGCGGAGGTTCTCGTCGTTCATGCGCACGATCTGCAGGGGCGGGGAAACCACGCGAGGAGCCGCCGCCTTGCTTGGGATCGCAATCCACATCTGCCGTGGAACTTGCGTGGTTAGGCGATGCATTGCGAGGGCCGACAGCAGGCACACCACCGCGTCAGGGTGAGTCACCGACAGCACCGCAACCGGATCGACGGGTTGAGCATCGACGCGCTGGTACACACCGCGCGCGACCCTGACGAGTTCACCCCGCTGGACCATCCGAGACAACTCAGTCCTACTCGTTCCGGCCAGGACCGCATCGCGGCTGCGGATGAGCCCTGAACGCTCCCCTAGCCGCTGCTGGGTTGCAGCATTACTACGCACTCGCACATGTTACGTTTTATTGGTAGATGTACGCAAATACCTATATATTGGAACACCCTCGAAGAGGCTGAGCGACCAACTACTGGGGAATTGCCACCCCAATTTCCGCTCACCCGCTGCCCGAGGGGCACACTTGCGGACTCTTCAGGGGCATATTTGCAGACCTTTTAGGGGCATGTTTGCGAACTTTGTAGAGGGAAATGTATGGCTTTGCCCCTTCTAGCTCGGGATTTAGCGGACGCCGCGTGCATCGTTTATGTCGATGCCCGGATGAACCCAGCCGGTCTCCTTGGAGACTGGCATTTCGATTGGCCTATTTGCCTGGGCATACTCGCTCAGCACTCGTCGGAGAGCCTCCTCAATGACCGCGGCAACCGAGCGCCCGCTGGCTGAAGCAAGCGCCTCGATGTGGGCGTACAGATCATCGTCGATGTCCAAGGTGACCTTCATCGCACCAACGTAGGTCCGACCACTGACACTTCGTAGATGCGGATTAAAAGCCCAGGCGGCGCAGTTGCTTGGGGTCCTTTTGCCAGTCCTTGGCGAGTTTGACGTGCAGGTCGAGGAATACGGGGGTGCCGAGCAGGGCTTCGATGTGGGGGCGCGAGGTGGCGCCGATCTCCTTCAGGCGAGAGCCCTTCTTGCCGATCACGATGGCTTTCTGGCTGTCGCGCTCCACGTAGATCTCGGCGCGGACGTCGGTGAGGGGTTTGCCCTCGGGGCGGTCCTCGCGGGGCACGATCTCCTCGACCACCACCGCGATGCTGTGCGGAAGCTCTTCGCGGGCTTCCTTCAGCGCTGCTTCGCGGATGTATTCGGCGATAGTGATGTCGATTGGTTCGTCGGTGATCTCGTCCTCGGGATACAAGCTCGGGCCCTCGGGCATCGCCTCGATCAGCAGATCGGTGAGAGTTTGGATGTTGTTGCCGTTCTTGGCGGAGACGGGCACGATCTGCGCGAACTCGAAGCCGAGTTGATCGGCGAGGCCTTGGGC
>CAZWIW010000066.1:1679-8830 GCA_964634545.1 uncultured Rubrivirga sp.
ACGAAGGTCGCGAAGCCGCTGGTGTGGTTGGCGCTGGCGGTGTCGGTCATGCCCGGCCGGACTCGACCGCGTCGGCGAACTCGGCCATCGACGTGAACGTCCAATCCGGGGTGACATCGGCTTGGGGGTTGGGGGTGGCACCCCAACCGGGATCGGCGTGGCGGCGGTTGATCCACACGGTGGCCATGCCGCGGGCTTTGGCCGGAACGTGGTCGTGGAACAGGCTCTGCGCCACGTGCAGGAGCTTGTCGCGCGGGATACCCATCGAATCGACTTGGTGATCGAGGGCATCGAAGTTGCCTTCGGCCGGCTTATAGGAACCGATGTCCTCCGCGGTGAGGATCGCATCGAACGTGACGCCGAGTTTGGCGTTGCTGGCGGCGAATCCGTCGTTGTCGATATTGGACAAGATGATGAGTTTGAAGTGCTGGGATAGGCGCTGCAGCGATTCTTGGGAATCGGGGAAGGCCGGCCAATCGGGCACCGAGGTGGCCAGCGCGTGGGAATCGTCGAAGGAGACCTCGGTGCCTAGTTCCTTACCCAGGCCGCGCATCGCTCGGGACAAGATCGAGGGGTAGGGATCGGTGGGGTGGTTGCGGGCGGCCTCGGCCTCTTGCCCGGCGTAGGCGACGAGCAGGTCCTCGGTGCTCATGTCCAACCCGCGACGGTCGGCCCAATCGCGCAGCACCGTGCCGATGCCGGCCTCCCAATCGATCAAAGTGCCGTAGCAATCGAAGCTGAGTGCTTCATAGTCGGTGATCTTCATTGCCCGTTTCCTTCGTCAGCCCCGTGGTTCGACGGTAGTCGACGCGGTGACCTCGCCGCGCGGCGAGCACAGGTGCAAGGGCGTGGGGGTGCTGCTGGCATCGCGGATCGCATCGGTGGGGATCTCCGCGGCGCTCGTGATGACGACCGCGGCTTCGATATCCCGGGCGCCGGCGGCTACCGCCTGGGCGATCGCGAGTTGCAGCGCGGTGAACTTCGTCGAGGGAAGGTCCACGGTCGCGCCGCTATAGGAGCGGCCGGTGTCATCGCGCACGGCTGCGCCCTCGCTCGCCTGACTGCGGGCGCGCGCTTGCTTGGCCAGCGCGATGAGTTTGGTGTCTTCCTCGGTCAGGTCAGTCATCGTCGCCGGTTTCCTCCGGGGTTTCCGGGGTTGCGATGCGGGTGGCCAGGATCGTGCCGATGCGGTTGCGGCGGCCGGCGCCGCGCTCGGCAAGAAGTTGCCAACCGCTTTCGGTCACCTCAGCATCGGGGATCGGAACCCGGCCGAGCCTTTTGGCCATGAGACCAAGGACGGTGTCCACGCCCTCTTCTTCGGAATCGACCTCGATGTCGATGAGTTCAGCGAAATCGTCGATGTTCATGCGCGCCATTACTCGGTAGCTGTCCTCATCGAGCTGGGTGACTTCCGGGGCTGCGGTGTCGTACTCATCGGCGATCTCGCCGACGATCTCCTCGAGGATGTCCTCGATGGTGACCAGTCCCGCAGTGCCGCCGTATTCGTCGACCACGATCGCCAAGTGCACGCGCGCCGTTTGCATGTCGCGCAGCAGTTCGTCAGCGGGCTTGGAATCGGGCACGAAGTAGGCCGAGCGCATCAATGATTCGACGCTCTCGGCGCGTTCGGCATCGCGGTGTTCGAAACTCCGCCGAACCATGTCCTTGAGGTAGACCACACCGACGATGTCGTCGGCGTTCTCGCCGATCACCGGGATGCGCGAGAAACCGGAGCGCAAACTCAAACTGATGGCCTGGCGCAGCGTCTTGTGTTGCTCGATAAAGACCATCTCGGTTCGCGGCACCATCACCTCCTTGGCGAAAGTGCTCCCCAGATCGAAGACCGAGTGGATCATCTTGCTTTCGTCGTCTTCGATCAGCGAATCCGCCCGCGCGAGATCGACCATCTCGCGCAGTTCCGCGGCGGTGTCGAAGGGGCCTTCGCGGAAGCCCTTGCCGGGAGTTAGTGCGTTGCCGATGAGGATGAGCAAATTGGTGATAGGTCCCAGGACGCTGGCCAGGAAGCGGGTGGGCCGCGCTGCGATCAACGCGATGCGGTCGGCGTGCTGGCGCCCGAGGGTGCGAGGAGCCACTCCCAGTCCCACGTAGGCGATCACGACCATGATCGCGATGACCACGAGCATGGCCAACCAGGTGGACCAGCCATCGGAAGTGATGAGTGCACGAACTGCTGTGTATCCGACGATGATCACCGCGGTCACGTTCGCGATGGTCGACAAGAAGAACAGCACGTTCACATAGCGCGCACGGTCATTCAGGATCGGCAGCAGCCGTTCCACTTTCGCCTGATTGCCGTTGCCTTCCTTGCGCAACTCATCCAGGCGAGTGCGTGAAACGCGGGCGATAGCCGTTTCGGCGGCAATGAGGAAGCCCGAAAGGACGATCAAGGCCGCAGCCAGCAGCAAGAGCCACAGGTTCATCGGGTTGCCTCCCAACTGGCAAGCAACTCATCTTGCACAGTGAACATCTGCGCGTAGTCCTCCTCGGTGGCGTGGTCGTATCCCAACAGATGCAACAAGCCGTGGACTGTCAGGAACCGCACGTGTTGGTCGAGTGTCCGGTGGGATTCCTCAGCGTCGCTCTTGGCGAAGTCAGGGCAGATGACGATGTCACCGAGGATCCCCGGGCCCGCGGGTTGCTCGCTGGTGCCGGGGGTGAGTTCGTCGATGGGGAAGCTGAGCACGTCCGTGGGGCCGGGTTCGTTCATCCAGTCCTCGTGCAGGGTGGTCATCCGCTCGGTGTCCACGAGCGTGATCCCAAGTTCGGAATCGGGATGGATGTGCAGTTCGGTGTAAGCGTGGCCGGCGAGATCGCTGAGCGCGGTGAGGTCGAGCGACGAGCCGGTGTCGTCGTCGACCGTGATACTCGGAAGAGTCATGGTTGTTTCTTAGCGTCGTAGCGGTCGTACGCTTCGACGATCCTCCCCACCAGTTTGTGCCGCACGACATCGTGCGAGGTCAGGCGACAGAAGGCGACATCGTCGATGCCCTCCAAGATCTCACTGACTACCCGCAGCCCACTTTGCGTGCCTCCGGGAAGGTCCACCTGGGTGATGTCTCCGGTGACCACCATGGTGGAACCGAAGCCAAGGCGGGTGAGGAACATCTTCATCTGTTCGGCGGAAGTGTTCTGCGCCTCGTCCAAGATCACGAACGCATCATTGAGGGTGCGCCCGCGCATGTAGGCCAGCGGAGCGATCTCGATGGTGCCGGTGGTGATCAACCGCGGGATCGAATCCGGGTCGATCATGTCGTGCAGGGCGTCATACAGCGGACGCAGGTACGGATCGATCTTCTCGCTGAGCGTGCCCGGCAGGAAACCGAGACGCTCACCAGCCTCCACCGCCGGACGAGTGAGCACGATGCGGGTGATCTGCTTGGCTTGCAGCGCCTGCACGGCTTTCGCCACCGCCAAGTAGGTCTTGCCGGTGCCGGCCGGACCGATGCCGAAGACCACGGTGTTGTTGTCGATGGCATCGACGTAGCGCTTCTGGTTGAGAGTCTTCGGGCGGATGGTGCGACCGCGATTGCTGAGGATGTTCGCAGTGAGCACCTCGGTCGGCCGGGTGCCCGAACGCATCATCGAGATGGATCGTTCGACCGACTCGGTGGTGAGGGCTTGGCCGGTGCGCAGCATCGCGAGCATCTCGGCAACTAGGGAGTCGATGACACCGACCTCTTCGGCCGAACCATCGAGTTTCATCTCGTTGCCGCGCACCAAGATGTCAACGTCAGGGAACGCCGCTTCGATCAAGCGCAGGTACTCATCGCCCGGGCCGAGCAAGGCGACCATCGGCTGCGATCCGGGGATCTCGATGGTGGTGTGCGCGTGGGCGCTGCTCGCGGGACTGCTCATCCGGGTGGCCACGTCATATCGCGTCCGCCGAGGACGTGTCCGTGGACATGGAACACGGACTGTCCGGCACCGGCCCCGGTGTTGAACACCAAGCGGTACGCATCGCCGATGCCGTCGGCTTCGGCGACCTGGCGCGCAGCATTTGCGACGGCGCCGGCGAGGGCGGGATTTGCAGCGGCCAACTCACCGACGTTCTCGTAGTGAGCCTTGGGGATGACGAGCACGTGGGTGGGTGCCTGCGGGGCGATGTCACGGAACGCGAGTACCTCGTCGGTGGACAGCACGACGTCGGCCGGGATATCCCCCGCCACCATCGAGCAGAACAGGCAGTCAGCCACCGCTGCATCCTCCCATGGTCCGCATTCGCCTACCACCGCCCTGTCCGCGCCATGACCGCTCCTAGCGCCGCGACACCGGCGGTCGAGGTGCGCAGCACGGTCGGCCCTAGCCGCACCAGATCGGCTCCCGAATCGGCGAAGGCCGCACGTTCATTGGCACTGAGCCCGCCTTCGGGGCCGATGACGAGGAGGACGTCATGCACCGAGGAGATGTCCAACGAGGTGAGGGGTGTGGTGGCTTCCTCGTCGAACACCAGCGCAATGCCGGCGTTCGCGATGAGATCGGCCACCGCCGCAGTGCCAACCGCCGGTTCGATCGGGGGAATCCACGACCGGCGGGATTGCTTGGCCGCTTCGCGGGCTGTGCCCTGCCACTTGGCCCGGTGCTTGGCCCCGCGTTCGCCCTCCCATCGGGCGATGGAGTGCTCCGCTTGCCAGGGAACGATGACATCGATCCCGGTCTCGGTGAGCATCTGCACCGCGAGTTCACCGCGCTCGCCCTTGGCGATCGCTTGGACCGCCGTGATGAGGGGCCGGGGCGCGGGTTCATCGACCACGTGGTCGATTTCGACGAGGCACGAATCTTTGCTGGGAGCTTCGGCGACTCGGCCAGAGATGCGACCTTCAATGCGCCGGCCTTGCCCATCGACGAGATCAATCCGCTCCCCGGCGCGCAGCCGTTGCACGGCAACGGCGTGCCGCCCCTCGGGTCCATCGAGAGTGAGGCGCTGACCGACTTCCGCCAGGGCTGCCTGCTGCGGATCGATCAGGAAAGTGGGTGCACTCACCGCGAACTGAACGCGTCCTTCAACCGGCCGAAGAGCCCGCCACCCTCAGGGTTCGCCTTCGATTGCACGGTATGCACAGCCTGCTCTCCGCGAAGATCGGCGAACTCGCGCAGCAATTCCTGCTGGCGGGCATCGAGCCCCGTAGGCACCTGCACATCGACGTGGATGAATAGGTCACCGCGACCACCGCCGCGAAGCCGCGCCGCGCCTTTGCCGCGCAAGGTGATCGTCTCGCCCGTTTGGGTTCCGGGGGAAACTGAGAGTTCCTCTGGGCCGTCCAGGGTGTCCAACTGCACCATGGTGCCCAGCGCCGCCGACGCCATCGGGATGGCGACAACGCAATGCAGTTCATCGCCGTTGCGCTCGAAGACCGGGTGCGGTTCCACCACGATCTCGACGAACAGATCGCCGACAGTGCCACCGTTCGGGCCGACTTCACCTTCACCTTGGAGTTGAATCCGGGTTCCGGTATCGACGCCCGGTGGAATCCTGATCGTCAAATTGCGTCGGGTGCGCACGCGTCCTTCGCCGGAGCATTCGGTGCACGGGTGCGGGATGGTCGTGCCGAAGCCTTGGCATTGCGGGCAGGGCCGAGAGGTCATGACCTGACCGAGGAAGCTGCGCTGCACCGATTGGATCTCGCCAGCCCCCTTGCACATCACGCAGGTCTCGACCTGGCTGTTCTCCGACAAGCCCGAGCCGGCGCACGTGGTGCAGGTGGTGGCGGTATCGACGGTGATCTCCCGCTCACCGCCGAAGACGGCGGTCGGTAGGTCGATCTGGATGCGCACGAGGGCGTCTTGACCACGCCGCGCGCGGGTGCGCGGGCCGCGGGAGCGGCTGCCCCCACCGCCGAAGAAGGCGTCCATGATGTCGCCGAAGTCGAATCCGGTAGCCCCGAAACCACCGAAGCCGCCTCCTTGGCTGAGCGGATCGCCACCCATGTCGTACATCTGTCGCTTCTCCGGATCGGAGAGGACTTCGTAGGCGGCGGTCACCTGCTTGAAGCGATCTTGGTGCTCCGGATCGGGGTTCACGTCCGGGTGTAGTTCGCGAGCCAAACGGCGGTAGGCCTTCTTGATCTCCTCGCCGGACGCATCGCGAGATACACCCAAGAGGGCGTAGTAGTCCGTTGCCACAGCCACCTACTGTCCGTTGAGGATTTTGCTGACGTACTGCGCGACCGCGTGCACCGCGCTCATGGTTCCCGGATAGTCCATGTGGGTAGGACCCACGATGCCCAAGGACGCTACCGGTTGCTGCGAGCGACCGTACCCTGCGGTGACCACCGAGGTGGACTCGAGTCCTTGCACCTCGGTCTCTTGGCCGATGCGCACCGTGACCGGGCTTTCGATCGACAACTCTCCGAGCAGGCGCAGCAAGATCACCTGCTCTTCGAGGGCCTCGAGCACGGGCTGGATCGCCATCGGGAAGGACTGTTGGTAGCGCGCGAGATGGGCGGTGCCCCCGAGCACCACGCGCTCTTCAAGCCGTTCGGTAACGGCTTCAAGAACCGCGGACATCACTGCTTGGACGAGGGTTCGATCTTCCGGCGCGAACGTCTGGTCGAGGTCTTGCAGGGCCTCGGGGACGAACGCGAAGGGCTTATTGGCAACAGCGGCGTTCAATTTGGCGCGCAGATCGCCGAGGACGTCTTCGGAAAGCGGTTCGGCGCACTCGATGACTCGTTGCTCGACTCGGCCGGTGTCCATGATCACCACGAGCATGGCGCGGGTTTCACTGACCGCGATGAGCTCCACGTGCCGCACGCTGCTGCGCTGCAATGAGGGGTACTGCACGAGCGCGACCTGCTGGGTGAGTTGGGCGAGCAGGCGGACGGTGCGGGCCATGACGTCGTCGAGATCCACGGCGTCGCCGAGGAAGCGTTCGATCGCCTTGCGCTCGGCGGCACTCATCGGCTTGACGTCGGAAATCTGATCCACGAAAAGCCGGTAGCCGCGATCGGTCGGCACACGACCGGCGCTGGTGTGCGGGTGGGTGATGTAGCCCTCGTCCTCCAGCGCCGCCATGTCGTTGCGGATGGTGGCCGGCGAGACACCTAGGTTGTGGCGCTCGACCAGCCCCTTGGATCCCACCGGCTCGTGGGTGGCGACGTAGTCCTCGACGATGGCGCGCAGCACGGCGAGGC
>CAZWIW010000067.1:0-8735 GCA_964634545.1 uncultured Rubrivirga sp.
TGGGGCGGGATAGCGAGCTGATTGGTAACGCCCCCCCACCGTGAACTCAAAGATGCAATTCGGATTCGGGTAATCAGGAGCAACAAAGGATCCGTCACCCGCCGCTGGCTTCGGCGCTAGCGCCAAGTTCGCCGTCAGCATCAAAACCAAAACTGATACCGCCACGCTGGCGAAGACTCGAACCCCTCTCACACGACGGGCGGCCGACCGGCCTTGCTCATCCGCCACACCGTGCTCCAGTGCATGGGACGGCGTTCGGCAGGTGGAACACGGATGCCCTCACGCAATCCGGCGAACCAGGCGCCCAGGGCTTCACGTTTGCGGACCCTAGCAACGGTAAGTAACGCCCAACTGCCGACATAAACGGGCTCCAACGGTGCGGGCAGGTTGCGCCGGGCCAACCACACGCGGTTGCGTGCGTTCATCCGATAGAACTCTTCGTGCCGCAGCGGGTTGATCACCGGGTGGTGCACAACGAGATCGCCGGCGTACCAGCAGGTGAAGCCCGCATCCCATACCCGCCACACCAAGTCGATGCCCTCGTGCGCGTAGAAGAACTCCTCGGGCCACCCGCCTGCTGCGTTGAAAGCTGCGCGTCGGATGGCGGTCGCGCCTTCCCACAAGGTGGTGGCCGGTCCGGAGCGGGTGCGATCGCCAACGCGAAGTCGCGGCACCCAGCGTCCGGGTGGTTCCAGCCCGGTCGGATCTTCCACGCGCGGCTGGATCAAGCCAAGTTCGGCGTCGGAATCGAAACGCCCCTTTATCGATGCCAGGAAATACGGATCCGGCAGCGAGGCATCGTCATCGAGGAAGAACAGCAGGTCGCCGCCCACATGCGTGACCCCTGCGTTACGCCCCGCAGGAATCCCGACGTTCTCGGCGAGGTGAACGCTGCGCACACCTGCCGGCATTCCGATCGGCTCCCAGCCATTTCCAACGACGACGATCTCCGCCTGCACGTCCTGCTGGGCAAGAACCGAGTCGATAGCGCGACGCAGATCTTCGGGGCGCTGCCCCATCGTCAAGATGACAACGCCGATATCGGTTCTCATTCGCGCAACTTGCTCGAGGAGACGATCGCGAGGAAGTGCCCGATCACCGTGATCACCGCGAATATGGCAAGGGCAGCAACGAGGAATTGTGTGGCGCCGAGGTCACCGAGGAACGCATCGACGATCCCGGCCACCAATGCCAGCAACGTGAGTTCCACCGAGTGATACGCGCGGTAGAACGGGAAAAAGCGGGCCAGGCTGCGCAGCCGACGCACTCCGGAGGCTTGCGGTGTTCCGACACCCTTGGCGTCGGCGAGTTTGGGTAGATCGTTGTAGGCACGCGATACGTGCACCATGTCATTGAGCGCCTTGTTCAACAACACGAGCACGGCCAGCAGCGCACCGATGAACGGCCAGGGCGTGTCGAGCCAATCGGCGTCCGGAAAACCCGCGGCGCGCAGACCTAGCGCGATGGGGATCAGGCTCTCGGTCAGGTAGTGGCCAACACGGTCGAGGAAGACCCCCTTGGGCGAAGACGTCTGCCGCCAACGCGCGACCTCGCCGTCGCTGCAGTCCCACAGCATCTGCAGTTGGCCGAGGATCGCCGCGAGGAAAACGCCGGGCAGTCCGGGAATGAGTAACGCCGCGGCAGCGCCAACACCGGTCAGGATCATCAATGCGGTCACGCCGTTCGCCGAGATCGACGTGCGTAGCAACAGGCGCGTCAGGTACGGGGAGATGTCGCGCAGGTAGACGTCGGCAACCCAATGTTCGGAGTTCGCGCGCATGCGAACCGCATCGGGCTGGCAGACCTGGCGCACCTGGGCGACGGTCGGGCGATCGGGCCGATCAACCGCTTCCTCGCTCATCTACTACTCCGCAACCATTGGATAGACGCCACGCCCGCGAACCATAGAGCCCACCATCCCAACAGCACGGTGAGGCTCGCTTCTGTGAGGGATGCGGCCAGCCCCAGCGTGATGACACCAACGACGACGATCCGACCGTCCCACCCGAAGCCCAGCCAGGTCAGCCATCGGGGCGGCATTGCTCCTTGCAGCGAGCGGTACAGGGTGTCGTAGTGGTGGTAAGCGATGGCGAACAGGATCCAGAACGCCAGCGGTTGCAGGCCTTTCGATCCGATCGTCACGAGCAGGGCGATGGTTGTGAGTTCGAGTGCACGCAGGAGCGCGGGGCCGCTCCAAGCGAAACGGCCCCGCATCTGGAGTTGGAACCCAGGAACGATGCGCGCAATCGCCGCGGCGATCGGCCCTGCGTCGAGTTGTGTGCGCAGCACCCAAGCGCCGTCTCCGGGCGTAGCACCAGTCCAGGTGAGCGTTCGGGCGATTCGGCCGGCAACAACGTAGGCCAGTGCAATAACACCGGCGATGAGCAAACCACCAAGCGCCCACGCCGGTCCAGCCACTACGGCGAGCACACTAAGTAGCAGCCACCGCTCGCCAATCGGCATATGCACGACTTTCTTGATCCAGCGCACCGCGGAGCGCCGGTTGATTCGCGCCGATGCCTGCATAGCTCCGGCAAGTCCTCCGCGCGCGGGTTGCCGATCATCGCTGCGCTGGCGAATGTCCACAAGCGGCAGACTCGCTTCCCGCAACCGTTGGATCCGGGCGAAGTCATAGTCGGAAACATGGCGTGTGGTTTGCAGCGCGATCAAGGTGATCGCGATCCACCAAACGTCGATACCCGCGGTCGCCGCACCGATCGCTAATCCGCCGTAGGCAGCGAACTCCTTGACCCGATCGGTGGCCGCATCCAGCCACGCACCCAATGCCGTGAACTTCCGGGTGGCTCGCGCCACTTCCCCATCGACGCAATCGACGATCAAACTGACCTGCAGCGCAATTGCTCCCAGCAGAATCCAGCCCCACTGTCCGGTGGCGAAGAGCGCGGCCGCCAGCAGTCCGATGGCAAATGAGATCCCGGTGATCGTGTTCGGGCTCAAGCCCAGACGCAAAGCTAGCCTGGTCAGTGGCTTAGAAGCTTTGCGAACGACGAATGTCGAATAGAAGCCGTCATCCACTCGGTTGGCCAGCAATCCCCGCACGCGCGCGTTAGAGACAGCCGACGTCGTGTCGATCGCCTGCTGAGGATCGGCCGGTGAGCGAAACCACGGGACATCGACGATCTCCACGGCCCGCAGCGAGATGCGGCTTCGCACGAGCGCGACGATGACGGCTTCCACGATCTCCGAGTCCCCGACCTCGACTTCGCCCGATTGCACTGCCTCGCGCAGTTCACCGGTGGCAGTTCGTGCGGCCTCGATATCCGCTGGTGCAATCACAAGCGCGCCGACACTTCGGTGGGTCGAATCGGCTGTCTCGAAGAACGACGTCCCGCCCGAAATGACGGTGTGGTGGTGCACCAAGAGATCCCCTTGTGGATCGGCTGCTACCAGCACGCTGGATGGGGCGAAGGGGTCGTCGTCGATCGGCGCCAAAGCGCTGTTCACGGTGATGAGATCGGCGGCAAGGACCACAACTCTCTCCCCTGCCGTCGACGCTGATTCCAGCGCAGATTCCAGAGACTGAAGTTGCGGCACGACACCTTCGGTGCCGTCGAGCGAGCCGGCGCCCACCTCGACGACGGACGTCCCGCCCGTCACGAGTCGGTTTTCCGCAACAGCGAGGTGAACCCGTCCTTGCGGGCTTGTCGCCACGTCCGGCCCGCGAGCTCACGTGCCGTGGGGTCCTCCTGGCTGGCTTCGATGACAGCAGCGAGGGCCGCAACGGCGGCATCGACCGGCAACTCATCGGTTGCTGCCGCATTCGGGGGAGCAGATGGGATACGGACGGCAAGGGCATCCAAATCGCCGTAGACGTTCACACCGAGGTTCTTGATGGTCTCCACCGACTTCCGGCCTTCTTGGGCCGCAGCATCGAGTGCCCAGTCCGGTGTGGCCAACTTCGGTTCGCTGGGATCGGGCTCCCGACCTTCAACCATGCGCAGGGCAACACCTCGGCGCACCAACCGCACGTAGTCCGTCCACTGCATCTGCTTCTTGATGCGCTTGTTCAACCGAACGAGCAGTTCGGCTTCCGCCGCCGTCATCGATCTGTTGCTGGTCAGGTCCATTCGCGAGACGAGGATGTCCTCGGGCACTCCGAGCAGTTGCGCGAAAGTGTGGAATTGCGCACTGCGGTCGACATCCTCAAGCACGAGCACGTTCACGTTCTGCGCCCCGACAGCCGATGCCCATCGAGTCAGCACCTCGCCATGGTCGTGACGTCGCCAAAAGGTCGGTGAGATCTTCGACGATCCAGGGGTAGCGAAAACGTCCTCAAGCCACTTCTCGTACGGGGTGGTGAGCCCGTACTTCAGGTACTGCTGCCAGGACGAAGGCAACAGTTTGCCGAGGTTGCGCAAGGTGACCAGAACCGTCACCTCGTCATTACCGCCGAGAGCCTCGACTGTTTCGCGCGCCTTGTCCTCCGGTGCTTCGCAGAAGAACTCGCTACTGATGACTACCCGGCCATCGTGCTTGGTCGATCGTCGGACCAATGCATCGAAGTGTCGGCGGTCCATTACCGATCCCCCTCGGGAGTTCCACCCCCACGGCCGGCCGAGCAAGGCTAGGGCCGCACGGTGCTGAGCTTGCAACTTCCCGGGATACCGCACACCGTGCGCGAGCAGATCCGGGCGAGCATCGGCGAGCGCCGCCTGGATCGCCGTGGTTCCTGTCTTGTGCACGCCGATATGCAGCAGTACGCCGTCGGCAGGAATGGCCGATGCTGCCGGAAGCAGGGGTGTGTGCACCGCCTCGGACATGCCGAACAGCCTATTGCGACTCGCCTGCCTCATCGGGCTCTCGCGCGGCTTGTCGGGCGGCGCGCATGGCGGCGAGCGCCTCCGGGACGGTGGTGTCGGCCACCAGCCGGCCATCGGCGATGTATAGCGCGCGGTCACAGAACCGGCGAAACTGCTTCGGGCTATCGGACGAGATGATGAAGGTGGCGCCCTGCTCGCGCAGGTTGTCCACGTGCGTCCACGCCTCCTGCCGGAACGCCCGCTCCCCCACCACCAGCGTCTGGTCGATCGCGTAGGCATCCGCTTCGACCGACATCGCGATCGTCCATGCGAGTTTCTGCCGCACGGTGGGTGGTGCGGCGTTCAAATACCGGCCGAGCATGTTGGACACACCGGCGCGCTCGGCGATCTCCGGGAGCTTCTCCTCGATTTGTGCGGGCGTCATACCCAGCAGACCACCGACGATGTAGATGTTCTGCCGGATCGTGTACATGCGCGCGAATGCACGCGCCACTTCGATCATCGGCACGATGGGGCGGCTGCGTCGAACGGTTCCTTCGTCCGGACGCAAGGTCCCGGCCGCCAGCCGCAGCAGGGCCTGTCGGCCGGGACCCTTCGGCCCGACGACGGCAACCGATTCACCCGGTTCGATACGAAAGGACACATCGGTAAGCGCGGTGATCTCATCGCGCCGTACCTCGCCGGCCATCCGCCGAAGTCGTTGGCGCCGCCCGCTTCCCCGACGACGACGATGCCGGGGCATCCGCAAGGAGACGCCGGAGAACTCCACCACTGCATCGAGATCACGATCGATCGCTACCCGCGCCACCTCACACCTCCTTCAAGATCCGCGGTTCGAACTTCCTGAAGGTAACCAAGCCGAGCACGAAGATGAACAGGCACAGACCCAGGGAAATCGCATAGCCAACCGCGCTCGAGGCTTCTTCTGGCCACCAGCCGATGCGGTACAGCCCGAGCACACCGACCAGTGGGTTGAAGGATGCCAAGAACTGTGCACCGGCAGGAATGTTGGAGACCGAGTACAGCACCGGCGACAGATAGAACATCGCGCGAATCACGATGCGCACGAGCCGTGCTACGTCGGGGAACACCACCGATGCCGAGGCGATGAGCAGCGCAAGGCCGTACATGAGGAGGAACTGGACGAGGATCCCAACCGGGAACAGCACGATCAGCGGCCCAGGTAGGAATCCGGTCAGGGCGATTCCCAGCAAGATCACCGGCAGCGAGAAGATGAATTCGATCAAGGCGACGAGCATGGTGCGCATGACCCACAGTTGAGTGGGCAGCGTGCTGATTCGCAGTTGCCCTCCGGTGCGACGCCAGATGCGTGTGGACGCTCCGATACCGGTGGCAAACCACCACCACGGCAAGATGGCAACGGACAAGAACAGCAGGTACGGCTGCAACCCCAGGGCGCGCGCGCCTAGCAATACCGAGAAGACCAGCCAGAGCACCAGGCTCATTCCCAGCGGTTCCAGCAGGGTCCATAGGTAGCCCAGGCGGAAGCGGGTGTACTTCTTCTGCAGGTCCCGCAAGACCAACATGCGGAGCACCTGACGGTGCTCCCAGAGGGAGCGCACGGCCTTTACGATAGGCCAACTGTGCCTACTACCCCCACGACCGACTCCTGGCTGAGCCGCCAAGGTAAGCGCGCGGCTCGGAGTGTGGCGCGCAGGATGCGCGAATTCGGCCAGGTGGACCCTGAGGGTTTCACCCTCGAGGACATCCCGGACGCCGACATCGCGCTGTACTTTCCGGACGGCCCTCCCAAGCTCTATCAACTGACCCAATGGTTGCCGGTCTTCGAGCAGCAAGCCAACCACCGAACGTTGGTGATCGTTCGCCAGGTGGATGCGTACAACGCTCTCAAGGGACGCACCAGTTTGCGGGTGGTACTCGTGCCGCGCTACGAGAACTTGATGGCGCTGTTGGATCGCGCCGACTTCCGGACCGTGATCTACGTCAACAACGGATGGACGAACTTTCAGGCCCTCTCGTTTCAGCGCGCCGTGCATGTTCACGTGAACCATGGCGAGAGCGACAAGATCTGCATGGTGAGTAACCAGGCGAAGGCCTACGACAAAGTCTTCGTTGCCGGACAGGCAGCGGTTGATCGCCATCGTGCCGCCATCGCGTGGTTCGACTCATCGCACCTGGTGCGCGTCGGCCGACCCCAACTCGATCTGGAAGTTGAACCAGCACTCCCGGAATCAACCCGCACCACGTACACCTACGCCCCTACCTGGGAAGGCGAGGACGATGCCAACAACTACTCCTCGGTCGACCGATATGGGCCGCAGATCATGGAAGCACTGCTCGCCCAGCCCAGCGCCCGTGTGATCTACAAACCCCACCCCCGTGTGGTCGACTCCGACGACCCTGGAATCCGCAGTGGACACCAATCGATCGTTCGGATGATCGATGCTGCCGCGAATGCTGATCCGCAGGCGGGTCACGCGACTTTGGTGAACGCCGACATGCTCGGGGTCATCCGCAGCACAGACGTTCTGGTCGCCGATGTTTCATCGGTCACTTTGGATTTCCTCTATCTACGACCCGGCGCCCCGATCGTGCTCACCGACCGCCGATCGAATCGCGCCGCCCTGCTGGCCGAATCACCTCTCGCGAAAGCCGCCTACGTGATCGACTCCACGAACATCGCAGCGCTGGCCAGCGAGCTACCGGTGGTCGCATCCGATGATCAACAGGCGCAGGCACGCATTGATATGCGGCAGCACTATTTCGACGATCTCGCCCCGGGTGAGAGCACGAACCGTTTCTGGGCCGAGCTCAGGCGTGCCATGGACGAACACGACACCGCTTTGCGCGAACTGACACGCGTTCGAGTGGTGAGTGAGGAGACCTCGTGAACACTCAAGCAGTCATACTCGCCGCCGGCATGGGAACCCGCTTAGGTCGACCGTTCCCCAAACCCCTCACGCCCCTAACTGACGGGCGCACGATCATGCAGCAACAGATCGAGAACCTGCACGCAACGTTCCGTGAGAACCTACGGATCACCACAGTGGTCGGCTTCAAGTTGGATCTGATTTTGGAAGCTTTTCCCGATGTGCTGTACATCTACAACGAGGCATACGACCAAACCAATACCAACCGCAGTTTGCTGAAGGCACTGCGGCTCTCCGCCGATGGCGGTGTGTTGTGGATGAATGGCGATGTTGTCTTCGATCCTGCGGTACTCGAGTCGGTGCGGGATTTGATGGAGAAAGACCGCAGTTTCATCTGCGTCAACACAGCAGCCGTTGCCGAGGAGGAGGTCAAGTACACCGTCGACGACGACGGCTTCGTCGCCGAACTGTCCAAGCAGGTGGTCGATGCCCGCGGGGAGGCCGTCGGCATCAACTTCGTGAGCGCAGCGGACAAGCCTGCACTCATCGCGCGGTTGGCTGAGTGCGCGGAATCCGACTACTTCGAGCGCGGCATCGAGTTGGCAATAGAGAAGGACGGCATGCGGGTGACCCCGGTCGATATCGGCGAGTTGTTCGCCGTGGAGGTCGATTTCGAAGAGGACCTCACGCGCGCTAACGAATATCTGTAGCGGCCTTCACTGCAACACCTGCGTGATCAACCGTTCCCAGGAATCCAGCACCGCATCCACCCGGTAGCGCTCCATTTCCCTGCGCGCCTGCTCTCCTGCGGCGCGACGCCAGGTCGCATCACTCATCGCCGCATCGAGAACGCCGGCCAGCGCTCGCGAGTCCTCCCTCGGCGCTAAGCGACCCCACGTACCAACGAGTTGGCGGACCCCGCTCGAGCAGTCCGTAGCTACCACCGGGACGCCGCACGCCCCCGCTTCCGCAATCACCAGCGGAAGGCCTTCGGTCCGGGATGGCACTGCCACCAAGTTGCTATCCAGGAGAACCGACGCCGGGTCGGCGGTAGGCGGATGCCACTCGATCCGCTCGGCGCCCGCCAACACCGCAGCCTGAT
>CAZWIW010000068.1:0-8631 GCA_964634545.1 uncultured Rubrivirga sp.
CCTAATTTCGATCGACAAGCCGAACTCCTCGGGCTCTAGCGAATCCGATCCCACATACTCTTGCGATGACAGGCTGTGGCCACGTGTTGGGTACCTACCGCGAAAGGGACTTCGCCAAATGTCGATACCAA
This sequence comes from uncultured Rubrivirga sp., assembly GCA_964634545.1. Lineage (GTDB taxonomy): Bacteria > Actinomycetota > Actinomycetes > S36-B12 > S36-B12 > S36-B12. Next base: position 132 of record CAZWIW010000068.1, read on the forward strand.
CGCGAGCACGCAGAGTAGTCCGGCAGCAGACCTTGTGCGGCCGCTTCGCGTAAACCGGGTGCCGCAGCATCTTTAGGCGAGAGGACCGAATCGGCATCGGTTGGCCATGGCAACGCGAGATCCCTATCCAGCGGATGTATCCCGTGCTCGCGATCAGGCGCGTACGGGGTTGAACACACATAGCCGACCGTCACCGATTCGGTGAGAGCGCAGAATGCGTGCCCGAGACCCTCGGCGATGAACAATCCGCTTCGGGTGGTGCTGTCGAGTTCCACCGCCTCCCACTGCCCGAACGTGGGGGAACCCACTCGGATATCCACCACGATGTCCAGGATTCGGCCCTGGAAGCACTGCACGTACTTCGCTTGTCCGGGCGGCACATCGGCGAAGTGCACGCCCCGAACCGTTCCGTAGCGAGAGACGGAGATGTTCATCTGCTGCAGGTCGAGGGAGCGGCCGGTGGCCTCATGAAAGACCGACTCCTTGAAGGACTCCAGGAAAAGCCCGCGATCGTCTTCCCGAAGGATGGGTGTGAACAGCCAGGCGCCTTCGATTGACGTTGCCGTGGCCTCCACGTGCGGCACAGTAGCAACGCACTGCCTGTGTTCCCTCGCAGTACCGTTGCGGGGTGAAGGTCGCCATCATGGGAACGCGAGGGGTTCCGGCCACTTACGGCGGATTCGAGACCGCGGTGGAGGAGATCGGGCGACGATTGGCCGCGCGCGGCCACGAGGTGACGGTCTACTGCCGCAATCCCGGGCAGACGATCACCGAGTTCGAAGGCATGCGCTTGGTCAACCTGCCGGCGATCCGGCACCGCATGGCAGAGACTTTGAGTCACACAGCAGTGAGCGCCGCCCGCGCGATCATCAAGGACAAGCCGGATGTGGCGCTGGTGCTCAATGCCGGCAATGCCCCGTTGATCCGTCCGCTGCGTGCTGCGGGGATTCCGGTAGCGATCCATCTCGATGGCCTGGAGTCCAAGCGGGAGAAGTGGCGCGGCGCTGGGGCCCGGTACTACCGGTGGGCGGAGAAGTCCGCGGTGCGCTCCGGGGACGTGGTGGTGGCCGATGCGCATGCCATCGCCGATCATGTACAGCACTCGTATGGTCGACCGTGTCAAGTGATCGCCTACGGGGCCGAGGTGATCGATCCAGGGAGCGATCGGCTGCAGGAGGTGGATCTGATCCGGCGCGACTACCACCTGGTGGTGGCCCGGATGGAGCCGGAAAATCACGTTCTCGATGCCGTTCACGGCTACCGATTGAGCGAGGAGACGCGTCCACTTGTGGTGGTGGGAAGCGCTCCTTATTCGCGGTGGTACATCGACAAAGTGCAGCAGGCAGCAGCCGATGATCCACGGATCAGATTCCTCGGTGGCATTTATGATCGCGAACTGCTCGATCAGTTGTACGCAAATGCCCGCACCTATATCCACGGCCATTCCGTGGGTGGTACCAACCCGAGCCTGCTCCGAGCGATGGGAGCCGGTGCACCCGTTCTTGCCTTCGATTGCGAGTTCAACGCCGAGGTGACAGCCGGCAACGCCTTCTTCTGGTCAAGCGCCGAGCAACTGACCACGCTGTTGGATGAGATCGCCGAAGGTGAACTCGATGCCGAGCTCGCCGAATTCGCCGAAGCAGGCCGCGAACGCATCGCTGAGGCCTACCAGTGGGAGACCGTGGCCGATGCCTATGAGCAGATGCTCAGCGATCTTGCCGGTGCTCCACGTAACCGATCCACTCTTTCCTCGCAAGGCTCGCCGTGACATCGGTGGCCGTGGTCCTGGTGACCCACGATTCGCACCGCTACCTGCCCCAAACGCTGGAATCCATCGCCGAACAAACCAGCACACCGCACATCCTCGTGGCGGTCGATGACCACTCCCAGGACAACACCACGGCGTTACTAACGCAGGCAGGTTTCGAGGTGCACCGCGCCACGAGTGGTGCTCGGGATGCCGCGACCCGGATCGCCCATAACTTCCTTCAGGGATTGCTGCTTGCGCAGCGTCTCGGCGCAGACATCGCGATTCTTGGCGATCACGATGACATCTGGCGAAGGGACCGGATCGCCCACCAGGTGGCTGTCCTGGACTCCCTCAGCGCGGCCGCGATGGTGGCCAGCGATGGTTTCCTGATCGACGAACACGGCGCAGCATTACCGGGAACCATCCGTTCACGTTTCCCGATTCCCGATGACTTTTCAACGTGGCCGGTCAGGCGCCAAATGTCATATGCACTCCGGCATTCGGTAGCGACCGGTGGAGCCAGTGCCGTGCGCATATCGGGCCTGCCGGATTGGAGTGTTCCGGCGGGCTGGCTGCACGATCGCTGGTGGAGTCTGAGCGCTCTTCGCCGAGGTCGGTTGGTGATCGACGACTATCCGGTTATCGACTATCGAGTCTCCGCTGATCAACAAGTGGGTCTGGACACCGCTTCGCAGGATGCACCGTCACGCTGGTTGCTTTCGAAGGTACGCCGGACGTCCGAATCGACCCGCAAGGTGCGTGACCTTGGCGGACTCGTTCGCGGCTGAATCAGCCCACCCAGGTCAGGCGGGTCAGGCAGGTCACAGCTTCGCCGGTGCCGATCCCTAGGTAGGGCTCGCTGGTGCACACGAGTTCCGAAGGTAACGACCAAGGTGGCAGCGATGCGTAGAAACCTTCGATCTGGGCGACCTCGGGGGCATACATCGCCAGTACGCTAGGCCGCAGTTCGGCAAGACGATCGGTGGTCTCGCGGTCCAGGGTTGCCTCCGGGGTAGCCAGGTTGAATCCGCCCCACAGTTGCATTCCGGCGACATCGGCGGTGAGCCGTTCGGGGTCGGTCCAGATGGCAATGGTGTCTTCGTCTCGTGTGTTGGCCAGCACCCATTCTTGGATAGCAACCTTGGTAGCCATCTGCTCATCGAAGGAGAAGTCGACGAAGGCCGAGCGGAACGGGTATTGGCCGTAGATCCCCAGTAGCCCTCGACCGTTTTGCAGGAACTGGGCTGCGGTGAATGTCGTGATGATGCTCGCAGCAAGGAGCACGGCCACTGCGGAATTCCAGTGGCGGCGCACGGTCATGGCCACCCCGGCAGTCAACCCAAGCGCTCCGGCACCGATAGCCCAGCCCAGGGGCAACGGCACGGTGCCATCGAAACGCCCGCTCCACGCAAGCACCGGAACTATCACCACCACGCTCGTGATGGTGATGGCGGGGAACAGCGGTTTTCCCTCGCGTGTTCCCGGCGACATCGAGGTGAACACCAGCACTAGCGACAGCAACGCCCCCGGCCACAACTTGGCCACATATGTCGGACTTTCCAACCATGGTCCGGTGAGCACCACCATCAGCAGCGCGGTGAGCACGATGTTCGCGGTGGACAGGGCGAGGGCGGCCCACGCCCATCGGTGTCGTGGCTGGGCAAGTACGGCGATGATCGAGGCGAACAACGCCAGCACCACCACGACCAAGGCGGTATCGCGCTGCCAGGTGGTGGCATCACCGATGAAGACCGTGTAATCGAGTCGATCGTTCCACTCCAGGTAGGTGCCCCACCAGCTGCGCCCCGGGAAGATGGCTAGGCCTGCGAGCCAGAAGCCAGTGAAGGCCGCGGCGGCACCCACAAGTGCACTACCGGTATCGACAGCCAACAATTTCCATCGCTGAAGAGGAAAGCGGACGAGCGCCACGGTTCGGACCGCGATCCACAGGCCGGTACCCAGGAGAAACGCATACGGGTTGAGCATGATCAACCAACCGGCGAGGAGACCACTTACCAGCGGGGTTACCCATCGTGGCGACCCTGCAATGCCCCTGCCGCGGTGGGCGGCGCTGCCGAGGAGCGAGACGGCGAGGGCCAGCAGGGCGAAGGTGACCGCCAGGATCGTGCCGGTGAGGTAGGTGTTTCCGACGAAGGCCAACACCACCGTGTTCAGCCCCACTCCGGTGGCCAACAGCACACCCAGCCAGCGTGATCGACCCGCGATATGCACCACGGCATAGGTGGATCCGACGATCACGGCGATCAGGAGCACACGCCAGATCTCGAAGCCCAGCCAGGGGCCGAACACCAGTGTCAACGCGCGAACGGGGGCGATGTAGCCCAGGCGAGTCCAGGTGTAGGCAGGTTCTACAGCTCGATCGGCCACATCCGATCCGAAGAGCGCGAGCGAGGCATAGAACTCCGAATCCGGGGAAGTGAAGCCCGTCCAGCGCTGGGAGAGGCCGGCAACGATGGCGGTAATGCCTGCGACAAGGCCGAGATCGAGCCAGCGACCCCTCACGTGCTTCACGGCAGGCACGGTAGTCGCCCGTAGGCTCATGGCCGTGGCAACGAGCACACCTGCATCCAGTGAGGTGCTCATCGATGTGACCGATCTGGTGGAGTTCGCCAGCCGCGGCGAGTCAGTCTCGGGTGTGCAACGCGTGATTGCCGAAACCGCACCGCTGTTGGTCGATTCGATAGCGGCCCAGTGCGTCTTCTTGGATCGGCCACGCGGGCAATTCATCCTCCTTGACCACAGCGAAATAGCCGTACTCGTGCACCAGGGGGCGCGGGCCCAGTCCAATGTGGATCGCGACACCTTCACCACCGCAGCGCTCGCCACCTTGCAGCGGGGTCATGTCGCATCCCCGATAACCATCGACTCTGGCACCACTTTGGTCTTCCTCGGTGCGCTGTGGATCAACGATGCGCTGATGATCGCCGCTCGCACCGCACAGTCTCGCGGCGCCCGAATCGTTTCCTTGTTGTATGACCTCACACCGGTGATGCAAGCCGGACACACCGCAGCGGTGAACCGGCTCTTCGACCGATACCTGACACTGCTCTGTCAGACCGGAAGCAGGGTCCCTGCCATCAGCCGATCAAGCCGCCGCGACTTCGAGGACTGGGCAACGGACCACCACTTCACAGCACCCGCCGGGGAGGCCACCGGGTTGCCCTGCGGGCTGTCCCCCGAAGGCAGGGATCTTTCCCAGCCGCCATGGCCACGCCCCTATGCGCTTTTTGTCGGGACGATCGAGGCACGCAAGAACCATCTGATGGCGCTACGAACTTGGCAGCAACTGATTGAGCGGCATGGCGCTGATCAGGTCCCGGATCTGGTGTGCATCGGGCGACTGGGATGGCACGCGGGGCAGTTTCTGCGCGAGTACGTGGCCAGCAACGGCGCGAACGGCAAGGTCAGCATCCTGACCGCGAGTGTCGATGACGCGACCTTGGCTCGCTTCTACGCGCATTCGCAGTTCACGATCTACCCCAGCTCGTACGAAGGCTGGGGATTGCCGGTCAGCGAATCCCTGGAGTTCGGCAAGGTTCCGGTGGTGGCTGACAATTCCTCACTGCGTGAGGCGGGCGGTGACGTCTCGGTCTATTTCCCAACCGGTGATGTCGATGCACTTGTTCATGCGATCGAAACGAACCTCCTGGATGAGGGCCGACGCCAGGAACTCACCGAACGGATCCGCACGGGTTCACGTGAATCAGTGACCTGGAAGGATGTGTCATCAACGATTGCCAGGGAGATCGAGCTGGCGGAGGGCAGGGATCCGGTGTTCGCGCAGATCGAATTGGGCCGGGAGTACATGCTGGCCGTCGGCGCAACCCCTCCGGATGAGGGCTACGCCGATCGGTACCTCGACCACCTGATGCGTGAGGGGCTCACCCCGATGCTGCGCCAACCGCGGGGTGATGACGATTTCGCCGTTGCCGATGCTGCGGTAACCGGGGCGGTCGGATCCCCACAGACATGGGGCTACGAGATCCATCCCGGGCGCAGTGTGGAATTCCGCGTTATCCGTCCAGCCGATGGCGATCTCGTTCTGCTGGTCGCATCCCGCGCAATGCCGGGTAAGGCATCGGTGCAGATCGCTGGACCGGGTGGCCCGGTCTTCGAGGAGGTGTATCTCGGATCGGTGATCACTATCCCGCTAGGGGATGGGCGAGCCGGGGAACACGCGATGGCCTCACTCACCGTGACCGATGCGACCGATTCGGTCGAAGGGTTCTTGGGCATTCGATCTTTCGTGGTGCTCGCCGCCGCGGACAAAGACGATCAGATCATTGCGCTGCGCTCAGCCGCCCAAGCGCTACGAGAGGAACTGGATTTCCTTCAGGGCACTCGCTCCTGGAAGGTCACCGCTCCGCTGCGGAAGTGGAAAGGCCGCGGCGCGTAGTTCAGCGACGCTTGCGCGGCGGCGCCTGCACCTCGACCACGTAGGTCGCCTCGGTGGCCGTGAGCGAACTGCCGTTGCCAATCGAAGCGGCGGTCACCGAGCACGGACCGGGCCCGAGCACGGTGAGGGTGCCTGCTTCCATCGCGCACGGTCCATCGACACTCAAGGTGACCGGATTACCGGACTGGGCGCTGGGGGTGAGTTCCACGTAATCGCCCACCCGGAGCGTTCCGACCACTCCCGGTGCCCATACGGAGCCGCCGGTAGCGGTCACCGTGATGGCATCGGGAGCCGGCGCAGGTTGCACCACGATGGGCTGGGTGTCGGTAGCCGATAGGGAGAAGTTCGCGGTGGAGTAGGAAACCCCCACCGTCTGGAACCCGGACTGGGTGGGTGTCCAGGTGGTCGAACCGACTCCGCTGGCGATGGGACGCGAGCCGCCCATCGGGTAGCTGATCACACCTTGGGTGTTCAGATAGAAGGCGACGCTGCCACCCTGGGCCTGCTGGAACTGCGGGTTGATGACCGCGGACACGGTGGCTGGCACCCCAACGTAAAGAACCGGCGGCATGCTCAAGGAAACCGGCTGGGCGTCATCGATGATCGGAGTCTGCCCAGGAGATGTGGAGGCCAAGAAAGCAGTGGAGTTCGGGGTGTAGGTCGCGTTGAAGCGGAAGGAGCCAGGGGCGGGGGTCCAGGAGATGGATGCTGAGGCCAGGCCCGGAGTAGCAGTGGGTTGCAAGGTGCCGGTGGCAACCTCACTACCGAACTGGTTGGTCACGGAGATCGTCCCGCTGGGCGCGCTCGTTCCGGCGAGCGCCTTTACCTCCGCGGCGACCGAGATCGTGCGGTTGCGCTCCACTTCACCCGGCATCAGCAAGGTGGTGGCGGTGGGCATCGCAGAGACCAGCACGTTCGCCGAATCGATGGTGGCCGTGCCGCTGGTGGCGGTGATGGTCCAGGTGCCCGGCAGGTTGGGTGTCCACGGCAGGTAGGCGAAGCCGGCGGAGTTGACCGGGGCCTGACCGGAGTTCGTTCCGGTGGCCGGGTTAGCGAAGCTGATGGTGGCCACCTGACCCGCCAGCTTCGGCGCCCGTACGATCACGGTCTGTTGGACCCCCACGAGGCCATTAGGCGTGCCCACCCAGTTCTGCCCGGTGAGGGGAACGGCCGAACTCACCGGTGCGGCCAGGCCGGCGCCGGTCAGCGCAAGAGCGATTCCAACAGCGATCGTGCGTAAACGAAGCATCGAGCCTCCCCGGTAGCGGTGCCGCCGATGCTACTCGCGGATCGGTCGGTCCCGCTGCCGGCCTTGGACTGCTACCGGCGAGCGCGCCGCGGTGGCTTGGTGACCGTCACCACGTAGGTGTCGGTGACCGGTGTGAGGCTCGCGGAACCTGGTGAGGTGGCAGTCACGGTGCACTGGCCGACCGAGAGGACGGTCAGCACGCTGCCGTTGATCACGCAGGGTCCGGTCTCCCCAAACACCACGGTGGCGCCGGATGCGGCGGTGGCGGTCAGCGTGGAGGTGCTACCGGCCTGCAGGGAGATCGGCAGCCCCGGATTCCAGGGCGCGCCACCGGCCGGTGTCACGGTGATCGAATCCTTCGCCTTAGCGGGCTGGATGTTCACCGATTGCGAGGAAGTCCCGCTGAAAGCACCGTTCGAGCTGGAGAACTCGGTGCTGATCGTGTGCACTCCGGCGGAGGTGGGTGTCCAAATGGCCGAAATGCCACCGGTCGAATCGGTGGGCGTGGAGCCGATGATGCCCTGGCTATCGAAGAAGAACGAGGCGCTGCCGGCCGGCACGCCGTTACCGGTCTGTGCACCGATGATCGTGGGGGTGCCTACGTAGAGAACCGGTGGGAAGCGCAACGCGACGGTCACCACATCAGAGGTGTAACGAGGCTGCGTGCTCTGTCCGGTAGAGGCCGTGAAGGCAGTTGAGGAGGGCAGGTAACTAGCGGTGACCGTTTCCGATCCGCTCGGGGTCCAGGTCACGTTCGCTGTCGCGGTGGTGCCACCGGCTGAGGCGAGGGTGGCGCTGCCGAGCACGTTCTGGTTCTGGTTACGCAGCACCACTGTGCCGGTCGGCGCGATGATGCCATCGAGAGCGGTGACCGCCACTGTCACGTTGTTGGCCACTCCGGTTTGGATCAGGTTGGGCACCAGGGCGTTCGTAACGGTGGGCATGGGGGAGACGTTGATGGTGGTGGAACCGATTGACGCCGCGGAGCCCAGACCGGAAATAGTCCAGGCACCGGCCGAGGTGGGGGTCCACGCGAGCGAGCCGTAGCCCTGGGCGTTCACGGTGGTTTGCCCGGCGTTGGAGA
>CAZWIW010000069.1:0-8615 GCA_964634545.1 uncultured Rubrivirga sp.
TCTGGACCGGTGAACTCATTCCCTACGACGCATGGCGCGCACGCATGTGGTTACCGACCTGGATCTGAGGCCAATAAACGTGCTTCACAAGGGGAGTGACGCTTCCACCACAACACCGGTGCTCCTACCTGATTTCCACGTCCAGGAACCGCCGAGTGAGTGCGACCAGGTAGTCATGAGAGTCGAACCGAAACCCGTCATGTCCGGTGCACTCGCGAACCCTCGACCGTCGTCTTTCACGGTCAGTTCCAGGGCACCATCGTCGACCCGCACGTCGATTTCACAGAGCCTTGCAGCGCCGTGACCAGCAGAGTTCAACAAAGCCTGCTCGATAATGCGGTAGGCACCTAACAGCACATTTGCTGACGGTCGCGTCTCCTTGTTTTCGAGCGTGCTGTCTACGGTTATTGTGGACTTCATCCCGGGCTCGTACTGCAGCGCCAATTCATCGAGAGCGGACTCCAAGTCCACTTCGTTGAGCCGCGGGCTCAGGGCACGAGCCACCCGGCGGACATCAACCGCCCGAATTTCCTCGAGTTGGGCGATAGTTGCCTCGACCGTCCTTTGCGTTTCATCGGCCTGGTTAACATCGACCATCTGAAGTTCAAGGCAAGCAGCAATGAGACGGGCCTGCACTCGGTCATGCAGTGCGCCGGAGATCTGCCGCCGAGTGAACTCATCCCCCCTCAACAGCACATCCTGCTGCGCACGAGATAGATCAAGCGCACTTTGCGTTTGCTGCACCTGACTCGCCAGCTTGGCGTCGGCTCTACCCGTAATGATCAGAACCAAGAACATTGCGATTGCTATCCGCAGGACAGCCCAGAGAACCGTCGGGAAGTCATCCAATACGGCGGAATTCACATCACCGATGATGATCCGTAGAGCGATCATGGTGGCGGCAGCCAGGAAGACAAAGACAACGTAGGACGATGTGCGAACACCGAAGCGCCGCTGCCACAGAACTCCCAACTGGAGTACCAGCCCGCAGATAGCTGCGATCAGTATTGCTACTGCAGTGCCTTCGGTCAGCCAAGCGAGTTCCACGTTGCCACTCGCGATCCGCTCACTGTTGCGGATTCCAGACAAATACAACGCCATCATGATGGCGATGAGAACTGGACGAAGCGGCCAGGGACCGAGAACTCGCCATGAAGATCGGCTAAGCCGAGGCACCTTCACGAATCACGCTGCTCGACATCATTGATCAAACGCAGATAGGCCACTACCGCTTTGGTCCGAACATCAGATCCCGTCCCCGCGTCGGGTACTAGCCTCTGGTACGCCTTCGACAGATCTTTGCGAACTGATTCGGGACTGAGATCGATGTGTTCACCGATCTCCGGCGCACTCATTCCCAAAGATGCCAGTCCCATGATCACTCGCTGGCGCGCAGTGAGATCGGCGAGTAGCGCAGATCCAGCATCGAAGTCCGTATCATCACTGCGCATTCGCTCGTGGCTCATACCTCGGGCTGTTGATCTCAGGATGTCGGTGAGCTCCTCCGGCTTCAACGTGCCCGTCTTAGCGAGGTAGGACCAGCCCATCCGCTGTGCTTCGGGAACCTGCTTTGACACGTTCTTCATCGGATGTTGGGAGTGGATCACGATTCCGATGTTGGGATTCCGATTACGAAGCGCCATTCCCAGATCCATCCCGGTGAGCGTGTCTCGACCCAACGCCAAGTCTAGTAATGCTACGTCGGCCTGTTCGACGCAGTCCGAGCCAAGAACTTCGAGCGGATCCGATGAAGCGAGTAGCAGTTCCAGCATCGGTTGGGATCGCAGCACATTCGACATCACGCCTAGGAGAGCCGGATCGTTCTCGACGTAGATGAGTCGAGAGGGCCGCATGGGTTCAGCATCTCATTGCCCCGTCGCCCTTGAATGGTCAATTCACAGGTGTGAAGTTTCAAACGACTACTCCGTTGACGATGCACCCTTGACACAAATGAACCTCCCGATCTTTGGGAGCACTGCTGTTAGTCAAACCCAATTCAACGAAAGGTCGATCCCATGAAACCAAAGCGGTCCTTAGTCATCGGGACATTATTGGCCGGCGCCATGGCCGCTTCCGTCCCCATGGGGGTACACGCCGCGGAGAACGACACAGAGAGGAAGGCGGTCTACTACTCCCGCACGGTGAGTCTCATTCAAAGTGATCAGAATGTTGAGGGCCTGGATCATGGAGATCTGTTTCTCCGTGAGCAGGCGGTGTCCAGGACCCTGAACGGACCAACAATCGGCGTCGCCTTCTCGCAGGCCGAAGTCGTGGCCCACCATGTTGAGGACGACGTTGACGTGCGTCGCATCATGATTCAGTCGTATCTGCCCAAGGGCGAAATCTTCACGATCGGGACGAGTCAATCACCTCGAGGTGCAACTCCGCGTCCTGGTTGGACTACTACCTACGCGATCATTGGCGGCACCGGAAAGTACAAGGGTGCGCGTGGAGTAGAGAAGATCACACTCCTTGAGGACGGTGTCACCTTCAGGATCGAATACACGTACACGACGAGTTAGCAACATGAAGTGGATGGGTATCTGCAGCGTCCACTGCAGAGTTAGCGAAGACGTATTCCCTCAACCACTCGCTACACACGACGATCGGCAGCAATTTCATCATGAATGTTTATCAACCCAAGGAGAAAATCCGTGAGTGCTTCACTGCAACAGGCCCACCAAGAACTCTACGCGGCTCTCAACGACATGTTGGCCGGCAATGCCGATCCGATTTTGGCCGTCTGGTCTAAGTCGGACGACATTTCATACGGAGGACCATTCGGCGAGTTCGCGCACGGCCGTCCCGCCGTCACCGAGATTTTCCAAGAAGTCGCGCAACGCAACCTTCAGGGTGAGATTGTGGTCACTGATGTCACAACCGTAGAAGGCAGCGACCTCGGTTACACCACGTGCATCGAGCTCGGCAACAACCATTTCATTGACGGTGAAATTGTGAGCATCAAGCATCGCGCCACGAACATCTTCCGAAAGGAAGATGATGGCTGGCACCTTGTCCACCATCACACCGATAGCTCTGCAACCAGCCAACCGACCCTATGAGCACTCGTTGCCGCGGAGTGAGTCTCACGAGCGAAACGGATCCATCGTCATCTTCGGTGTCGTCGCTACGCACTTAATGTGGGCTCGTGCCAAGAACGGTTGATCGCAAGAGTTTGATGAGTTTCTCCAGCTTCAACGTTCCCAACTTCGCGAGAGACGACCAAACCATCCGCTGAGCTTCGGGCACCTACTTCGAAACGTTCCTCATCAGGGGCTAGAGGTGGGCCACGATTCCGGTGATGGGGTTCAGGTTGTGCCCTGCCATTTGCCGATTCATACCGATAAGCGTGTCTCGACCTCGAGCCAGCTCGTTCTCGACGTAGATGAGTCGAGACGGGCGCATGGGTGCAGCAACTCACCTGCCATATGAGTAAGGAACGAGATTTCACACATGTGACCGCTCCACAACAAGAGCCGTGAACTGCCTACCGTCTGCTCACCACCGACTTCTGGAGCCACCTTGGGCATCGTCCGTCCTGTCTCATTCGCCGCCGCCACATTGATGGGTGCATCTGTGTTAGTGGCGCCTACAGCTTTGGCGAACGGCTGCATTTTCGCGAACTTCGGAGGTGGAACCGGCACCTCAAGCGACCCACTACTCGTAGCCACGGCCGACCATCTCGACGAACTCAAAGGTGACAGCAACTGTTGGGGCTATGAGTTCCTGCAGACGGCGGACATCTTGATGGGAGGAGCTACATGGACATCAGGAATCGGAAGCGGGAGTCCGTTTTTCACCGGTACCTACGACGGTGACGGCTTCACCATTAGCGACCTGACAATCAGCGAATCGACCGCCAACAATTTGGGACTCTTCGGGACCGTCGCAAGTGGATCGACTGTAAGGAACGTGGGGTTCCTAGGGAGCGTCTCTGGTGCCTCAAATGCGGGCGGCCTCGCCGGCACCAACGAAGGTCTCATAGAGAACTCATTCGTCTCGGGGTCAGGATCGGTTAGTTCGACCTCTATCTACGCCGGAGGCCTCGTTGGATACAACGATGGCGGAACCGTCTCCAATTCGTACTCTCGCGTACCTGTCAGCACGACAGGCGGTTGGGCCGGAGGGCTCGTTGGCCTGAACGGTAGCGGTGATGGCGGTCCCGGAACGATCACGAATTCCTTCTCTAGCGGCAGACTCACAGGCCCCAACATCGGTGGGCTTGTGGGTCGACAGTCCGCGAGCACGGTCAATAACTCGTTCTGGGACATCCAGGCGTCAGCTGCTCCCACGAGCGAAGGTGGCGTTGGAAAGACCACGGGGCAGATGACCAGCATCTCGACTTTCTCCGGTTGGTCCATCGCGTCCGGCTGGGATGCCACGGCAACTTGGGGAATCTGCTCCTCGGTGAACTCCGGTTATCCCTTCTTGACCGCTTTCTACACAGAAGATCCCTGCGCGAGTGAATCGTCGGCCGTGGGAAGTTCAACACCCGCGCGCTACCAATTCACCTTCTGGCTTCCCGACGGCCGGCAGTGCACCTCCATCTCTCCGATCACCGTCACCGCAGGGACGTTGTACGAACTGCCGGGAGAGGATGCCGCGTGCGCGGTGACCGGCAGTGTGGTGACCGGCTGGCGCATCCCCGGGCAATCAGCGGCCTTCGCCCCAGGCCGCCGCGTACAGGTCTCCGGATCACAGCAGTTCACCGCTGTGTTGGAGTACTCGTGGGTGGACGTAGTTTTCGACGCGAACGTTGCGTCGTTGGACCAGTGCCTTTCTGACGGCAACGACTCCACCATGCGCGATGCCTCGTGGTCTGTGCCGCGCGAGCTACTGCTCGCTGGAGAGATTCCGGTTCCGGAGTCCGCTCCCTGCACACCACCGGGCCACTCACTCATCGGGTGGAGCACCGAGCCAACCGGGAACCGCACACCACTGTCGACACTTCCCGCTCCAGCCGTGGATAGCGATGGCAACGCTGCGAATATCGTGCACCTCTACGCGATCTGGTCTGCTAGCTGAGGTTGGGGCTCGCGCCACGTCCAGGCAAGTCGAATGACGATCGCAAGCAGCACCACCTCGACCAGGCTGCCGAGCACGAAGTACGCCCACTCTCCTACGGCAGCACCGGCGATCGTGATGGCGTAGATGCTGGCGACCACGATCGAGACGATTCGGTTGATGCGTCTGGGCATGACCAACGTGAGGTAGACCATCAGACAGGGGATAATCACGTACGCGGTGATGCCCAGGAGGAACGGCTGGCCGACCTCGAAGACGAAGATCTGACCTTCGTCAAGGTCTTGGCGAACGTCCTCGCGATACAGCGAGAACAAATCGACGTAGAGGAAGACCAACATCGTCGCCACCCACAGGGCGGACATCCGTATCCGGACGTCGATGGGCGAACGCCCCTGCTCGAGTGCCACCGGGTTCGACATAGCCATCCTCTCGTTGCCTTACGCTCGTAAGGCTTGTTCCGAAGACTAGCCTTACAGGCGTAAGTGCGCAAGTATGGGCCCGTGCCCAAACGACCACCCCTCACCAAACTGCGGATCATCGAGGCCGCATCGGCCGTCGCGGATCGCGGCGGGCTCGAATCGGTCAGCATGCGCAACGTCGCCAAGGAACTCAAGGTCGAAGCGATGTCGCTGTACCACCACGTGGCGGATAAGGAGAGCCTGCTCGATGGCCTGGCCGATTGGATCGTGGAACAGATCGAACTTCCCGAGGTCACCGATCCGTGGCGAGCAGCAATGTCCGCTCGCGCGCACTCCGCCCACGACGTGCTGTCCGCGCATCCATGGGCGATCACGTTGATCGAATCGCGTCCGGCACCGGGGATGCCTTTGCTGCGACATCACGATCGCATCGTGGGTTGCTTACTGGAATCGGGATTTTCCGCGGAACTGGCAACGCACGCTTTCTCCGCAATCGACGCCTACGTCTATGGGTTCACACTGAGTGAGGCGAATCTGCCTTTCTCACCAGGCGAGGGAGCGGAAGAAGCGTTCGCAAGCGATGTGGCACCTGCACCGGAGGAGTTCCCCTATCTGGCGCGGTCCCTGGGCGAACTCATGGAGTCAGGCACCTATTCCTATGCAGCGGAATTCGACTACGGCCTCGAACTCATCCTCGAAGGCTTCGAACGCCGTTTGGCCTAAGTTCCTAGCGCGGCAGACATACCGAAGGCACCCATCACGATCATCATCGTTCCCCAGACCGAGATCCCGATGATTCCCCCGAACCCGCGCTGGCGAGCACCAGGTGTGACGGTCACGAAAACCGCCACGAAGACGAAGTACAACCCACTGATCAAGAACGACGACGACACCGCGATCAGTCCCCAATCAAGGACCACCGCCAGCAACGCGAACGCGCCCCACGCGAGATTCGCTAAGCCGACCTCGATCTGGAAGTTGTTGCGTTGGCCGTACTCCCAACCACCATGCGCGGCATCGGAGCGGTTGAAGATCGCGTGACGGATGAAGGACAGGACGCCGGTCGCCGTCACAGCAAGCAGCGCCGCTACGGAAAGCGACGCGGGCTCTCGTTGAACCGTGGAGATACCGATGAAGTAGCCGATGCCGCCGACCAGGTAGGTGAGCCACATCAAAGTGGCGGCAGGACGAGCACTAACCGCAGTTTCGGTATTCATGCGCGGATCATGGCCGACGCCGGCGGCAAAGTCACCAACCCGACGCGTTGAGCCTGGTCAAGCTGATTGATAACTAATCCCGGTTCGTGCCGTCCTTTAGCGTGTAGTGCGCCTGAATAATCAGAGTGGAGAGTTGCCTGCGCCATTCAGGGAGATCAACAGCCAGAGTTTCCCAAGTCAAAGGGCGGCTGACTTCGTCGTACTGATGAATGATGAAATTTCGGTTAGCGACCGCGATGCCCAATCGATCCCTGCCGGTGCTGGCACGTTCATCACACTCAGCCTTTTCGCCGCTTCGCCAAGTTTCATCATGATTGAATCGCCGGCTTCCTGAAGCAGTACATCTGCGAAGTACGTGGACTCACCACGCGCAACAATGTCATCCGCTCGATCCAGCCAACCTTCAATATGAATGAATTCCTTGGCGATTTTCAGGTCCATCACAACAGCACGGCTTCGCGCTTGATGTCGTCGTCGATACCGGGTTTCAACCCGCGATAGTCGATGAGGTCGATGGGCCTGCCCAGCACGGACTCCAACTGCTGCTTGAATTGCAAGAAATCGAAGGACGAGGTCTTCGGTGGCGGTTGCACCAACAGATCAATGTCGGAGTCGCGTCGCGCTTCCTTCCGGGCGACGGAACCGAAGACAGCTAGCCGCGTATAACCACGCTCGAGCGCAAAGGCATGGAGTACCGGTCCAGCTGCTTTCATCAATTCCTGTGGCTCGATGTCACTCAACTCGGGCGCATGCTTCAACTGCTGACTGACGGCCGGCTGACTGACTCCCAATACTTCGGCAACGTCACGCTGGCTCATGCCTGCTGCCAGTAGCGCGCGCAGTGCCAAGGCTCGTCGCAATCGGGAACTTTCCTCGTCCCGCCGGGCCTCTTGATAGGCGGCGACCACATCCATAAGCCAATCTTATCGCGCGGGCGAAGCAGGCCCGCACCTACTTGACCGGTTGACACGTAATTCAGAAAGTGGAGCTGAGGGGATTCGAACCCCTGACCTTCTCATTGCGAACGAGACGCGCTACCAACTGCGCCACAGCCCCAAGCGAGGGGAAAGGGTAGCAGCAGAAGAGTTACTCCCCCGCTGCGCGCCGAGTCTGCTCGGAGTGGTCGGAATACACGGCGGGCAACTCGGAGGTGCTGTCGATGTCGCTGCTCGCAGCCCCACCCTGCAGGGCGTACCGGTCATCGCTGAGGTCATCGACCGTTACCCGCGGGCGCCGCATGCCGCGGGCCGCTTCGACCATCGCTTCGCCGGACCAGTCGCGGTCGCGCTCGATGGGCCGGCGCACGCGGGTGGCGCGGGGGGCGTTGACGTAGGTCGGCAACGTGGTGGGAACCGCCGACCAATCATCGGAAGCCGACTCGCTCTCCCCTTCCCAGGGATCCCAGGCCAAGAAATCGTCCATCGCGGCGGCCACCTGGGCGTCGCGGCTGCGCTTGGTGCGCGGACGCACTCCGCGCGAGCGCGGGTAGGCGACATCGGCCACTTCGTCGTTGTAGGCGATCTCGCGGTAGTCGTCGTCGTAGTACTCGTCTTCGTACGCGGCGTCGTCGTAGTAATCATCACGCCGACTCGCGCGGGCCGGGGCCACCTGACCGCGCTGGGAGGAGGTGAGTGCGGCGGCGATCACGTAGGAGAGCACGATGATCGCGAGAACGATCGGGGCCACGCGCGGAACCAGCCCGAAGATCGCCAGCGCGAGCATGAGCGCCAGCGCACCGCTGAGCACTCCCATGATGATCGCGCGACGCTTCGCCGCAGCTTGCCGAGCCATTTCGCGGGGGTCGTCGTAGGCCAGCCGGGTGGCGCCGCCGCTGCGCGCTGCACCTTGCTTGCGCCCTTTGTCCTTGCCGAGGGTCTTCATCGCCGAGGAGAAACGTGCCGTCGAACGCACCTCGCTGATCTGATCGTGACGACGCAGCCAGATCGGAATCAGG
>CAZWIW010000070.1:0-8542 GCA_964634545.1 uncultured Rubrivirga sp.
CTGGAGGTTATTGGTGATCGCGCGGACGTTTACGTCACCGGGGATCTCAGGCACCACCGAGCGCAAGACCATCTGCTGGCCACCGGGAAGGCGCTGATCGACGTCCCGCATTGGGCGGCGGAATGGTTGTGGCTGCCGGATGCAGCATCAGCCCTCACGGAGGATCTCGGCGCCGATAGCGTGTCCACCTCGGTATCGATGATCGATACCTCACCGTGGACCGCGCACCTTGGGAGGAAGCCGTGAAGGCAGAGCCAAGCCAGCAACTCGCTTTGTTGGACATTCAGGCCTGCGACACCCGTCTTTCCCAGCTGCAGCATCGCCTCAACACACTTCCCGAGTCCGCCGAACTCACGCAGGTTCGCGAGCGCAAGGAATATCTGCGCCGGGAGATCGTCGCGGCCGAGACCATCGTGTCCGACCTCGAACGCGAGCGGTTGAAGGCCGATGCTGATGTGGACTTGGTCCGGGAGCGAAGCCGCAAAGACCGCGAACTCCTCGATTCGGGATCTATCTCCGACCCCAAGCAGTTACAGAGCCTGGAATCGGAGATCCAATCGTTGGCGAAGCGGCAAACCGATCTCGAAGACGTCGAACTCGAGATCATGGAACGCCTCGAAGGAGCCCAGGCTGCTGTCGTGCAACTCACGAACGATCGCGCCGAGGTCGAGGGAGAAGAAGAGCGACTCGCTGCGCATGTCGCATCGGTGCAGGCGGAGGTCGAAACCGAGCGCGCTGAGGTGGTCGCTGACCGGGAGTCGCTGGTCTCGGCGGTCTCCGGTGAACTGCTCGCGCTCTACGAGAAGGTCCGCGGGGACCATGGCGGCCTCGGTGCCGCGCGGTTGCACCGCGGACGTTGTGAAGGCTGCCATTTAGAGCTGCCTCCCACCGAAGTCTCGGAGATCAAGGCAGCAGCTGCCGATGAAGTGATCCGGTGCGAAGAGTGCCGATGCATTTTGGTCCGTACCGAGGAATCGGGCCTGTAGGCCGTGACATCGGCTGCATTCATCATCCAGGCCGACGGTGGCTCGCGTGGCAACCCCGGGCCAGCGGCCTACGGAACTGTGGTCAGCGACGCCGTCAGCGGTGATGTGCTGGCGGAATTCGGTGAATTCTTCGAGCATGCCACCAACAACTTCGCCGAGTATCGCGGAGCAATCGCCGGCTTGGAGTATGTCCATGACCGTGATCCCGACGCCCACGTAGAGGTGCGCTTGGACTCGAAATTAGTCGTCGAGCAGATGTCCGGGCGCTGGAAGATCAAGAGCGACGACATCCGGCACCTAGCGCTGCGGGCCCGTGATGCCCACGATCCATCTTTGGTGACGTACACCTGGGTGCCGCGCGAGCAGAACGCTCGGGCCGACGGCATCGTCAACGAAGTCCTCGATGCGGCGCTAGGTGGCGGATCGCGACAACTGCTGCGCGAATGGTCAGCTGAATCCGAAGACGTCGTCGGCGATGCCCTCGAAGACGAAGCGCGCAGCGAATTGGCCGAAGCGGTGGCAGGTGAGGAGCCGCCGCGCACGATGATCGGTTGGGCGTCCGTAGGTGCGCCGACAACCTTCCTGCTGGCTCGGCACGGGGCGACGGACTACTCGCTGGAGAAGCGGTTCAGTGGCACGGGCGGTGTCGACCTGCCGCTGAACGATCTTGGTCGCGCACAAGGTGAAGCCTTGGCGGAGGAATTAGCCAGGCGGGACGAATCTGCGGTGATCGTGACCTCGCCGTTGCTGCGAACGCGGCAAACGGCGGAGTTGATCGCCGGGGCCACCGGATTGCCGGTGGAAGTCCGCGAGGAATTCGCTGAGTGCTCCTTTGGCGACTGGGACGGGCACACCTTCGCAGAGGTCCGCGAAAAGTGGCCCGAGGAAATGGCCGATTGGCTTGCCAGCACATCCGTTGCTCCGCCGGGCGGGGAGTCGTTCGATGCCTGCGCATCGCGGGTGCGCCGAGGACTGCGCCGGCTGCTAGACGAATTCCCGGGTAAGCCGGTCATCGTCGTCGCGCACGTAACGCCCATCAAACTGATGATCACCGACGCCGTCGGTGCGCCGATCGACAGCGTCTACCGAATGGAATTGCCACCCTGCTCGATCAGCAAGGTGGCCTGGTTCCCCGACGGGAACTCCTCGATGTTCAGCTTCGCGGAGGCCGCGCACCTGCGCGACCTCCGCGGCCCATCCGGCAGCTGACTTGGGCAAATGACTTGCTAGGCGCGGGCGCCGTTCATTCCGCCACGCTCACCCGAACGCTTGCCTTCGCCCTTGTTGCCCCACTTGCCCTGCTTACCCTTACCGCGCTCGCCCTGTTGGGCTTGCTTGGCTGCGATGGCCGACTCAACGGCATCGGCTTGAGACTGGGTCAAGGTTCCGTCGGCCACCAGAGCGTCGAGCACTGCATCGCGCTCGGCGGCCCGTTCGGCCTGCTTGGCCGCGCGGTCACCAGCGGATCCCTCACGCATCGCGGCTTTGAGTGCCTGGACGTCTTCGCGATCGATCGTGCCGTTCGCGATGAGCTCGCGCATGCCGCCCTTCTCCGCTGAGGAGATGGCATCGGCTTGCGCCTGCGTCAAGGTGCCATCGGCAACCAGGTCGGCCAGGATCTCGGCTTTCGCAGCTGCCCGCTCAGCCTGACGTGCTTCCTTATCGCCCTCGTGCGCCGCCTTCATCGCATCGCGGATAGCGGTGACATCGCTCTCGGTGAGAGTGCCATCCTCGACCAGGGAGGTCAGCGCACCGCCGCCCTTACTGTCCTTGCCGTGCTGCTTGCCGTCACCATCATCTGCCGATGCGGCGACCGATCCGCCGATGGCCAAGGCGGCTGCCGAGGCGATAGCTGCACCGGTGATCGCGAACTTACGGGTCCTTTTCATGCTGCTTCCTTTCGTCGAAGGCGACCGCGGGGAATCTCGGTCGTGGCAGCAGCCTGCGCTAGTTGGATGCGATACCCATTCGAGACATGTTCAGGTTTCGTAAACGATGATGTCCAGGCCCAGGGGATCGCTGTCCTTCTTCGGTTCGCGCACCTCGCTGCGAAACCCCAAGTCGGTGAGGAAGTCCGGTATCGCTTCGATGGAAGATGGCACCTTGCCTTGTTCGAGTACGGCCCGCGTCAGACGTCCTTTGGTGGCCTTGTTGAAGTGGCTGACAACTGAGCGTTTACCCCCGCGCTCGAGGAGAACGCGCCCCACGAAAGCCCGGTGGGCGGCATCTGGCGGGATTGACCCAAGGGCTACGTAGGCCCCCGAGCGCAGATCCAGGATCGGCCCGCGGGTGGCCCGCAATTGTTCCTGGATGGCGTCCTTCCACACCGAGGCGAGCGTGCCGATGCCGGGCAGCGTGGCATCCCCACTGAGCCGATAAGCCGGAATCGGATCGCTGGGCCGCAGCAGGCCGAACAGTGCCGAGGCGATCGCCACGCGGGAGTCGGCCCGCTTGCGTGCCGCAGCGGGCAGCGAAGCGAAGTCCAGCGCTTCGTAGACCACGCCGGTGTAGACCTCGATCGCCGGTGCGGTGGGGGCGTTGCGAAGCGTGGCATTCGAGGCAATGAGGTCGCGCTGCTTGGGACCAAGGCCAAGAACCGAAACGGCTTCATCAGGATTCTTCGAACACAGATCGACGAGGGCCTTCAACACCTTGCTCCGGGTGGTCTTCAAACCCGGGAAGCTAAGTTCCGCGGCCTTGAACCGGTCCCGGGATTCGGGGGAGTGCTTGCCCTCGCTGGGCGGCAAGAGAACCAGCATGCGGTCGGTTTTCGTAGCGAGTTACGGAACTACGGCGCCACGGTGCGCACAGCGACCACGCGGTTCTTCTTGGTGTTGCCGACGCCGATCAACCCGGGATCGCCGCCGCCGCACAGGCCCTCATCGGCCCGGCACGGCCCCATCTCAACGCCGTAGTAGTGCTGGCCCTGCTTGCCGAGGTAGGCGACGATGCCGAAGGTCCCATCGGTGTTCAGCGTGGTGCATACGTTGTCGAGCGTCTCCCACGGCCAGGAACCGTCCTTCAGCGGCTTTCGGTTGTAGCGGGTCAGGCAGATGGTGTTCTCGCCCTTCGTCCAGTTGTTCAACTGGCGCCGGGCCTCCTTGCTCAAACTCCCGCGGAATGTGACCGGCTCGCCGGCGACTTCCCTCCGATCGCTGGTACGCAAGCAGGCGTAGTCATCAGGATCGGCCGTACATGCCGACTTCCGCGGCTTGACGTCCTCGTCCGCGAGAGCGGTGCTGCTGCCCACGAGGACCCCTGTGGCGGCCAAGGCCAGGGCGGAAGCAACGGAGACAAAGGCGCGCATGCGTCGAGTCGTCATGCGTCGAAATCTAACAGCGCGAGCGTGTCCTGACGAGCAAGCGCGTACCCTGATCTCGGACGAGTCGGCCGGGTGATCGCGGCGCGCATGTGTTTCGGCATGTGCGCGTCGAGGAAAGTCCGGACTCCACAGGGCACGGTGGTGGGTAACACCCACCCGGGGCGACCCGCGGGACAGTGCCACAGAAAGTAGACCGCCTCGAGCAATCGAGGTAAGGGTGAAAGGGCGGTGTAAGAGACCACCAGCGCGGCAGGTGACTGCTGCGGCTCGGTAAACCCCACTGGGAGCAAGGTCAAGTGGGCCGGCTTGCCGGCCCTGGCGGATGGGTGGCCCGCTCACAATCCGCTGGTAGACCGCATCAGGGTGTTGGCAACAGCACTCGCAGATGGATGATCACCGAATCGTTGCCGCAAGGTGGCGAGGAACAGAATCCGGCTTACAGGCCGACTCGTCCCCTCTAGTCCTTGCAGAACAAAGCCAAGTACGACGGATGCACGCGAAGATGACGGGTGAGGCGTGGCAGTCGATGCGGGAAGTAGCTCTCCCGTGCTGTGCTGAATCCGTGGTCTTCGAACATCTGGCGCACGTCGCGGCCCTTGGGTCGATAGATATGTGTGGGATCGCTGGCGTAGGTGCGTTCGTAGACCCACGCGCCGAGTTTGTTGTCCACAACTGGCAGGTGCACGGCAACGACCGATCCGGGTTGGCACAACGAGGCGATTGATTCCACACCGGCGGCCGGTTCGGGCAGGTGCTCGATGAGGTTGATGGCGAGCACGATGTCGAATGGGCCGGGGAAAGATGTTCCCTCTTGCAGGTCGGCCCGCCGATAGTCGCGATCGGGGTGTCGGTGTCGAGCCATCGAGATGGCGTGCTCGGAGATGTCCGATCCGGAAAGTTGCCGTGCGCCAGAGAAGGCATCAAGCAGCCAGCCGTAGCCGCATCCAACATCGACTACGGAGCATTCGGATAGCGGCTTACCCAATGCGTCCGTAGTGGAGCGCACCAGTAGTCGGTCGCGCGCGCGATCTACCCACGTCTGCGTGGGCTCCCCGTCGTCTGAAGTGCCGCCGTAAACCGAGGCGAAATAGGCGGCGTCGTAATCGGCAGACGTCAAAGCCATCAGAAGACCCTAGAAGAAGGGTGCGTTTGAACGCTACACGGTTGGTCGAATTTGCATGACATCTACCTGAAAGTGGCAAAGTTCACTTCGTGACGGGAGACGAACGTGCTCTGCCCGAGGAAGTCTCGACGGTTTTTCGGAGTTTTTCCGACGCCCAGCGTCAGGCGTTGGTGGAGACGTGGTGTCGCGCCTTGGCGCTGCTGCCGGGGGCCGAACAGTGCATCGCTTGGAACATGCCATCACTACGGGTCGACGGTGAACTCGTGTTGTCCATCCTTGGCTTTCGTGAACACAACAGCATATTCCCTGGACCTGGGGTCATTGAGGCTTTGGGCGAGAAGCTGGCCGACTTCACCACCACGAAAGGCACGATCCACTTCGATCGCGATCGACCGTTGCAGTCAGGTGTTCTGAAAGCCATCATCGCTGCACGCATCCGTGAGATCAACGCGTCGTTTCCTCGGTCGAACGGGCAGTTCAAGGAGTTCTATGCCAATGGGCGGTTGAAAGCGAAGGGCAAGATCAAGCCTGGCGAGAAGCCCGCTTCACGTAGTCGGTGACGCCCGAACCGTTCGGGTGATCTTCTCGCACGCGGCACCCAGGGCGGCGAATTCCTCTGGGCCCAGAGCATCGACGAGGTATGCGCGAACGCTTTCGACATGATCCGGTGCCGCAGCGACGATCGCCTGCCAGCCCTCCTCGGTCAGGGCGGCGAAGGATCCACGCCGGTCCAACTCGCACTCCTGGCGTTCGATCCACCCGCGCTTGACGAGGCGATCCACTTGATGCGTCAGACGGCTTCGCGAAGCGAGCGTTGCTTCCGCCAACTCGCTCATCCGCAGGCGGCGCTCCGGGTTCTCCGAGAGCTGGACGAGAATTTCGTAGTCAGCCAGCGTGAGATCGTGCTCGCGCTGCAGATCAGCGCTCAACTGGTTGTTGAGTGTGTTCGAAGCCTCGATCCAGGCGCGCCACGAGGCTTGCTCCGCATCGGTCAGCCATCGGGTCACGGGGAGAGTTTACGCGCGGCAGGGCCTACGGGGCCCGGCTAGCCGTGGTGCACGCTGGCGGCGGTGATATCCCACAGGCGGACCCCACCGATTACCCCGGCGCTGTTGGGGATGAGTTGGCCTTTGGGGCCGACATCGGCCGGCTCGAGATGCTTGGCGTTTCCGCCCCCCACGTACAGGTGGTCGAAAACGATCATCTCGTCGAAATATTCGATGGCTTCGCGGACTCGTTTGATCCACCGCTTCTTGCCGATCTTCTTACGCTCCACGTTCCCCAGTGCGATATCGAAGGTCTGGCCATCCCGGAAGGGTCCGTGGGACAACTCGAGGTGGGGAAGTAGGTGGCCGTCGTTGAACAAGGCGGTGCCGACACCGGTGCCCAGCGTCAAGACGAACTCCATGCCGTCGCCTTCGGCGACCGCACAACCCTGCATGTCAGCGTCATTCACCACCAGCGTTGGGAGATTCAGCACATGGGCGAGCGTGTGGCCAAGATCGAAGCCAAACCACAGCGATGCCAAGTGTGGATCCGCCTGGGCGTCGTAGGCCGGACGCGAGAGCGAAGGCACCTCGATCACGCGGCCATCCCGCACGAGACCGGGGAAACCGATGGAGGCACGGTGGGCGCTGGGTAGTTCAGCGACTAACTCCACAATGGTGGCTACGAGACGTTCGGGGGGACAGGGGTACGGGGTGTCGGTGCGGACACGGTCGACGAGCAAGGAGCCTTGCGGGTCGAGTACCGATGCCTTGACCCCGCTGCCGCCCACATCCACCGCGAGGGTTCGCACATCGTGCGGCCACACCGGGGCATCGTGCTCGCGGGACATCGCTACTTCGCTTCTCCCGGAAGCGTCAAGATGTCGGCTCCATCCTTCGTCACGACGAGGGTGTGCTCGAACTGCGCAGTCCACTTTCGATCTTTGGTGACAACCGTCCAGCCGTCATCCCAGATCTCGTAGTCGTAGGTGCCCAGCGTGAGCATGGGCTCGATCGTGAAGGTCATTCCCTCGCGCAACTCTGTGTCGGCGCGGGGGTCGTCGTAATGAGGAACGACGAGCCCGCTGTGAAAGGACGTGCTGATGCCGTGCCCGGTGAAGTCGCGCACGACGCCGTAGTCGAAGCGCTTGGCGTAACTCTCGATAACCCGACCGACGACATTCAGGGGCCGTCCGGGGCGAACGGCCTTGATCGCCCTCATGGTTGCCTCATGGGTGCGTTCGACGAGTTCGGCAGCTTCCTTGCGCACCTCACCCACACAGAAAGTTGCGTTCGTATCGCCGTGCACACCACCGATGAAGGCGGTGATGTCGATGTTGCAGATATCGCCTTCGTGCAGTTCCGTCGAATCGGGAATCCCGTGGCAGATGACTTCGTTCAGACTCGAACACAAGGACTTGGGGAAGCCCCGGTACCCCAGGGTCGAGGGGTAGGCGCCGTGATCGCACAAGAACTCGTGCCCGATCGAATCGAGTTCGTCGGTCGTGACACCCGGTCGGATATTTCGGCCCACTTCTTGGAGCGCATTCGCAGCGATGCGGCCGGCTACTCGCATCGCTTCGATGGTCTCGTCGGTCTGCACGTCGGTGCCACCGAAGGGAGCGGGCGCGGGGCGATCGACGTATTCCGGGCGCTGGATCGTATTCGGCACGATGCGGCGCGGGGAAACAGTGCCGGGTGACAGAGGTGAGCGCGTGGTTGTGCTCGTGGAGCCCATGAAGGGCAGTGTACGGACGCAGTAGATTTACGCACACGACGACAACATCCGCGAAGGGACTTCCATGAGTTGGTACTACTGCCTCGAGCACCATGCAGTCGAGCCGGAACACGGCTGCGCGAACTCCGAGCGGATGGGCCCGTATGCCACACGGGAAGACGCCGAGCACGCCCTGGAGTTGGCGGCGCAGCGCACGGCGGAGTTCGATGCCGAAGACGAGGAAGACGACTAGGGAAACAATCGCCACACACGTAAGAAGGCCCGCACCCAAAGGGTGCGGGCCTTCTTTGCGTGAATCTGGTGACTAGCGCCGACGCGCTGGTCGCTTGGCCGCCTTCTTCGCGGTGCGCTTGGCGGGCCGCTTGGCTGCCTTCTTCGCTGTCCGCT
>CAZWIW010000071.1:0-8512 GCA_964634545.1 uncultured Rubrivirga sp.
TCCTGGGCATGGTGCAGATCATCGTCTACACCGGCGCGGTGATGATGCTGTTCCTATTCGTGCTGATGGTGGTCGGTGTCGACGCCTCCGATTCGCTGATCGAGACGATCAAAGGCCAGCGCGTAGCCGCACTGTTGATGGGTATCGGTTTCTCGATCCTGCTGATCGCTGGGCTCGGCAATGGGCTCTTGGAGACCACATCCGTCGGTCTCGATGCGGCCAACTCCGCGAACGGCGGCAACGTCGAGGGCTTGGCGTTGTTGATCTTCACCGACTACCTCATCGCCTTCGAGGTCACCGCCGCGCTGCTCATCACCGCCGCCATGGGCGCGATGATCCTCACCCACCGCGAGCGCTGGTACCCGCGCAAGACCCAGCGGCAACTCTCCCAGGAGCGCTTCGCGGCGGGGGAACACCCCGGTCAGCTTCCGCCTCCCGGCGTGTACGCCCGACACAACGCTGTCGACACCCCGGCGCTGCTTCCCGACGGCAGCACCAGCGATCTGAGCGTCCCCGAACCGCTGCGCGCTCGCGACGACGTCCGCGAGGTAGACCAGGACGACATAGAAGGCATCCGCCGCCTGTCCTCGGGTTCATCGACCACCGATGAGGGTGAGCGATGAATCCAGCGAACTACATCTTGCTGTCGGCTCTGCTGTTCAGCATCGGCGCTATCGGTGTGCTCGTGCGCCGCAACGCCATCATCGTCTTCATGTCCGTTGAGCTCATGCTCAACGCCGCGAATCTGGCATTCGTCGCTTTCGCCCGGATGAACGGCAATCTCGACGGCCAGGTGGTCGCATTCTTCGTGATGATCGTGGCCGCCGCCGAGGTGGTGGTGGGCCTCGCCATCATCGTGACTATCTTCCGTACCCGCCGATCGGCATCGATCGACGAGCCGAACTTGTTGAAGTACTAGCGAACAGGACCGATACGTGACCGAGATTCTCCCCGCCGAGGGGGTCTTCTCCCTGCTGTGGGTGCTCATTGCACTCCCGGCAGCGGGAGCGTTGATCCTGTTGCTCGGGGGTCGCCGGACGAACACCTGGGGCCCCTACCTGGGAATCCTGACCGTCGTCGGTTCGGCGGCGATCGCGGTAGTGATGCTGCTGGCGATGATGGCCGAGCCGGCCGAGCAGCGCACGGTAATCCAAAGCGTCTACGACTGGGTCTTCGTCGGATCCTTCCAAGTCAGTTTCGCCCTCCAACTCGATCAGCTCTCGATCGTCTTCGTCCTACTCATCACGCTGGTCGGCTCGCTGATCTTCCTCTACTCCCTCGGCTACATGGCGCACGATCCGGATCGCCGGAAGTTCTTCGCCTACCTGAACTTGTTCGTTGCGGCGATGCTGCTGCTGGTCCTCGCGAACAACTACCTGCTGCTGTACGTCGGCTGGGAAGGCGTCGGCCTGGCCAGCTACCTGCTCATCGGCTTCTGGCAGCGCAAGCCAACGGCCGCGGCCGCTGCGAAGAAGGCGTTCGTCATCAACCGCGTTGGCGACGTCGGCCTCTCGGTAGCGATCATGCTGATCTTCGTGACGTTCGGCTCGGTCACCTTCCAAGACGTCTTCGGTCAGGTCGGCGAAGCCAGCGAAGGGACCCTGACCGCGATCGGCTTGCTGCTGCTCCTAGCCGCCGCCGGCAAGTCGGCCCAGTTCCCCCTGCAAGCCTGGTTGCTCGACGCGATGGAAGGCCCCACCCCGGTGTCGGCCCTCATCCACGCCGCCACCATGGTCACCGCCGGTGTCTACCTGATCGCTCGAAGCAACGCGATCTACAACGCCGCCACCTGGGCCGCCACCGCGGTAGTGGTGGTCGGTCTCATCACGATCTTCATGGGCGCGATCATCGGCTCGGCGAAGGACGACATCAAGAAATCCCTCGCCGGTTCCACGATGAGCCAGATCGGCTACATGGTCTTCGCCGCCGGCTTAGGACCGATCGGCTACGTGTTCGCCATCTTCCACCTGCTCACCCACGGTGTCTTCAAGGCGGGTCTGTTCCTGGGCGCCGGTTCGGTCATGCATGGCATGAACGACAACGTCAATATGCGCCGTTACGGAGCGCTCAAGGGCGTCATGGTGATCACCTTCATCACCTTCATGGCCGGTTACTTGGCCATCATCGGTATCCCGCCGTTCTCCGGCTTCTGGTCCAAGGACGAAATCATCCACGCGGCATTCGAGCGCAACTGGGTGATCGGTGCCGCTGCGATCCTGGCTGCGGGTATCACCGGCTTCTACATGACCCGCATGATCGCTATGACCTTCTTCGGCAAGAAGCGCTGGGAGGACGACGCCCATCCGCACGAATCCCCAGCGGTTATGACGATCCCGCTTGTCATCCTTGCGCTCGGCTCGACTTTCCTGGGTATGGCGCTGCTCTTCTGGGGCGACATCGAGAAGTGGCTCGAGCCGGTCGTCGGATACGAATCGGTCCCGACACCCTTGCCCACCTGGGTCTACATCGTGGTCACGTTGGTGGTGGTGATCATCGGCGCGATCATCGGTTGGGTCATGTACGCACGCAAGGAGGTGCCCGTCGAGGCGCCGCGTGGCAGCGTGCTCACCCGGGCGGCTCGCCAGGATCTCTACGGCGATGCGGTGAACGATGTCCTTGTCGTGCAACCGACGTATCGCACCGCCGATGCCCTCACCACGTTCGATAACAAGGCGGTCGATGGCTTCGTGAACTGGACCGCCACTTTCGTCGGCGATCTGTCCCAGCGGCTGCGGCGCAGCCAAACCGGCTTCGCCCGTTCCTACGCCCTGTCCATGGTCGGCGGCGCGATCGTGCTGCTCGTCGCCTTGATCCTGGTGAGGCTGTCATGACCGAATTCCCCTGGTTGACCGCGATCGGTGTGGTGCCGCTCATCGGCAGCCTCGTTGTTGCGTTGCTGCCGAAGTCCAAGCCCACGCTGGCCAAGCAGATCGCGATGTTCGTCTCACTGCTCGTGCTGGGCATGACCATCGCGATGGCGCTGCAGTTCGATGGCAAGTCCAGCGAACCATTCCAGTTCGTGGAGTCCTACCCGTGGATCCCCGCTTTCGGTGTGAACTACTCGGTGGGTGTCGACGGCATCGGATTGGTCCTCATCGCACTGGCAGCCACCCTCGTCCCGGTAACCATCCTGGCCGGCTGGCGAGATATCGAGGGCGATCAAGAATCCGAAGGCTCGGTCAAGGGCTACTTCGCACTTGTCCTGGTGTTGGAAGCGTTGATGATCGGCGTGTTCGCCGCCACCGATGTCTTCTTGTTCTACGTCTTCTTCGAGGTCATGCTCGTACCGGTCTACTTCATGATCGGCCGCTATGGCGGCCCGCAGCGCTCCTACGCTGCGGTCAAGTTCTTGCTGTACAGCCTGCTCGGTGGCCTGTTCATGCTCGCCGCGCTCGTTGGCTTGTACGTCGTTTCCATCCGGGAGCTCGGCACCGGCACCTTCGACTTCCTGTCCTTGGTCGGAATGGATATCGACCCGAACACCCAGAAGATGTTGTTCCTCGGCTTCTTCTTCGCCTTCGCCATCAAAGCTCCGTTGTGGCCGTTCCATACCTGGCTGCCTGACGCCGCCGCGGAGTCCAAGCCGGGCACCTCAGTTCTCCTGATCGGTGTGCTCGACAAGGTCGGCACGTTCGGCATGATCCGCTACCTGCTCCCGATCTTCCCAGCGGCCAGTGAGTTCTACGCCCCCGTGGTCATCGGCATGGCGCTCATCGGCATCTTCTACGGCGCCTACATCGCTTTGACCGCCAAGGACATGAAGCGACTATTCGCTTACTCCTCGATGTCCCACTTCGGCTTCATCACCCTGGGCATCTTCGTCTTCACCTCGATCGGGCAGACCGGCTCGGTGGTCTACATGGTCGCCCACGGCCTTTCCACCGCCGCGCTGTTCTTGACCGCCGGATTCTTGATGTCCAGACGACGGGGCTCTGCGCTCATCTCCGATTACGGCGGTGTCAACAAGGTGGCGCCGGTCCTCGCCGGCTTCTTCCTCGTTGCGGTGCTGTCTTCGCTGGCCCTGCCGGGCATGGTCTCCTTCATCGGTGAGTTCCTGGTGTTGCTGGGTGCCTTCGAGCGTTACATCTGGGTTGGCGCCCTGGCCACGCTGGGCATCGTTATCACCGCGGCCTACGCCCTGCGGCTCTACCAGAAGTCCATGACCGGCCCGCTCAACCCGAGTCTGGAGACCGACGGGATCACGATCACCGACCTCAAGGGCCGCGAGATCACCGCACTGATGCCGATCGCCGCCCTAACCGTGGTCCTCGGGTTCTATCCGGCTCCGCTGCTGAACGTGATCAACCCGGCCGTGGACTGGACGATGAACACCATCTCGGCGGTCGATCCCGAACCCACGCTCTCCAGCGAAGGGAGCGATCAGTGAACTTCACCCCACCGGCGATCGACTACGCCGCACTCTCTCCGATGATCGTGATCTTCGCCGCGGCCATCGTCTCGGTGCTCGTCGAAGCGTTCGCCCCGCGAACAACACGGCGATTCCTTCAACTCATCCTCGTCTTCGGCGCGCTGATCACCTCCGGTGTGTTGATCATCCTCAATGCCGGAACCCGCACCGTGACAGGTGGCGGAGCGGTGGTGATCGACGGTCCGGCGTTGGTGCTGATGGGCACGATCGTCGTCTTGTCGATCCTGGGTGCCGCGCTCATGGCCGAGCGCAGCATCGACCCGGTCGGCGACGCCTTCGCAGCACGGGCAAGCTCGCTTCCCGGATCCGAAGACGAACGCCAACTCACCCAGCGCGGCTACCTGCAAACCGAGATCTGGCCACTCACCCTCTTCGCTGTCCTGGGCATGTTGCTGTTCGTCACCTCGAACAATCTGCTGCTGATGTTCGTGGCGCTGGAGATCATCTCGCTGCCGTTGTACCTGATGACCGGCATGGCTCGTCGTCGTCGGTTGTTGAGCCAAGAGGCGTCGCTCAAGTACTTCCTGCTAGGAGTATTCGCCTCCGCCTTCTACCTGTACGGCGCGGCGTTGGTCTATGGCTACTCCGGGAGCATCTTCTTCCCCGAAATCGCCCAGGCCCTCACCAGTAAGCCGAGTGAATCCATCGTGGTGTTCATCGGCATGGGCATGCTCATCATCGGGCCGCTGTTCAAGATCGGCGCGGTGCCCTTCCACCAGTGGGTCCCCGATGTCTACCAGGGTGCTCCGACTGCGGTGGTCGGCTTCATGGCCGCCACCGTCAAGGTCGCGGCATTCGGTGCGCTGCTGCGCATCCTGTACGTCGCCTTCGGTGGTGTGCGCTGGGATTGGGATCCGCTGATCTGGATCGTTGCCGTCGCTTCGATGATCCTCGGTTCGATCGTCGCGTTGATGCAAACCGATATCAAGCGCTTGCTCGGCTACTCCTGGATTGCCCAGGCCGGCTTCATCCTCGTTGGCCTCGCCGCTGCGAGCCCGGCGGGTCTGGAAAGCACCATGTTCTACGTCATCGCCTACGGCTTCGCGACCATCGGAACCTTCGCGGTGATTTCCATGGTGCGCGACGCGAACGGCGAGGCCACGAACCTGGCTGCTTGGGCGGGCCTGGGACGCAAATCCCCACTCGTCGCCTCAGCGCTCTCACTCTTCCTGCTTGGTCTGGCCGGCATTCCGCTGACCAGCGGCTTCGTCAGCAAGTTCGCGGTCTTCGTCGCCGCCATCGAGGCCGGCTCCACCTGGCTGGTCATCATCGGTGTGGTCGCCAGCCTGATCGCCGCGTTCTTCTACATTCGCATCGTCGTCATCATGTTCTTCGCCGAACCGACCGAGCAGACAGCCTCGGTGGTGATCCCCTCGGCCTTCACCACGATCGCTCTCTCGGCAGGCGTGGCCGTGACCCTCATCCTGGGCATATTCCCGCAGCCGGTGCTCGAGATGCTCTCGAATGCCGGATTGTTCCTGCGGTAGTACCGTCATGTCATGACCGGGAGCCCGCTGGGAGAGCTCTCGACCGATCCTGCCTTCGATGCCTCCCTCGCCTCGTCCCTCGATGAGGTGGAAACCGAACTCGCCAGCGCCGTGGTGAGCGACTACCCGTTCGTCACCGAAACTTCCCGCCACCTCGTCGAGGCCGGCGGTAAGCGGTTCCGTCCGCTGCTCACCGTCTTGGCCTCGCACTTCGGCCCCCGCCCGGGCAATCCGGATGTCATCAAATCGGCCGTGGTTGTCGAACTCACCCACCTGGCCACGCTCTACCACGACGACGTCATGGACGAGGCCGAACTTCGCCGGGGGGCGCCGTCCGCGAATTCGCGCTGGGACAACACCGTTGCGATCCTTACCGGTGATTTCCTTTTCGCCCGAGCCTCGGACATCCTCGCCGACCTCGGTCCGGAAGCCGTGCGCATTCAGGCCCGCACCTTCGAGCGGCTGTGCACCGGACAGATCCGCGAGAGCGTTGGTCCCGACGATGGCGTGGATCCGGTCAAGCACCACCTGCAAGTGCTCTCGGACAAGACAGGTTCGCTGATCGCCACCGCCGGACGGTTCGGCACGATGATGGCCGGCGCCGATGAGTCGACGGTTGAGATCATGAGTCGCTTCGGCGAAGCGATCGGGGTTGCCTTCCAACTGGCCGACGACATCGTGGACATCACTTCCGACGCCGACCAGTCCGGCAAACTGCCCGGCACCGACTTGAAGGAAGGCGTTCCCACGCTGGCCACCTTGATTGCCGGTGGCAGTGACGATCCTGCGGACAGGGACCTCGTTCGATACCTATCCGGGCCGATCCCCGATGATGCTGAGCACGCGCGGGCATTGCAGTTGCTGCGGGCGCACCCGGCATTGGCTGCAGCCCAAGAGGAGGCTCGACGCTGGTCCGACGACGCCCGCCGGACCCTGGAGCCGTTACCGGAAGGCGATGCGAAGGAAGCCCTCGTGGCGCTTTGCGATTACGTGGTGAACCGCACCGGCTAGTTAGCGCCTTACGTCGGTTCGGAGACTTCGATCTGCTCGAGCAATCGCTCTTTTCGAGTCCGTGACGCTCGCCTGGACTGGCGGTAGGCATCGGTGGAGAAGACGACAAGTGCACTCCACACGAAGACGAAACCAAGCCACCTGCTTGCCGGCATCGCTTCACCGAAGATGAAGACACCGATCGAGAATTGCAGGATCGGGGTTATGTACTGAAGTACGCCAAGCGTGGACAGTGGAATGCGGGTGGCAGCGCCCCCGAAGGCCAGCAGCGGCAACGCAGTAACCGGTCCTAGCAGGATGAGCAGCACGCTGATCTGCCAGCCATCGAGCACGAATGCCGCCTGGCCATCGACTTCCCAGAATCCCATCAGCACGAGTGCAAACGGAGCGAGAGCCGCGGTCTCGATGACCAAACTGTCGGTGGAGCGGACGTTTGCCATCTTCTTCAGCAGGCCGTAGATACCGAAGCTGAAGCCGAGGGTCAGGCTGATCCACGGCAACGCGCCGTAACTGAAGGTGAGGATCGCGACCGCCACCAGTGCGATCCCCACGGCAACCCACTGCATCCGGCGCAGGCGTTCGCGCAAGAGGATCACCCCGAGCGCGACGGAAATGAGCGGGTTGACGAAGTAGCCGAGGGACGCTTGAACCACTTGGTCGGTGGCTACGGCGTAGACGTACACGAGCCAGTTGATGGAAATGAAGACGGCCGCTCCCAGCAAGATGAGCAGCGTGCGCCGGTTGAGTGCTCGCTTGACGCTCGCCCAGTTACGGGCGATCGAGATCACGATGATGAGGAAGACGAGCGTCCAGATGATTCGGTGAGCGACGACCTCGAGCGGACTCACCGCATCGAGGAGCGCGAAGTACAGCGGGAACAGGCCCCAGAGCACCCATGCGGTGATGCCCAGCAGTAGCCCGAGTCGGTGCTGGGCGGATTCCTCGGTGGTTTCGGTGCTCAGTTGACTGTCCAGGTGTCGCTGCCGCGAAGCAGCGCCTGCAGATCCCCGCGCCCTTGCTCTTCGATAACGTCCGCCACCTGTTGCTGGGCCATGCGGTCGTAGGCCTCGCGGTGGGTGACGTCGCGGAAGACGCCTATCGGAGTGTTAGTGAGGGTACGCGGGTTGTAGAGGCGCGAGAGCCCGAAGGCCAGACCCGGATCCTTGGCGTGGGCGTCGAAGATGATGATGTCCGCTTGGTCGACATCGGCGACATCCATCACCTGCAGGTGGCCGTCGGAATCTCGGACCACGCACTTGTCCGCATTGTTGCCGAAGATGATGGGTTCGCCGTCTTGGAGGCGGATGAGGTTGTCCTCGCGGACGTCATTTTCCTTGAGTGGCTCCCAGGCGTTGTCGTTGAAGATGTTGCAGTTCTGATAGATCTCGATGAGCGCCGATCCCTCGTGGGCGGCAGCCGCGCGCAGCACCTCGGTCATGTGCTTGCGGTCTGAATCGATGGTGCGCGCAACGAAGGTCGCCTCCGCTCCCAGGGCGACCGACACCGGGTTGAAGGCGTAGTCCAGCGATCCCTGCGGGGTGGACTTGGTCACCTTGCCCTGCTCGGAGGTGGGCGAGTACTGACC
>CAZWIW010000072.1:0-8444 GCA_964634545.1 uncultured Rubrivirga sp.
GCTTCCTGCAGGACTACCCGCTCGAGCAGTACATCCGCGACGCCAAGATCGACACCCTTTATGAGGGCACCACCGCCATCCAGGGCTTGGACTTCTTCTTCCGCAAGATGGTGCGAGATCAGTTCAAGGCGATCTTCTACCTGGCCGCGCAGATCACTGAAACGGTCAAGGGTGATGAGGGTGCGGGCGCACTCGCCAAGGAGCGTGAGCTACTCGGTGTCGCACTCGAAGATGTGCAGGCCGTGGTCGGCAAGCTGGGTGAGTGGGCGATGGCTTCCCAGCAGACGCCCGAGGAGATCTACAAGGTCGGCCTGAACACGACGCGGCTGCTGATGATGAGCGGTGACCTGATGATCGGTTGGCTGCTTACCAAGCAGGCCGAGGTTGCCCTGGCTGCGCTCGATGCCGGGGTCAGCGATCGGGACCGCGCCTTCTACGAGGGCAAAGTGGAAACCGCTAAGTGGTTCGCCCGCAATCGGCTCCCGCTGCTCACCGCAGAGCGCGCTGTTGCCGAGGCCACCGACGACGACATCATGCGCCTGCCGGAGGAAGCCTTCTAGACCGGCTCGTTCGGAGATGGACCTCCAGGTGCGGGCTTTGCCTTCACCGGGAGGTCCATTTCGCGAACGATGTTCTGGGCAGCCATCTTGAACGGGCGGATGACCCGCACACCGCCGTATTCCTCGAGCATCTCCGCGGTCCGTGCGTCCATCGCGGTCAAACAAATTCCTCCGCTGAACTCGAAGCGTTGAAGCGTCTGCAACAGCACCACATTCGTGGATGGGCTGGGAACCGCGCAAACAACCGAGTCGGCTTCGTGGAACGGCAACGATGACGCGAACTCTGGCTCTGAGACATCCCCGTACAAAGTGGTGACGTGCGGACCGGCAACGGCACGAAGGGCCTCGGGGTCGTAGTCGACCACGAGCAGGTTCGCGCCTTTCGCGAGGAGGCCTCTTGTCACTTCGCCACCCATCCGACCCGCACCGACGATGATGGCGTCGTACGGGTGCTCAAGGCGCTCTTCGAGCTCCGCAGCATCGGCCTTCTTGCGTTCGAAGATAGAAAGTGCCGGTGAGATCTTGTCGAATATCTGCTGCGAGTACAAAATGAAATAGGTCGAAATGGTGATCGTGATCATCCCTACCAGCGTCACGAGACCGAGTACTGCTTCATCGACTTGCCCGAGTGAGAATCCGAGCGCAATAAGAATCAGGGAGAACTCACTGATCTGTGCAACCGCGAGCCCAGCTTTGAAGGACACCTTCTTGCGATAGCCCATTATTCCCATGATCACCATGACGATGATCGGATTGCCGATGAGCACGAATACCGAAAGCACAAGAGCCGGACCCAACTGCTGAAGCGCGGAGGTAAACGTCAGCGATGCGCCCAGTTCGATGAAGAAGAACAAGATCATGATGTCGCGCAGACTCACGAGACGCGCACCTAGGCTCTCCCGATACGGGGTGGATGCGAGCGCAACACCGGCCACGAAGGCACCGATTTCCATACTGAGGCCCAAGGCAGCCGACGTGGCCGCAAGTGAGATCGCCCACGCAACACCGAACAGCAGCGTCAGTTCCTGACTGCTCGCCAGCCAGCCGAGGACACGCGGGATCACATATCGAGCAGCGAGTGCAACCGCACCCAAGAAGAGGACGCCACCAACGAGGGTTCGCAGGATCGTTTCCAACGGAGATGTTTGATCCGGTTGCCCTATGGCGACGATGACGATCATCGCGACGATGACCAGCAGGTCCTGAACGATCAGGAATCCAACTGCGATCCGGCCGTGCAACTGGTCCAGTTCACGCTTATCCGACAGCAGTTTGACGATGATGATCGTGGACGAGAACGTGAGGGCAACGGCGATGTATAGCGCCGGTAGGGCATCGAAACCCAACGCGATGATGATCAAGTACCCGATAAGTGACGTGAAAACGACCTGACCAACACCCGTGTACAGAGCTACCAAACCTGTCGAACGGATCAGGTGTAGATCGAGCTTGAGCCCTACGAGGAACAGCAGGATCGCGATCCCGATCTTGGCCAGAGCAGCGACATCATCGCCATCGGAAACGATCTCCAAGACGGCCGGGCCGGCAAGGACACCCACCACGATGTAGGCAACGATGACGGGCTGACGAAGAAGCTTCGCAAGACCCCCGACAACCGCCGCCAGCACCAAGATGGCGGCTATCTGCTCGAACTCAGAGCCGAACATTTCACGAGTCTAGGCCACTCGTAGATGCGCGTTCAGGGCGGCGGCGTACCCTGGAAACATGCGTTGGTTTGTCTCCTTATTAGGTGCTGCCCTACTCCTGCTGGTTCCGGTTTCCGGGGCTGCCGGGCACGCGGGTTTGATCTCCAGCGACCCTGCGGATGGAAGCGAACTCGCCGTTGCCCCCGAGGAAGTCACGCTGACGTTCAGCGAGGAACTCCTAAACGAACTCGTCGAGGTCTCCATCTTGGACGCCGCTGGTGATCTTGTGATGGCAACTGAGGCCGAGCAGACGCCTCCCCCGGGGACCGACGTGATCGTTCCGTGGCCAGCCGATCTGCCGCCCGGGCAGTACTCGGTCGCTTTCCGCGTGGTCTCCGAGGACGGTCATCCGGTGACCGGACAGGTGTCTTTCTCCTACGCCGACGTAGCCGAGCCAACTACCGAGCCGGCGGTTGATCCGACCCCAGACTCAACGCCGGAGGAATCGGCAGTTGAGCAGACGCCGGATGCGACCGCCGCCACCGATTCAGCAACCGCCACAGAACCTTCGCCGGAGTTGATCGCGGCTGAGGGCGCCGGTCAACCGAGCAATTCATTGATCGGGCCACTGCTTATCGCCGGTGCGGTGATCATCGGTGTGGGTGTGATCATCTCCGTCGTCATGCTCGCGCGATCGCGGCAATAGGCGCAAGCATGGCAACCACGACGCGCGCGCGCCCGGATGCAACAGCGCTCACCGCGCCTCGGTTGGTGAGCGTTGCGCTCGGGCTCATCGCAGTCGCCGTTTCCGCTGCCGCCGTCGGGCTCGTAGTGGCCGGTGGCACGTACGAAACCCTGCCCGGGCTCGCGGATCCAGGTCCACTCGTCACGTGGGGGGCTCCCGTCACCCGGGTGCTGACCGATATCGCGGCCATTGCCACGGTTGGACTGCTGCTCTCTGCCACTGCCCTTGCGCCCTCTGGCAAGAACGGTGTTCTCTCCCGCGTCGGACGCACCGATTCCATCCGCGCCGCATGGGCAGCCGGAATCTGGGCTGTCCTCGCTGGCGCGCAGCTTTTCTTCCTGCTGGCGTTGGTCCTCGGAGTTCCCCTCGGCGATGCGTTGAGCCCGGAGATCGTGTCCACGTATGCGAACGATCTCGACACCACGCGGGCGCTGTTGGTGATGGCGATCTTGGCGGTAGTCGTGGCGGTGGGTGCCATCACCGCTGCGAGCACCGGGGCTACCGGTGCCTGGCTCGTTGTCGCGATCGTGGCGGCGGCGCTCCCCGGCCTAGCCGGACACAGCTCGGCGCTCGGTGATCACGAACTCGCCACCACCGCGGGCGTGACGCACATGGTCTCCGCCGTCCTCTGGGTCGGCGGGCTGCTAGCTCTAGCGATCCATGCGATCCGACGCGACGTGCCACTCGAGCGCCCGGTCCAACGTTTTTCGACGATCGCACTGACCGCCATCGTGCTGCTGGCCGCCAGTGGTCTTGCCAATGCGTACACCCGAGTCGATGGGCTCAATCAACTGCTGACTACCGGCTACGGCCAAGTCACGATGATGAAAGTGTGGCTGCTCGTTGGCTTAGGCGTGATCGGCTTCGTACTACGCAAGCGCATCATCCCTAGCCTCGGAACAGCGTCGCGCGCTCGCGCCTTCGTCAGAGTCGCAGCTATCGAGCTGACGATCATGGCGATTGCCATCGGGTTGGGTGTCTCCCTGGCCTCCAGCCCGTACCCACGCGAGGAACAACTCCTTCCAACATACGGCGAGACCCTGTTGGGCTTCCCGTATCCGCCGGCCCCGACCATCGATTCCGTCGTTCTCGGCTTCAAGTTCGACCCGCTGTTCTTCACGGCCAGCATGATCGTCGCGTCCCTTTACGTGATCGGCTACATCCGGGTACGACGAGCCGGCATCGAATGGCCAACCTTGCGGTTGGTGTCCTTCTTGGCTGGCATCGGTGTGATCATCTGGACGACGAACTCCGGCATCGCGATCTACTCGCAGGTTTCCGTCGGCCTGCACATGACCCAGCACATGGTCATGACGATGCTCAGCCCGATCCTGCTCGTGATGGGGGCTCCGGCAACGTTGGCGTTGCGTGCTCTCAAGCCCGCTCGCGGTAACGAACGGGGGCCTCGCGAATGGTTGGTGTGGTTCTTGCACAGTCCCATCACCCGGGTACTCACCAACCCCTTCTACGTATTCATCGTCTACGTGATCGGGTTGTACGGGCTTTACATGACACCACTATTCGGGTGGCTCATGGGCTCGCATGTGGGACACGTGGTGATGCAGGCCCACTTCATCTTGTCCGGGTACCTCTTCTACTGGGTGCTGATCGGTATCGATCCACGCCCTCGGCCGTTGCCGTACTGGGGCCGCTTGATCCTGTTGTTGTTGGCACTGGCTGTTCACGGTTTCTTCGCCGTCGCCATGATGATGGGCACCACCCCGATGGCTGTCGAGTGGTACGGGATTGTGCGACCGGAGTGGGTAACGGATCCGCTTCGCGACACGTTGCTCGGCGGACAAGTCGCATGGGGATTGTCGGAGATTCCCAGCGTGATCGTGCTGATTGCTATCGCGGTTCAGTGGTCCCGAAGCGACGAGCGGGAGGCGAAGCGCAAGGACCGTGCAGCCGATCGTGACGGAAACGCCGAACTCGAGGAATACAACGCCTACTTGCAGTCGCTGCAGTCAGGTCGCGCGCCGCGCAGCCGGCAAGACCACACGCCTACCGCCACCTAGTGCCACCGATCTCGTCGAGTTCGTAGCCGCTGTGTAGGCGCACCCACGGGTAGGAGTTGGTGTCGACCTGCATGCTGCGTCCGTTCGCCTTCCACGCTCCCGCCCACCAGGCAAGTGCCACCTGCTGTAACGCGTACTCCTCCTTGCCAAGACGGTAGGACTCCTCTTCGCGGCCCGGTGCGTAGATCTGTCCGCTGCGGAACCGTAGTTGCAGCGCGCGGGTGTCGTAAGCGTGTGCTGCCAAGAAGGCACCTGCGTTGGTATCTGGCGCCGCGTAGACATTCGCGAATGCGTCCACACCCACGAAAGTTGCCGGGCGACGAACACCCCAACTCACGCCCATCGGGTAATAGATCTGGCCACCTGGTGCGTAGACCGTCCCGCCCGGTGGCGCGTAGGGCGGGCTCGGGAAGTTCACCACGGCAAGCGCCCGATAGACGATGTCGGCGTTCAAGAACAGCGACTCCGGCACCGACTGACGCCCAGCGCGCAGCAGCGTCGCAGCCCACCACAGGTGCTGAACGTTCTGCGTGTAATCCGGGTTGACGATGCCGTGGTTGGTGACCGTTCCGTCTTCATTGGCATTCGTACCGGGCAGGCGAATGCTCACGCTGATGCCGTTGACGAAGGTGTTGTTGCGTAAATTGCTCGGTCGGGAAAAGGATGCGATCCCCATCGCGATCATCGAATCGCGCCACTTCGCCTCGCGTTCGTGGTCGGGAAACATCGAATAGGCCAAGGCCGGACCGAGTAGATCCCACGAGACTTCATCGGAACGGGAATTTCCCGGCGAGAGTTCGGCTCCCACTCGGTCGCGGAAATAGCGCGGCCCGCGCTGCGCGGCGTACTCGGCTTCGCTGTAGACCATCGCAGCCACATAGGCACGTTCTTGCACGGATAGTTCGTCCCACAGCATCCAACCGGCCTGACCGGCAACCACCGCCCACAAAGCGCTTTGCCAATCGTTACCCCAACCACCCGGGGAGATCGCACCATGCGAGCAAGCGATCGACCGGATGTGCCAGCGGGCGTAGTCCAGCAGCATCTCGCGCGTGATGCGGTTGTCCTTGACGTACCCACTGGTGCTGACCAAGACCGCCGCACTGAAAGCAGCGTTCGCTGAACGCCTGATCGCTTCTTCTTTCAAACGCTGCGAACTCAATGGGTCGTAGTAGGCCATCATCGAACGGGATCGAAGCCTGCTGGTGAGGTCGGTGACCATCACCCCACGCATCCCGTCCCGCAACGTCGCGTTGATTTCCTGATACCCGGGGATCCGGCGGGTGCCCTGCGGGAGGAGTGGAGCGCGCACCTTGCGCTGCTCGACTTTGCCGAAGCGTTCGGCTTCGGTGGTTGCGGTTGGGCAGGCACCCGGGGCGCTCGTCTGCAATCCCACGAGTGCGCTCTCGCCTGGTTCCACTTGGAAGACCAGGGTCTCGACCTTGTCCAGTCGGGCCACACTCTTGGCCAAGAACCACCGCTGGTTGCCTCGTACTACCCCCGGCCCGTCCTTGCCGTCGCCATCCCAATCCCCAGCGATCGGCGTATCCCCGGGCTGACCGAACGAGAAAGTCCGAGTCCCCTCACCGCTCGGTCGCGGGACTATCCACGTGGATCCGCGAACCACGCCGGGTTCGTCGATTCCATCGCCGTTCCAATCCCCCACGACCGGAATATCTCCGCGTTCGCCGAATTGGTAGGTCTCCTGCTTTCCCGTGGAGTCTCGCCAATTCCAAATGCCGTCCCGGAAGGTCGCGATATCCGCCTTGCCGTCGTCGTCGCGGTTTCCCGTCAGCGGGATATCACCGGTGGAGCCGAGTGCGGCGAATCCCTCCCATGACGAACGACCAACCGCCGCATTGGTGATGAGCCACTGTCCAGCGGCGAAGACACCCGGGGTTGCCACGCCGTCGCCGTTCCAATCGGCAAGCAGTGGCATTCCCTCGCTGATCGGCATCTTGACCCGGGTCCGGGAGTTCCCCGAGGCACCCGGGCTCAGCGTGATCCACAACCCGTTCACGGCCGAGCCGACCGCAGGGATGGATCGCGGCTGGGCCACCCCGATCTCGGCGGAACTCGGGGTGGGCAAGGTGGGTAGCTTCGGTGCCTTGTTGATGCGCTCGGGTGCGGCAGCGCTTTGGGGAGCTAGCAGGGCGAGGCTGGTTGCCACGACCAATGACGTCACCCCTGCTCGGCGAGCCGACGAACGGGGCACGGAATCACTCACTTACGTAGGGCTCGGGCTAAGAGGCCATGGTAAGCAGCCGGCCCCCGGGATTTGGTGGCGACGCCGCGGTGTAATACCCTGGGGGGTATGAGAACCACTTTTCGTCGTGCCAGCCTCGCCGCACTAGGCGCAGCGGCCCTTGCTCTCACCGTTTCCCTCTCCGGCTGCTCCTCGGATTCTGATTCCGCGAGCGATACCGCCGCCACCAGTGAATCCTCGGAAGTTCAAGGCCCCAGCGCGGCGGTCGAGGCTCCCGAATCCCCCGTGCGCGTGGGCGTCCCGCAATTCGCCGAGGTCATCACCGATCCGAACGTCACGATCGTGGATGTGCGCACTCCGCAGGAGTTCTCCGAAGGTCACATCGACGGCGCGGTGAACATCCCCGTGGAACTGCCCGACTTCATGGACCGGGTCTCCGAACTCGACCCGAGCGGCACCTACGCCGTGTACTGCCGAAGCGGCAACCGCTCGCAACCGGCCGTCCAAGGTATGGCGAGCGTCGGCATAAACGGCATCTACGAACTCGAAAGCGGCACCACCGGCTGGACGTCCGAAGGGCAACCGCTCGTTCAGTAGTTACCCTGGTTAGGTGACCTTCCCCCGCCTGGCCCGATCTGCCTTTCTTGGAGCACTCGCCTCAGCGCTCGCGCTCTCGGTACTTCCAGCGTCCGTGGCAACGGCCGACGCCCTGCCCGTTCCGGAGGGACGAATCGGTGACGCCAAACAGGTCATCGTCGTCACGGCGCCGTCATGGAAGGCCACCGAGGGAACTTTGGCCACATACGAGAAACGCGGCGGTCAATGGCGGGTCGTAAAGCCCGAGATGCGCACGCAACTCGGCTACGGCGGCATGGTCCGTGGCGATAAGCGTCGCCAAGGAACCGGCACCACACCAACCGGTGTTTACGAGATCCTCAACGGCTTCGGTCGCAAAGCAGATCCAGGCACCGAACTCGACTACATCAGGGTCGATCGCAACGATGCCTGGACCTACAACCCCCGCGTACCGAGCACTTACAACGTCTTCCAAGATGCAGACAGGTCCTGGAAGTCCTACGGCGGTTACGTCGAGGAGTTGTGGGATATGGGCTATCAGTACGACTACGTAGCCGTCTTGGACTACAACCTGCCCGAGGGACCGATCCGCACCGGCGCCAAAGGCGTACGACGCTCGAGTAATCCACCCGACACGCGCCGTGGCGGCGGCATCTTCTTGCACGTCGATAACGGCAACAAGACCGCCGGATG
>CAZWIW010000073.1:0-2348 GCA_964634545.1 uncultured Rubrivirga sp.
CCGAAGCGCAGCAGGGACCAGGCGTCCTTGGCGTAGTAGGTCTCATCGAAGACGACGGCATCGGGCCGGCCCAGGTTCGGCAACCGGGTCAAGGCGGCGAGGGCGCCGGCGCCGAGGGGTCCCACCCATCCACGCCAGCCGTGGGAGGGCATCGCGGGGGCGAGCCGATCGGGCAGGGAGGCCAGCGCGCGATCGGGCGCGGACGTCACGACTGCCACGCGAGCATCGTAGGTGCGACAAGATGACCTGGTGGGTGCGGCAGACAGCGGTGAAGGTTCAGGCGGGCGAATCTTGTT
The DNA here is from genome assembly GCA_964634545.1 of uncultured Rubrivirga sp. GTDB lineage: Bacteria > Actinomycetota > Actinomycetes > S36-B12 > S36-B12 > S36-B12. Next base: position 297 of record CAZWIW010000073.1, read on the forward strand.
GGCGGCAACGCCGCTAGGTAACGCGGGCGACGCCTCGATGCGGCTCGTGCAGGCGCTGCAGGAAGCCGATGTGGTGGCGGCCGAAGACACCCGCAAACTCCGGGCGTTGGTTTCTCGCCTCGGGATCGAGGTGGGCGGGCAGGTGCTGTCCTTCTACGAGGGCAACGAATCCGCACGGGTGCCGGAGTTGATCGAGCGGGCCGCGGCTGGTGCGCAGGTGCTCGTGGTGACGGATGCTGGCATGCCTTCGGTGAGCGATCCGGGTTTCCGGTTGGTGCGCGAGGCGCATGAAGCCGGCGTGGCGATGACAACGTTGCCCGGGCCTTCCGCGGCGCTAGCCGCGCTGGTGTTGTCGGGTTTGCCCGTTGCCCGGTTCGCGTTCGAAGGGTTCTTGCCGCGTAAGGCGGGGGAGCGTCGTCGTCGTTTGGAGTCCCTGGCAACAGAGGAGCGCACGATGGTGTTCTTCGAAGCACCGCACCGGCTCGATGCCAGCCTGGCCGACATGGTGGATGCGTTCGGCGCTACGCGGCGCGCGGCGGTGTGCCGGGAGTTGACGAAGACGCACGAGGAAGTCCTGCGCGGGGAGCTTGTTGAGTTGGCTAAGTGGGCGCAAGGCGAGGTGCGGGGGGAGATCACCGTGGTGGTCGATGGTGCCTCGCAGCAGGACGTCCGCGATGCCGCGGGCTTGGCAAGCGAAGAGGACGTGGTGCGCGCGGTTCGAGAAGCGATGGCCGGTGGGCTATCGCGCAAAGACGCTGCTGCCGAAATCGCTGAGTCTGCCGGGTTATCCAAACGCGACGTGTACGAGTGGTCGTTACGCACATCAGATTCGTTGGAATAGATACGCAAATGCATCTTTCGTGTATTTGATTCCCTTGCCGGACGCACGAATGTGCTCGGTGTTGGCATGGTGTGCTTGTTTTGGAACCAGGTAGGTGTCCAGGTTGGCGGTTGTAAGCGTGTAGCTGCTATCGCTCTCGAGCACAGCCGCGACAAGTTGAAGATCCGGATCAAGTGCTGCAAGGCTCGCTTCACCGTGGCTTGCGTTGGCAAGTAGGAGTCCCGTTGGCTTGATGTATCGCTTGCAGTGCTGCCAGCCAGGAGTCGTGAACAGAGAAATCATCAGATCGAAAATCCCGTCCTGCAGTGGGAGGGGTTCGGTGTAGTCCTGGTGCACGAACTCAATCCACTCTCCCGCACCTGGGCGACGGCGTCCCTCCAACTCCGACTCAAGGAGCTCCCGATCGGCGAAGAACGCCGCCGCCCGTTTGTCGACGTCCACATAGGTGACCGATGCGATGGCCGTCGAGGGGGCAAGATCCAGATAACTGCCCAGGTAGAGCGCGGAGCGCACTCCCCAACCGTCGGCCACGGCGGCGAAGAGGCTCGAACGATCGCCGATCGAGTGGCAATAGGAGCGCCACGTGGGTTTGCTGTGTGCAGACACGACCTTGACCTCCCGCCCGTCCACTCACCCCGATCATGCACCGTCGTCGACACCTAGGATCGGGGCATGTCCAATCCTGCGGGTGAATCGCTGTCTGGTGAGAAGGCGTACTACGTCACCACGCCGATCTATTACGTCAACGATGCGCCGCACATCGGGCACGCGTACACGACCACTGCGGGCGATGTGCTCACCCGTTGGCACCGCCAGCGCGGGGAGAAGGTTTGGTACCTGACCGGGGTGGACGAGCACGGCACGAAGGTGCAGCGCGCGGCCGAAGCAGGTGGCGTGACCCCGCAGGAGTGGGTGGACCGGCTGGTGGCCGAGTCCTGGCTGCCGGTGCTGGAAACCGTGGACGCGGTCAACGACGATTTCATCCGCACCACCGAGGACCGGCATGTGCAGCGCGTGCAGAAGTTCTGGGAGCAGGTGCGCGAGAACGGATACGTGTACTCCGCCCCGTATGAAGGCCCGTACTGCGTGGGCTGCGAGGAGTTCAAACTCGCCGGCGATCTCGTGGAGGGAACCGGGGAGTTCGCGGGGCAGATGGTGTGTCCGGTGCACGGCAAGCCGGCCGAGGAACTGCGCGAGGAGAACTGGTTCTT
>CAZWIW010000073.1:2448-8353 GCA_964634545.1 uncultured Rubrivirga sp.
GATGCGGCGAAGTACGCCACCACTTTCCCCGCCGATGTGCACCTGGTCGGTAAGGACATCCTGCGCTTTCACGCGGTGTATTGGCCGGCGATGTTGATGGCCGCCGCTGAGCCCTTGCCCAAGCAGGTCTTCGCGCATGGGTGGCTGCTGGTCGGTGGGGAGAAGATGAGCAAGTCCAAGCTCACCGGCATCGCACCCGAGCAGATCATCGACCACTTCGGCTCCGATGCTTTCCGCTACTACTTCATGCGGGCGATCGCCTTCGGTCAGGACGGCTCGTTCTCCTGGGAGGATATGAGCGCGCGGTACACCTCGGAGTTAGCGAACGGTCTAGGCAACCTGGCATCGCGCGCGACCGCGATGGTCGGCAAGTACCGCGAGGGTGTGCTCCCCGAACCCGGTCCACTCGGTGAGCAGGAGATGGCGGTGGTCGATCGCCTCGGAGTGGCTTTCGCAGCCGCTGATGCGGCGGTCGAGGAGTTGGACTTCGCGACCGCGATCGGTGAAGTCCGCTCGGTTGTCGAACTGGTGAACCAATACGTAACCGAAGTAGAGCCGTGGGTGCTCGCGAAGGACGAAGCGTTAGCGCAGCGGCTGGACACCGTGCTGTACACGATGTGCGAAGCGCTGCGGGCGATCGCGGTTGCCTATAACCCGGTCATGCCGAAGGCGATGGCCAGCTTGTGGGAGCAGCTCGGGGCCGATGCGGCTTTGGGTGAGATCGCCGCGCAACGGCTGGGTGATGCCAGCCGGTGGGGGCAACTGCCGCCCGGTGCAGTGATCACCAAGGGCGCGGCACTATTCCCACGGTTGCCGGACGAATCCCCGGAGATCTAGCCGTGGCGGAGCCCAAGGGATGGCCCGATGCGCCCGAGGCGCTACCGCGGCCGGTCATCGATTCGCATACCCACCTCGACGTCCACGACCGTTCACTGCACGGGGACAGTGCGCCGGATCCGGACGAATTGCTGCGCTGGGCCAGCGAAGTTGGTGTGCCGAAGGTGGTGCAGATCGGTTGCGATGTGGAATCCGCCGAGTGGTCGGTGCCGTTCGCTCAACGGCATCCGGAAGTTGCGGTGGGAGTGGCGCTGCACCCGAATGACGCTGCGCGAATCGGAGTCAGGAATGGCCGAGCGGCCTTGGAAGCAGCGTGGGCGCGGATCGACGAACTCGCGCGCGAGGAAGTTGTGCTCGCCGTCGGTGAGACCGGGTTGGACTACTTCCGCACGCCCGACGCCGAAGGGCAGGCGGTCCAACACGAGTCCTTCCGTTGGCATATCGACCTTGCCAAGGAACTGGACAAGACGCTGGTGATCCACGATCGGGATTCCCATGAAGACGTCATCTCGGTGCTGCTCGACCAGGGCGCTCCACAGCGGGTGGTCTTCCATTGCTTCTCCGGCGACGCCGCTATGGCGAGGGTGTGCGCCGAGCACGGGTGGTTCATGTCCTTCGCAGGGGTAATCACCTTCGGTAGCGCCGATTCTCTGCGCGAGGCATTGCACGTGGTCCCCGAAGAGCTGCTGCTGGTGGAGACGGACGCGCCGTACCTGACCCCGAAACCGAATCGCGGCCGGGTGAACGCGACCTATGAGATGCCGTGGACGGTGCGCAGGATGGCCGAAGAGCGAGGGGCGGATCTGGCGCAGTTGTGCGATGCACTCACGGCGAACACTCATCGAGCGTTCGGGAACTGGTGAGCAGGCTGCTCGGTGCCGCGGATGTGCGGCGCATCGCCGACGAACTCGGTGTGCACCCCACCAAGAAGTGGGGGCAGAACTTCGTCATCGACCCGAACACGGTGCAGCGGATCGTGCGCACGGCCGGCGTGCAGCCGAACGACGTTGTCCTGGAAGTGGGTCCGGGTCTGGGGAGTTTGACCCTGGCGCTCCTGGAGACCGGCACGCACGTGGTTGCAGTCGAGATCGACCCGGCGCTGGCCGGACGGTTGCCCCAGACGGTGAGCGAGTTCGCCGAGCAGTCCGCTGAGCGACTGCAAGTGGTGTGCGCGGATGCGATGGATGTCGGCTCACTTCCGGTGGAGCCCACCGCGGTAGTTGCGAACCTGCCCTACAACGTTGCCGTGCCGGTAGTGCTGCACTTGTTAGCGACTTTCCCGAGCATCGAGCGGATGCTGGTCATGGTGCAACGGGAAGTGGCCGATCGGTTGTGTGCGGCTCCTGGTTCGCGCACCTACGGCGCCCCGAGTGTGAAAGCCCGCTGGTTCGGAGACGTGCACTACGCCGGTGATGTTGGGCGTTCGGTCTTCTGGCCTGCTCCAAACGTGGACTCTGGGTTGGTCGCGATCACGCGAACCCCGCCACCACCGGATGCAGAACGAGCGGAAGTTTTCGCGATCGTGGATGCGGCCTTCGCGCAGCGGCGAAAGCAATTGCGTACAGCGCTTGCAGACAAGTTCGGCTCACCTGCGCAGGTGGAACAGGTGCTGCAGTTGGCCGGAATCGATCCGACGGTGCGCGGGGAAAGGCTCGACCTGGACGCCTACTGCGCGATCGCTCGGGCAGCGCGTCTGCATGGTGAGGACATAGCCTGAGATGGTGCCCGTCATCGTGCGAACACCTGCCAAGGTGAACCTGCAGCTGTCCGTTGGGCCGCAGCGCCCGGATGGCTATCACGAACTGTTGACCGTCTTCCATGCGTTGTCCCTCGAAGACACGATCACCGCATCGGAAGGCTCCGGCGTAACACTCACCATGGCCGGCGAGGGCGCCGAAAAGTTGCCAACCGATGAGTCGAACTTGGCCCACCAAGCCGCAGCCTTGCTGGCTCAGAATGCAGGGATCGAGCCGAACGTCACGTTGCACATCGATAAGCAGATCCCGATCGCCGGCGGCATGGCAGGGGGGAGCGCCGATGCCGCGGGCACCCTCGTCGCCTGCGATGCGTTGTGGCGCCTGGGATACGACCGCGAGCAGCTCTCCGAGATGGCGGCGCAGTTGGGATCCGACGTTCCCTTTGCCCTGCATGGGGGTAACGCGATCGGCCGTGGCCGCGGTGAGGAGATCACACCGATACTCGGGCGAGGGGAGTTCCATTGGGTACTCGCGCTCGCCGACGGTGGCCTGTCGACACCGGAGGTCTACCGCCGATGCGATGAACTGCGAGGGGATGAACAAGTAGCAGAGCCGGAGATCGCCGATGAGTTGTTGCATGCGCTGCGCTCGGGTGATGCCGATCAACTGGCAGGCGCGCTGCGTAACGATTTGCAAGCGGCAGCGCTGTCTCTTCGCCCCACACTGCGTGGACTGTTGGAATCAGGGATCGAATTCGGTGCGTTGGCGGGGCTGGTCTCCGGCAGTGGTCCCACCTGCGCGTTCCTCGTTCGCGATGGCGATCACGCTCTTGATGTCGCGGTCGCTCTGACGGCGACGGGTGCGTGCCGGACCGTGAAGCGCGCGAGTGGCCCGGTGTCCGGGGCGCACGTCATTGCGTCCTGAACTCCTCCATCAATCGGCGCAGTAGTTGAGCCAATTCGCGTCGCTCGGTGACGTCGAGGGCTTCGAGCAAGGTGTGCTCGCGCTTGAGCAGATCGGTGAAGGCCCCGTCGATCGCGAACAATCCCTGGTCGGTCAACTGCACGCGAACACCGCGCCGGTCGTGCGGATCCGGGCTGCGGGCAACCAGACCCCGCTCGGTGAGTCGATCCACACGGTTGGTCATCGTGCCGCTGGTGACCATGGTCTGGGTCGCCAGTTGCCCGGGAGATAGTGCGAACGGCTCGCCGGCTCGGCGTAGGGCGGCGAGCACGTCGAACTCCCAGCCATCGAGATCGTGGGTGTCGAAGGCCTCAGCGCGGGCGTGATCGAGGTGGCGGGCCAACCGGGTCAGCCGAGACAGAACCTCGAGGGGTTGGACGTCCAGGTCCGGGCGCTCTCGGCTCCAGGCGGCCACGATGGCATCGACGTCATCCCCCTGCATGCGGCCATGCTAGATCAAGAATCTTGATATCGAGATTCTCGATGGGGGTTAACGCTTGGTGGCGTTTACCTTGCGCAGGGATGGCTTGGACTCCAGGCCTTCGAGGCCGTTCCAGGCCAGGTTGACCAAATGCGAGACGACCTCTTCCTTACGGGGCTTGCGAACATCGAGCCACCACTGGCCGGTCAGCGCGACCATCCCCACCAGCGCCTGGGAGTAAACGGCCGCGTACTTGGTGCTGATGTCGTGGCTGGCGAACTGACTGGCCAGAAGGTGCTCGACCTGCGCGGCGACATCCACGATCAAGCTCGCGAACGAGCCGCTGGATTGCGACACAGGGGAGTCGCGAACGAGGATGCGAAAACCGTCAGGGTTGGTGTCGATGTAATCGAACAGCGCCATGCCGGCTTGCTCGAGTAGTGCGCGCGCCGAACCGGCGGTGAGAGCATCGGTCATGGAAGCGAGCAGATCGTTCATCTCGCGGTCGACGAGAACCGCGTACAGGCCTTCTTTGCCGCCGAAGTGCTCGTAGACCACGGGCTTGGAGACGCCCGCCTTCGCGGCGATCTCCTCGACGCTGACAACTTCGAAGCCCTTTTCCGCAAAAAGCGTGCGTCCGACATCGAGGAGTTGTTCGCGCCGTTCCTGGCCCGTCATCCGCACTTTGGGCTTGGCCTTCGTCGTTGCCTTACGACGAGGCGCACGGGGAGTCGACCGGGCAGCGGCATCGAACTCGACGACGGTGGCGTCGTCGTTGTTCTCGTTCGTTGGCTGCGGGGTCACCCTTGCACGGTAGCGCTGGGAGTCTCCTGCGCGCGATACCCGCGAATGCGCGGTGCCATGTCCGGGTCGACCAACTTCTTGGCCAACCGCTCGGGCTTTGGCCAGCGCACATCGTGGGCGAGGTTGAGCTTCTCCAGGGTGCGGATGAGCCCTGCACTCGGATCGATCTGTCCTTTCAGTACGCCGTGACGCGCGCAGGTGGGATCGGCGTGGTGCGCGTTGTGCCAGGACTCACCGAAGGACGGAATCGCCAACCAAGCGACGTTGCTAGACAAATCGCGGCTCTTGAACGGACGCTTGCCGAACACGTGGCAAATGGAGTTGATCGACCAGGTGACGTGGTGCACGAAAGCGATGCGTACGAACCCACCCCAGAACATGCCGGTCAAGAATCCGATCCACGACCAAGTGACCAAGCCGCCGATGACCCCGGGAAGGATGATCGTCACCGCAACCAGTGGCTTGAACCAACTGTTGATGCGTTGGATATCTGCGTCGTCGCGGATATCGGGTGCGTACTTATCGACGGTGGCTTGCTCCTCGGAGAACAACCAACCCATATGCGCGAACAGCAGACCCTTGGCCACCGCGCGCCGAGAGGTGCCAAAGCGCCACGGGGAGTGCGGGTCGCCGACCTCGTCGGAGAACTTGTGGTGCTTGCGGTGGTCGGCCACCCATTGGTTGATCGAACCTTCGAGCGCCATCGAGCCCATGACACCAAGTGCGATCTTCACCGCGCGATTCGTCTTGAAGGAACCGTGCGTGAAGTACCGGTGGTAGCCCACGGTGATGCCCAACGCGGTGATCGCCCAGAAAGCAAGGAAGAGGCCCAGGTCGAGCCAGGACACCAAGCCCCAATAGACCATCGGAATGATCCCCAGCAGCAGGACCGTCGGTCCGACAACGAACAGGCCGATGATCACCTTCATCTTCTTGCTCAAGAAGACGGGGTCGCCGTCGTCGATCTTCTGGAAGTCCTGGATGAGGGTCATATCCCTGCCTTTCAAGCAATCTCGCGCGAACTCTCGCATGAAGTTACGGTTCCGTAGGTTACGGTACCGTAACCGTAACCCGTTGTGGGGGGATTCGCGAAATTCCGGCAGGTTCTAGGGTTAATCCCCGCGCCCGCGATCCCCGGTCGTCTAGTGGCAGGACAGCGGACTTTGAATCCGTCAACGGAGGT
>CAZWIW010000074.1:0-8090 GCA_964634545.1 uncultured Rubrivirga sp.
TGGAGTCGGCGTCGGGTGCGTCATCCGCCCGCGTGTCGTCGCTCACCGGTCGATGGTGTCACATCGCAGTGGTATCCATGGCTCGTGCACACGCGGCTGGATCTGTCCCCCCTCGAAGGGGTGCCGGCGCCCGAACTCGACCCGGCCCAGCGAGCCGTCGTGGATCATCGAACCGGACCGCTCCTGGTACTCGCGGGTCCGGGAACCGGGAAGACCACCACCATCGTGGAGTCCGTCGTGGCTCGCCTGAACGAGGCGGAAATTCGAGCCGATTCGATCCTGGCGCTGACCTTCGGTCGACGTGCAGCAGAGGAGTTGCGTGATCGGATCGCCGCTCGCCGTGGCGGGGGAGTGCTGCCGCAGGTGGCGACTTTCCATTCCTTTGCCTACGGCCTGCTGCGCAGTGCGGGCAGCGCTGAGGAGTATCTCGATCCACCGCGGTTGCTGTCCGGTGCTGAAGAGGATCTGCGCATTCGTGAACTCATCCGTGGAACGCTCGAAGACGGCTCGGTCGATTGGCCCGAGAGCATCCGAGAGGCGCTCGGCACCCACGGATTCGCGGTGGAGGTCCGTACCTTGATCGCCCGCATCCGCGAACGCGACCTATCACCCGATGGATTACGCGCGCTCGCCGCCGAGGCCGGCCGCCCCGAGTGGGCGGCAATCGCCGCGGTCGCAGAACAAGAGCAGGACGTCATGGTCTTGGAGAACGTCCTGGACTACGCCGATCTCATGCGGCGGGCGGTCATCACGGCTCGCGAGCCGAGTGTGCAGCAGGAGTTGCACAGCCGATTGCGAGCGATCTACGTCGATGAGTACCAAGACACCGACCCGCTGCAAGTACAACTGCTGCGGGCGATCGTCGGTCCACAGTGTTCGGTGGTGGCCGTCGGTGACCCCGACCAGGCGATCTACGCATTCCGCGGCGCCGATGTCGGTGGCATCAGCGATTTCCCCCGACAGTTTCGCACCGATGATGGTGCCGACGCCCCGATCATCGCGCTGCGTAGCGTCCGTCGGTACGGCCCGGAGATCGCCCAGGCAGCTCAAGCAGCGCTAAAGCCTGCGGCACTGTCGGGGTTGCCGGCCCAGGTGCAGCGCGAACACCGAGACCCACAGATCGCAAGGGGTGCCGGGCGCGATTCGGTGGAGGTGCTGGCTTGCGGCTCGCGTGCCTCGCGCAATGTCCACATCGCCGAGCAGTTGCGCGCCGCACATGTCCACGAGTCCGTTCGCTGGCAGGACATGGCGGTCTTGGTGCGCACCTTCGAGGATCTCAGCGCCGTGGAACGAGCCTTGAGGTTGGCCGGGGTACCGGCGGCCGTCGCTGCCGACGAGCAACCGCTACGGGCTGAACCTGCTGTGTCGCACTTGCTCTTGGCCTTGGACATCGCTGCCGATCCGAGTCGGGCGCGGGTGGAGCAAGTGCTGGATCTGCTCACCGGGCCGATCATCCGGCTCGACCCACCTGATGTGCGTCGGCTTGGTCGCGCCCTGCGTGATGCTCGGCGGGCAGCCGGCGCCGCTGTCCTTCCGGCGCGGGAGCTAATCGCCGAGCTCGTGCTTCGAGACGAATCGGGCATCGTGCCTGCCACGCTCGAGCCCACCTCTGCTGCTGCCATGGCGGTAGAGCGGACTCGTCAGCTGCTCGCCGATATCCGAGCCCGCATCACGGCGGGTGCCCCGATCGCCGAAGTCTTGTGGACGGCATGGACCGGTGGGCCGCACCCGCACGGTTGGCCGGAGCGGTTGCGCGCGGCAGCACTGGGCGGATCCATCACCGCCGATCACGATCTCGATGCGGTCATCGCGCTCTTCGACACCGCCGACCGCATCAATGAGCGCTACCGCGGCATCTATGGGATCGACGCGTTCGTGGCGACCCTGCGAGATCAAGCGATCCCAGCTGAGTCGATCGCTGCTGCCGGTTCGCGCATCGAGAAGGATCGCGTGCAGATCATGACGGTGCATCGGGCCAAGGGCTTGCAGTGGTCTCGAGTCTGGGTTGCCGGCCTGGAGGAGGGGTCGTGGCCGAACCTTCGGTTGCGCGGCTCGCTCCTCGGCGTCCAAGAACTCGAGGAACTACTCGATCGTGATTCAGGTGGCGTGGGAGATCCGGTCGGGGAGTTGATTCGTGAAGAGCGCAACTTGCTGTATGTCGCCTGCACGCGGGCGCGCGACAAACTCGCCTTGCTGTGTGTCGATGACGGGGAGTCCGGTGAGAATCGACCGAGTCGTTTCATCGAGGACATCACCCATGCGGGATTCCCCGTCAGCACCCTCACTGCCCAGCCGGATCTGATCACCAGTTGGCCAGGGCTGATAGCGGACCTGCGGTTGGCCTTGATGGATCCTCAGTGCCCGGAAGATGCCCGAGAGCAGGCCGCGGCGCTGCTCGCACGTGCGAGTGCCCTCAGCGACCCCGACGGGAATCCACTGGTTCCCGCGGCCGATCCCGACAACTGGTGGGGCGTGCGGGAGTTGTCCGCGGGGCCGGTGCCGTTGCGTGAGGACGGTGCTCCCATCGCACTGTCTGGATCCAGCCTGGATGCGCTGCGAGAGTGTTCGATGAAGTGGTTTCTCGACCACGAAGTGCACGCCGAGACGGTGCGCGGTGGAAGTACGGCGTTTGGCAGCATCGTCCACGCGATCGCCGACCACGTCGCGAAAGGCAACATCCCTGAAGACATCGAGGCGATGGATGCCTTCGTCGACAACGTCTGGTCAACTGTCGAATTCGAGGCAGCGTGGCGTTCGGAATCCGAACGTCGGGAGGCTCGTCGTTCGCTGGAGAGGTTCCTTCGCTACCAGGTCGAGCGGGCCCGGGAGTTGGTCGACACCGAGCGGTATCTCGAAGCCGAAATCCCCGTACCGCTTCCGGACGGCAGCACCGCCGATGTCACCGTTCGTGGGTTCCTCGATCGCATCGAGCGCGACGAGCACGGAGGCTTGGTAGCGATCGATTTGAAGACGACGAACACCGTCCCGACCAAAGCCGAGATCGCCCAACATGGACAGTTGGGGCTTTATCAAGTGCTTTTGCGCGAAGCGTCCGGCAGACCGGAAGGCGACCATGTCGGTGGCGCCGCCCTGGTCCAATTGCGCAAAGACACCGGCACCAATGACCCCGCTCCCAAAGAGCAGGCGCAGCTCCCCATAGATGAGCAGCAGAAGCCGAGTTGGGTCGAGGCCGCCCTGGGGCAGGCCGTGCATGTGTTGCGCACCGAAGACATCACGGCGACCGAAGGCAAGCAGTGCAACTACTGTGCTTTCACGGCCATCTGCCCGGCGAAGAATCCAAGTCCCAGTGTGATCGAGATCGATACTCGCGAGCGGCGCTCATGAACGCGGAGCCCATGAGCACGGACTTCAGCCGCCGCGACCTCGAACAGGCCTTGGGCTTCGATCCCAGCGACGCGCAGTGGGCCGCCATCAGCGCCCCACTCGAACCCGCCGTCATCGTGGCCGGTGCGGGTACCGGAAAGACCACTTCCATGTCAGCCCGGGTGGCCTACCTCGTTGGTAGCGGTGTAGTCCATCCCGATCGGGTGCTCGGGCTCACGTTCACGAACAAGGCGGCCGGTCAACTGCTAGCCGCAATCCGGTCCCGGGTGAGAGCTGTCGGGGCACCCGACGCCGAGCCGACCGTGTCGACCTACCACGCGTTCGCGGGTCGACTGGTCTCGGAGTTCGGGCTGCGGATCGGCCGAGAGCCGGATGCCACCTTGCTCACCGATGGGCTGCGATACCAACATGCGTACGCGCTCGTGTGCGGCGCCGATTCGGTTGGCGCCGATTCCCTCGGTGACCAGTTGGCCCACCTAGGTGGCAGTGCCCTGCACATCACGAAGGACATGCTCGCCCTCGATAGCGAACTCAGCGAATTGGCAGTCGAGCCTGAGTCGGTGATGGAACACGACCGGGATCTCATCGAACAACTGCAGGCCCTAGGAGCCAACCGTGGCATCGGGCGAGATGTCCAAGAAGCCGCGCGTAAGCGCAGCGTCCTGGCTCGTTTGGTCATCGACTGGCGCTCATACAAAGCCCGCCGTGACTTTTGGGAGTACTCCGATCAGGTCCGGTTGGCCCAGGCGATCGTGCAGCGCTACCCCGAGACGGTGCTCGATATTCGCCGCCGCTACGACATCGTCTTGCTTGATGAGTACCAGGACACCTCGATAGCGCAGCGCACGTTCCTGCAGGACTTGTTCGGCGACGGCTTTCCCGTGACGGCCGTCGGTGACCCTTGTCAGGCCATCTATGGCTGGCGGGGAGCCAGCGTCGACAACATCGAATCTTTCCCCGCCCACTTCGCGCGAACGGATGGCACACCCGCGGCGCGTTACTCCCTTGCACAGAACCGGCGCTCCGGGCCGGCGGTCTTGCATGTCGCGAACGAGATTGCGACCGGCCTGCGCGCCGAGCACACCGGCACCATGCCGTTGGAACCTGCCGACGATTCCGCGCCCGCGCGGGTTGACGTCGCGCTGTTCGACACCATCGACGACGAAGTCGAGTGGCTCGCTGGCGCAATCCGGCAGGCCCACCTCGCAGCCGAACAGCGACGTGCGCAATCCCGTGAATCCGGTGAATCCGGTGAATCCGGTGATCCGAACTTCGAGGCGGCAGTAGCGGTTCTGTGCACTACTGGAGCGGACATTCGGCGTATCGATGGTGCACTGCACCGGTTGGGGGTACCCACTCAGGTTACGGGCGCAGCTGCGCTCCTGGCCGATCCGGCCGTCGCGGACCTGCGGGCGCTTCTCGAATTGGTGCACGAACCCACCGCTAATCCGGCCTGCGTGCAGTTGCTCTCCGGTGCTCGGTGGCGCGTGGGTGCTCGGGATCTAGCGGTCCTCGGCAACCGAGCACGCGAACTGTCCGGCGGTCGGTCCCGCTTGATGGACCCAACCTTGGATCAGGCGCTCGAGGACGCAGTTGCAGGAAGCGATCCGGTGGAGGTGGTGTCCTTGTCCGACGCGCTCACCGACCCCGGTGATCGGTCTCGCTACTCGAAGCAGGCTTTGGCTGCATTCGCGGAACTCGCCACGATCGTTTCGTCGCTGCGAGGTGAAGCACGAGAGTCGGTAGTCGACCTGGCTTCACGTGCGATGTCCGTCCTGGGTGTCGATGTCGAGGCGCGCGTGGCCGACTCCACCGGACATTCGCAGGCCGCGCTCGTCGATTTCCTCACCCTTGCGGCGGACATCGTGGGTGGGGATACCCGCATCGGGCTCGGCGGCTTCTTGGCGCGCTTGCGCGAGGCCGAGCGCTTCGATGTGACTATTTCGCACACTCGAGCCACGATCCCGGGCGCGGTGCAGTTGATGACTGTGTTTGCGGCCAAGGGACTCGAGTTCGAGACCGTGTTCGTGCCGTTCGTCAGCGACGGCGCTTTTCCTGGAGGACGGGCCCGCGGTCGCTGGACCACCGGGGCTTCGGCGGTGCCGTGGCCACTGCGCCCGGACGCTGATCCCGTCCTCGCGGTATTCCCCGATGGCTCCACGGATTCGATCAGCAAGCAGCACGAGCGTTATCTGCAGGCGCTGCGCGACCTCACCGATCGCGACCACGAGCGGCTGGCGTACGTCGCCCTCACGCGTGCCGAGACTGCTCTCACAGTCACCGGTCATTGGTGGGGACCGGGTCAAGCCAAGCCACGGGGGCCGCACCGCTTCCTGACGCAGATCAAGAGCGCTGTCGAGTCAGCGGACCCGGATCTGTGTCGGGTGATCACCTGGGCGGATGCGCCGGCCGATGGCCAGGGCAATCCGGTGGCTGGTGGGGTGCGTCCGTCCTGGCCGACTCCGGTGGCGCCGGCCTACCACGCGCAGGTGCGGCAAGCGGCCGATGCTGTCCGGGAACAGATCCCCAGCGCGCAGCAGATCGAGATGCCGATCGAAGGCGGCGATTCCGACCCGTGGCAACAGCGGATCCAGCGTTGGCACGACGCCTATGGCTCGCTCGTGGAGGACTCCACGAGCGAGCGAGACGAGCAGTTGGTTCGGCTCAGCGATCACGTCGGCGCAACCACTTTCCTGCGGGCGCTCAAGGAACCCGACACCGTCGCCCAGGACCTGCTTCGTCCCATGCCCCGCAAGCCATCGCTCGCTGCGGCCCGTGGCGTTGCCTGGCACGCATGGGTGGAAACGGCTTTCGGGCAGCAGTCCCTGTGGGGCATGGATGAACTGCCCGGTGCGGCTGACGCGGAGATCAGCGGCATCGGGGGCATCGGAAGTGACGCCCAACTGCAGGAGTTGAAGGCGGCTTTCCAGCGCAGCCGTTACGCCACCCGGCAACCGGTCGCCGTCGAGCAGCCGTTCTCCATTGTGATCGGCGGTCGCGTGATCAACGGTCGGATAGACGCCGTTTTCGCCGACGGTGATCGGTTCGAAGTGGTGGATTGGAAGACCGGAGGCACAGCGAGCATCGACCCGCGCCAACTAGCGATCTACCGGATCGCCTGGTCGCAAATCCACGGCGTCGACTGGCGTGACGTCGATGCGGCGTTCGTGATGGTGGCGACCGGTGAGGAAATCCGACCCGACACCGACGACGACGTGCTCGCCCTGCTGAGCTTGTCGCCGGGCTAGCGGCTTTCGTCTTCGGGGACCGCGACCGGTTCGATGGGTTCGTCCCGCGTTTCCTCGTGGGCGGCCTCGGTGGCTTCCACGATCTCTTCCCCGGCTTCCTCGGTGGGCGTTCGTCGGGTACCCACCAGTCCGCGCATCCACTCACGGGCAGGCTCTTCCACCACCCGCCACATCAGGTAGGCGATGGCCATGGCTCCCACGATCAAGAACACCACGCCGGCGGCGTAGAGCGCTCCACCCTCGATGCCGGCAGCATCCATGCCGGTCCGCCATAGCCCCATCCACACCAGGTGCGTCATGTACAGCGAGTAGGAGATGAAGCCACCGAGTACCAGTGCTCGGGTGGACAGCGCCCTGGCCATGCCCCCGCGGGCCAGCGCCAATGCTCCGATCCAGGCGATGAGTAGCGGTACGAGTGTGAGGTGGAAGAACGGCGGCAGCGGCTCGGAGTCTGGGCTCAGCGCGCTGTCTGGAGGCTGCGCAGCCGGGAGCCGGGCGAGTAGGACCGAGCCGGCCACCACCGCGAGGGGTAGCACGATCGCCAGGATGTCGGCCGTTCGCTCCACGAGTTTCCCGCGCTCGGCTAACCGCTGCACGATCAAGTAGGTGATGGCACCGGCAATGAACTCGGTGCCGATCCGGTAGGTCGAACCCCAATCGTTCGTGTAGTACGGATCGCTGGTGCCTAGTCCGTAGCCGACTAGTGGCGTGAGCACCGCGAACCAGGACAGCACGAGAACGAAGGTCGGTACCTTCGTGTGCAGCCGCCACAACGCGAGAACCAAGATCGGGAAGACCAAGTAGGCCAACCACTCCATCGATAGCGACCAGGCCACGAAGTTCCAGCCGCGTTCGGGATTGGCGCCCCACTCTTGGATGAGCAGCAGATTCTTGATGAAGTCGATGGGGTTCCACCAGTCGCGGTCGACCGATTCCCCGGCGATTCGCGCCTGTGCGAAGACGGCCAGACCGGCCACGACCAGCATGACCACGTGCACCGGGTAGATGCGCGCAAGGCGTAGCCACCAGAACTTGAGGGTCTGGCGCACCTGGATCGAATGACCCATCCGGGACAGATACGTGTGCGTCAGGATGAATCCCGATAGGGCGAAGAACAGGTCGACCCCAAGTCGGCCCACCCGCATAACGTCGCCGAGTACCGGAATTGTGAGCAGTCCGAGGACGTTGAAGGGGCCTTGTAGGTGATAGGCGAAAACCCAGAAGGCCGCCACGAAGCGGATTCCCGTCAACTGGCGGATGAACACGCTCACCTGCAACACCTTAGGCTCGCGCCGGACACGATTGGGGAACACCGTTGCGAATGTCGGATCCACAGTGGTGGTTGCTGGATGACCTGGTCTTGGCTCGTTCGGCGATCGATCGGGCGGCCGAACGGCGCGGCGATGAAGCGTGGGTCAGCCGAGCGATTGCCGATCCGAACAGCAGATTCGTGCATGTTCATCACGGTAGTGCCTTGCTCGAGGGCAACAGCCTGGT
>CAZWIW010000075.1:0-7634 GCA_964634545.1 uncultured Rubrivirga sp.
CGACCTCTGGGTTATGAGCCCAGCGAGCTACCGAGCTGCTCCACCCCGCGCTGCGCTTTTCGCGTTGGCTAAGACTACGCGACCCTTCCTTCGGCGTAGTTGCCGGGGTCAGGTGACCTGTTCCTCGGGGATGGCCTCTTCGACACCCTCTTCGACCGGTGGTGGCGGCAGCGCCTCACCGGCGATCAAGGCCTCGGCAGCGGCCGCTCGGTCGAGCGCTTCGGCGAGTCGATCCTGCGCTTCGCCGTAAGCCCCGAAGTCACCATCGGCCAGCGCATCCTGGCCGTCTTGATAGGCCTGCTGGGCATCTTGAATGGCGATGGTCAGGTCCTGCACCGGGTCACCCGTCGAAGGCACCGACGGAGTAGGTGGTTCGGTCGGCTCAGGTTCGGGTAACGGTCCGGTGCCGTCATCGGGGACCGGCTCCGGATCCACGGTGGCATCCGGCGATGTGCTGAACACCTGCTCGAGGGCACCAGCAAGGGTGTCGTCTAGTGCGACGTTCGCACCGAAACCAACGAGCACCTTGCGCAGCAGCGGATAGCCCTCCGATGCGGCGCGCAGATACACCGGTTCGACATACAGCAGGCCGTCGTTGAACGGTAGTGACAGGAGGTTGCCGAATTCGATCTCCGAGCCACCTCGGCGAAGCAAGGACAACTGAGATGAAACAACGGGATCGGACTCGAAGTTGTTTTGCACCTGCTGCGGACCTGGGGTGGTGGTGTTCGAGGGCAACTGCAGCACGCGGATCTTGCCGTAGTCAGGACCCGGCGCAGAGTTCACCTGCATGAACGCCGCTAGCGTTTGTCGTCGTTGTGGCGCGAAGGTGGTAGTCAAGGAGAACGCCGCTTCGGCCTCGTCGGGCATCTGCAAGGACAGGTAGTACGGCGGCTGGAAGACCTGAGCCGGGGTAACCGTTGGGTCGAACGGCACGATCCACACGGCGGTGCCGTTGTAGAAGGTGTTCGGGTCCGTGACGTGGTAGCGCGTCATGATCGTGCGCTGAACCTTGAACAGATCCTGTGGGTAGCGCACGTGCTGCTCGACTTCCGCAGGCATGTCGGACAGGGGCTCGACAACGTCGGGGAATGCCTTCTGCCAGGTCTGCAGGACCGGATCGGACTCATCCCATGCGTAGAGCGTGACCGAACCCTCGTACGCGTCTACAACCGCTTTGACCGAGTTGCGCATGTAGTTCACGCGGTCGCGCGCGATAAGACCCGCGGCGAAGTTCGCGCTGCTGATGGAATCGGCGGTGGCTTCGCCTAGCGAAACCCGACTGGAGTACGGGAAATCGTTCGAGAGCGTGTAACCGTCGACGATCCACTTGATCCGACCGTCGATGACCGCGGGATAGGGATCTTGATCGAGGGTCAGCCACGGGGCAACCTTGCCAACGCGGGTAAGCGGATCGCGATCCCACATGATCTGGGAGTCCGCGTTCACCAGATCGGACAGCAAGATATTCGTGTCCTGGAACTTGGTGGCGAACAACAACCGGCCGAAGAGCGAGCCCATGGGCACGCCACCATCACCTTCATAGGTGTTGTTGCGTTGACCCGAAGGACTCTCATCGTCCGGGAAGTCGAGCTCTACCGGAGGCGTTCCTTCAGGAGCACCGACGATCGAGTAAGGCGGGGAGAACTCACCGAAATAGATACGTGGCTGCTCGAGATCGAGGGCACCTACCGGTGGAATGTCACTGGCGAAGAAGTCGGGCGTGCCATCGCTGAGAGCCGTGTTGTCATAGGCGGCCACAACTCCGTACCCGTGGGTGAACACGGCAACTTCGTTCGTCCAGTTTCGCTGACCATCCGGAATACCCGCGAGGTTGATCTCGCGTGCAGCGACGATGGCGCCACGCAGATCGTCGTCGAGGTTGTAACGATCGACGTCCAGCCGTGAGTTGAAGGAGTAGTAGCCACGGATCTGCTGGAGCTGGTTGTAGGTGGGTGAAACCACTGCTGGGTCCAGCAGCCGGATGTTGTCCAGCGTGCCTGCGTTCGCCTGCACCACTTCTTGCGTGGGTGGTGCAACGGACCCGGGGAACTCTTCGATGTCGGCGTCGTCGATGTTGTAGGCGTCGCGGGTGGCTTCGATGTTGCGCTCGATGTAGGGGAGTTCGCGCTGCTGTTCGGTAGGCCGCACTTGGAACTGCTGGACGATCAACGGGTACACACCACCGACGATCACCGAGGTCAAGATCATCAGCCCCAGCCCGATCAACGGAATGATCCATTGGCGCAGGAAGATGTTGACGATGAACAAGATCGCGACGAACAGCGCGACGAAAGTCAGGATGTTCAGCGCAGGGAGAACCGCGTTGACATCGGTGTACTGCAATCCTGTGAAGCCGCCGGCCAGGTCGCTGCTGCGCAAGACGAGTTCATATCGATCAAGCCAGTAGGCGACCGCCTTGAGCAATAGGAAGATCGCAAGGAGGGCCGAGATCTGCACCTGGGCGGCGCGCGTGGCGCGGTCACCCTTCGGCTGAAGGCGCAAACCTCCGTACAGGTAATGCACGACGACCGTCAGGATCAGCGCAATGATCACCGCCGCGAAGGCGTAGCCCAGGACGAAGCGAATGAAGGGCAACTCGAAGGTGTAGAACGAGATGTCCATCCCGAATTGAGGATCTTGCTGCCCGAATGGCGTGGAGTTCTGCCATTGCAAGAAGCGTCCCCACTCCCCTGCGGCGGCTAGGCCACCGAACAACCCGAAGATGACCGTGATACCTAGGGCGATGCGACCCTTGTAGGGCTCGACCGCTTCGCGGTATCGCTCAAGGCTCGCTTGTTCGGGTGTGGATCCGGCGAAAGCCGGACGGGTTCGGTAGGCGACCCACAAGGCGGCGAGCACAACCAGGGCCAGCACGATTCCGAACGCGAGGAACAACAGTCCACGGGTGACGATGGAGATCGTGTACACCTGCGGCTTGTCGACCGAGCTAAACCACAGGAAGTCTGTGTAGAAGCCGGTGAACAGCACGAAGGACACGACGATGGCCGCAAGCACACCGATCGTCGGGAGCAGCACGCCCCCACGCCGCCGAGCGGTACCTGTCCCCGCCCCACCGGTGTCGCCGCCGCCTACGCCCCCTGAGGGAAAGTTGAACGTCACCCTACGAACCTACGACACCTGTCAGTTATCGCTCGACAGCGGGCAGGCGTTCACTTCCCCATCGGCCGTCCACGTACTGATGGCGTCGACAGCCTCGGCCAGCGTGGCCACGGGAACAACGGTCAAACCGTCGGGTACGAACCCCTCTGCTTCGGCGCAATGCCGCTCAGGCATGACGAACAATTCAGCGCCGGAATCCCGTGCGCCCGCGAGCTTCTGGCGGATGCCACCGATCGGCCCCACGTTGCCCTCCGGGTCGATCGTTCCGGTTCCGGCCACGTGACCGCCGCCGGTCAGGTCCTCCGGAGTGAGTTTGTCGATGATCCCGATCGCGAAGACCAAGCCAGCACTTGGGCCACCGACGTCTTGCAAGGTGAAGTCGATGTCGAACTCCGGGGTGAAGTAGCGCCCGACCGTCACGCCAAGGTAGGGCGTCTCGGGCTCGTCGGGGTTGGCCGCAGAGGCGATATCGAAGGTGACGGACTCACCGGCTCGGTCCACTTCGAAGGTGAAACTCGTTCCGATAGGCGCCGAGCGCACCGCCTCGACTACCTGTCCGGGCTCGGTGATCGACTGCCCGTCGATCGCCACGATGGCATCCCGCGGCTCGAAGAATTCCCCGGCCGGGGCATCCTGCAACACCGCCGTTGCCACGACTTCGGTTTCCAGCGGCAAGCCGAGGTATGTCAGGGCCGCCCCGATCGCTTCGGATTCCGAGGTACTGAACAAAGCTGCTTGCCGTTGGCGGACTTCATCACCGGTGATGTCGTCTGGGTAGATCAACTCGCGCGGCACCACCGCGTCAGCGGTGCTGAACCATGCCCCGATTGCCTCGACGAAGGTCAGACCACCGCGCGGACCCCCGGATTCGCGAACCGTGGTCATATCCAAGTCCCCGGTCACGGGATAGGTGGTGGTGCCTTCGATCACGATGAACGGGGAACCGTCGTTCTCTCCGATGACGTTGAAAGTCGGACCGGGTGCCAACTTGACGTAGGGCACTGGTAGCACCAACGCGACGGTCACCAAAACCGCTAGGGCGACCGCGCTGACCAGCAGGGTGCGGGCCCGCTGGCTCATCCCGCGAACTCGCGATAGGGCCGCTCCCGCCCAGTTACGCAGCTTGGTCACCGAGGCGTGCTGTCCCGGGGCTGGCGCGGGATGGGGCGCTCCATTGCCTCGCGCATCCGCAGGCGATCGGCCATCGGATCAACACGCGGCTCGGCGACCTTGCCTCGGAGCGCCACAACGACGATCACCAATGCCGTCACGGCGATCGGTATGACCCACCAGATGAGCGCGGACACCCGGGCAATCCCTTCGTTCGGCAACGCCGGCAGCGAGCCGGGCGTGCGTGGACCCCCTGATGCTACGGCAGCGGGTTCGCGGCCGCGCGATAGCCGGTTGGCTGATAGGTGGAACGCGTGAAGCCCCCGAGCCGCATGCCGGACGTTCACCTTCCCCTTGTGTACGTCCGACCGTTATCTCGGGGGCTTCGACGCGCAGACGCTAGGAACCAAGCGGGTACTTCGTCAAACGATTACCGGCAGGTGCGTACCAGCCCTGTGGACACCCTTGGGGAAATGCTGGGGGAATCTCGGGGACGAGGTGTGGACACGGCGTGCATAGCGCTGTGGATTTCTTGAGGATCACCGCCGCGACATGCGTGCTGACCAGGGGTTTCTTCTCCCCCAGCCTGTGGACGCAAATTAGTGAACGGTTGGTTGCGCCGCGTTCACCCAAAATCCACCCAGCGGGAGGCAGGGGCTATCTCGGCCCGGCCGTAATGGAGTGCGTCCTCGATCAATGTCGCCACCGACTCATCGATAGCAGGCAACTCGGTGCGCGGGAACCACCGCAAGTCTTCACTCTCAGCGCTGATCGTCGGCGTCAACACCTTGGGAACTTGGACGACGAACTGCACATCGAGGTGCTCACTTGCGAGTGGTTCACCCGCCGGTCCGCGCCCGCAGGGCACCGGGTGTCGATCCAGTCGAACGGGTACGGCGCTGATGCGCCCCGAGTGCAGACCGCTCTCCTCGATGACTTCACGCACTGCGCCTTCGCGCACCCCGGCATCACCGGGTTCGAGATGACCCCCCAGTTGTAGCCATCGGCCGACCTTCGGGTGCAGCGTCAAGAGAACGTGCTCGCCCGAACGGTCGATGACCAGTGCACTCGCGGTGATGTGTCCGACGTGGCACTCGCGCCAGAGGCCATCGGCGTGGGAGTCCAAGAACGCGAGGTATTCGGCGGCTCGATCCCGCTGCACCTGCTCACGATGGTCGAAAGCTGCCAGGACCGCGCACGCGTGAGCGTGCAGGCTCATGAGTCGTCGTTCGCGGTTTCATCCCCGGAATCGTCGAGCCCTTCGAGGGTGTCCGGCACCTGCCCGCTGTCTTGCGCGAAGCCGAGTGGGTCCTCGAGGTCCTGCGGCCCTGGGAGTAAGTCCGGGTGCGACCACAGCGCATCACGAGCGTCTGCGCCGCGCGCTGACCTGATAGCCGCGAAGACGGTGTGCGCTTCGCGCAGCATGCGCGGGCGCAGTTCCATTCCGACCAGTGTGGAGAAAGTGCGCTCGGCAGGGCCGCCAGCGGCCCGACGACGACGCATCGCCTCGATGAGCGCACCGGAGGCCGGCAACCGATCACCGCTCGCTTGCTGGACGACGTCGTCGACCCACCCTTCGATACACGCCAAGAGTGCTTCCAGGCGTGCCACGGCAGCCTGTTGTTCGGGGGTGTCTTCCGGTTGCAGCAGACCTTGCGAAAGGACCTGTTGCAGCGCGGCTGGATCGGTCATGTCCACATCGCCCATGACGTCACCAAGACGCTCGGAGTCGACGCGCATGTACTGGGCGTACTGCTCGACGGCGCCGAGCACCCGCGCTGCTAGCCAGGGAACATGCACGAATAGGCGTTGGTGGGCGGCCTCGCGTAACGCGACGTACATCATCGCGTCCGACGATGCGATCTCCAGACCTTCGGAGAACTCAGCGATGTTGGCAGGCAGCATCGCCACCCGGGGCGGGTCCGTCAACGGGATACCGATATCCGAGGCGCATAGCACCTGGCTGGCAAGCGCAGAGAGAGCTTGGCCAACCTGCATGGAAAACGCCGCGGCACCGAGTTGTTGGACCATTCCCATCATCGGCTGCAGCATTTGCAAGAACTCCGGTGGCATGCCCTCGGGCAGCATCTGCCGGAACTGCTCCGGCAGCGCGGCGGTGATCTCCTCCGATGACATCTGCGCGAGATCTTGACCGCTGGGTGTCAACCCGGCGACCGCGCCGTTCACATGTTCGGCGATCGGGGTCACGATGCGCTGCCAGGCCGGTCCGGTGTTCACCAGCCATTCCGAGCGCGACCACACCTCGCACGTTCCCCCTGCAGCGGGGAATGACGTCGCTTCGTCCAACCACAAGTCCGCAAGCCCCACGGCCGATTGCGCCGCTTGGAGTTGACCGTCCGTGACGCTTGGATCACCCGCGGCGACAACGGCTTTGCGTGCGACGTCTTCCACGATGTTCCAGTTCACCGGGCCATCACCGGACTGCGCGGATTGCATCATCTGGCCGAGTTGCTGGAGAGCTTGACCGAGGTTGTTCATGTTGAAAGGTCCGTCGTCACCGGAGCCTTGGGGACTGAAGCCGAAAGGGATGGACATGGCACCACGGTAACCGCATGCCAAGGGCCCGGAAACCGGTCGATGTCCTCGACTCCGGTTACCGGGCCCTGTAGCTAGTGGGTGTGGCTACGCCTTACCCAAGATGCGGGTGACCTTGGTGCCGCACACGGGGCAGATGCCCTTGGCGAACCGGCGACCATTCGTCTCCTCGACGTGTCCAGTGAACTCGCGCTTTTCCTTGCACTTCACGCAGTACGCCTCACCGGTGTATTCCTCGGCCATGGGGCCCTCCTCTTGCCGTTCTACCGCCGCAGCGGTCGGTGGCCGGTGCCACCTGATGCCCCGTGGGCACCGCTTCACCCTAGGGCAGCGAGGAGTCCACGAGGCACGACGCACGGGGCACCTGGGCACTGTTTGGGCAAAATAACGGACAAATCACCCAAATAGTCCAGGTCCCCTCCTCGATGCAGCACAATCGAGGGGTGCAACCCGACGAAGCCCGCCTGGTGGAATTCACCGGCGACCTCATCGAGCACCGGCCCATCGGCGGGAGTCCGGGCGAGAGCACGATCCAGACCCACCTCGCGAAGCAGGCCCGCGAGCGCGGCTGGCAGGTCCACACCTGGGATATCCCGATAGCAGAGGTCACAGCTCGCCCGGATTTCCCCGGAATGGAGGTGGACCGTACGCGCGCCACCGGGGTGATCGCGCGGATTCCGGGCACCGGCGGCGGGCGCACCTTGCTGATCGACGGGCACACCGACGTAGTTCCCCCCGGTGACCTCGGCGCCTGGAGCCAGGATCCCTTCGCGCCCACCCGCACGATCGTGGACGGCAGGCCGGCGCTCGTCGGGCGCGGAGCGTGCGACATGTTGGGTGGGCTC
>CAZWIW010000076.1:0-5900 GCA_964634545.1 uncultured Rubrivirga sp.
CTCGGGCAGAAGTCCTTGCCGCCACGACGCTCGAGGTCGGACTTCTCGCAGGCCGGGCACGGGCCGGGGTGTCCCATCACGAGCAGGATTATGGCCAGAGGTTTGGCGTCGTCGTCGGATCGACGCGCAAATCAGGTTGAAGAGAGCGAACGACGCATTCGCGCGTGCAGTTGCTTGCGGTAGCTCGCCAGACCATCCGTTGCGTTGATGCCCACGACACCCGTCAGTCCCGTGCTGTCCCAGTACGCGGCGATCAAGCGGGTGATCTGGCCGGTGGCGTCGTCGTAGTGCTTGGAGATGATCTGGACGTCGTTGTCCGCGCCGGGTGCGCCCCAGCCTTCGATGTGCGCGCCGAATTGCGTGGAGGCCCAGGTGGCGACGGGCTCATCGGAATCCACGGGTGAGAGCTCGGCGAGCAGACCGCCTAGTGCGTTCTCGGCGGTGGTGAATTCATCGAGCACCACGATCGGGATGGTGCCGGAGGCCTGCACGACCATGTCTGCGGTGATCGCGGTGCCGTCGTCGAGCACAACGCCGCTGACTGTGCCGTTCTCATCGCCGGTGAACTCGGCGACGATGCGGCCGCGCACGATCTGCACGCCGTGGAACTCGTGCAGGCGAGAGTGGATCTCCCCGACCACATCGCCGAGTGCCTTGGTCATGAGTTCGGCGTCTTTGGTGACGACGGTGACGCTCGCACCGAGTTCGCGTGCGCGCGCGGCGAGGTCGCTACCGAGAACGGTGCCGCCGATGATCAACACGTTCGCGCCGGGGGTGATGTCGGCGGCGATCAGATCGATGTCCCGCGGCTGATAGACCGCGCGCATGCCGCCGCGCGGGCCGGGGGTTTCCATCTCCCAGGGCTGGGAGTTGGTGGAGATGATGCCGCGGGTGGTCAGGCTGCGGCCATCCGACAAGGTGATGGTGCCGCCCTTGACATCGACCTTGGTCGGGAACACCGCTGGTTCCCAGGTGACGGCGGGGATCTCCTCGGTGGGCGGTTCGGTCCCCACGATGGTGATCGGTGTGGTGATGCCGTTGCGGCGAAGTTCGTGCACGGCGTGCAGGCCGGTGACTCCACCACCGAGCACAACGATCGGGATCTCCGGCTCGAGACTTGGAGCGAGGCGACGACGACGCGGCATGAGCGGCTTGCCCGCGCGGGAACGTTCGGCGATAGCGATACCGGTGAGCACGCCGAATGCACCGAGAATCTGGAAGGGACCGAGGCGCTCATCAAGCGCGAGCCAAGCCAGAGCTCCGGCCAAAATCGGCTCACTCATGCCGATCATCGAAGCTTGCGATGCGTCGACGTAGCGCAGCGCGACGGGGATGACCGGCGCGGTTACAACGGTGCCGACGATTACAACCCACGCGATCAGTACGAGTAACGGAACCGTGGGTCCATCAGCACCCAGCGGCTGCGCTGCAACGAAGAGTTCGTTCACCGGGAAGTTCCACCATGGGTTCGCAATGGCCCAGAAGCCCGCGGCGAATGCGAAGGTCCAGGCGGCGAGGGAGAGTGGATCGCGGCGATCTTCGCGGCGCATGAGCGCATCGCCTTTGACGTAGTAGACGCTCATCGCCACGGCTGAGCCGAGTGCGAAGACAACACCGACGATGCTGAGTGTGAAGCCGTCCCAGATTTGCCCAACCAGGGCGAGGGATCCGACGGAGATGGCCAATCCAACCCACACCAAGTTCTTCACGACTTCGCGGTGGCGGATGCGGAACCACACCGCGATGAAAAGCGGCGCGGTGAACTGCAGCAGCATCGCGACACCGACCGGCAGATCACGAACGGACAGATAGAACAGGAACTGCGCCATCGCGATGCCGACGACGCCCATCAGTGCGAACGGAAGCACTTCGTGCCGGCGCAACTTCAAACTGCGTGGCTTGGTGATCGCGACGATGCCGATCAGCAGGACGGCTGCGACGGTGACACGAAGTTGAGCCAGCGCGGTGACATCGAATCCGGTGGCCAAGATGCCCTTGGCAACCACGGAATTGGCAGACCACAGCAGCGCCCCGATAGTGAGGATGGCGTAGCCGACTGCCGCTGGGCGGGAGTGAGCAGTGGGCGCCAAGCGGCCAGTGCTCATTGGGTACTAGTAACCCCCGCTGCGTTCATGGACGGAACGGTACGCGTTTCGCAGAAATTACGCATCTTGGTGGCATGTATGTCGCAAAAATATCTCATGAACAGCAGATAACTGGGTATTTCACCCTAAATCGGACACAAATACGGCTATCCGAATGTCACACCCTGGCGTGGACTCCGGCGGTTTGGTGCCCGGCGGGCGCCTGCGCCTCGAGCCGGGCGGCCAGTAGATAGGCCAACGCCCCCACCGCGTACGGCCCGGTCATGATCGTGACGGCCCCGAGCACCCCGCGGGCCACATCCTCCGGGCTGAACGCCACCCCCAGGATCGGGGCGATCGAGACGATCAGCAGCGCCAGCCCCGCACGGCCGGTGAACTCCCAGCCGCGCTGCCCCCAGAACACGATCGGCACCGCGGCGATGATCGCGGCCACCGGGATCAGCGGGCCCCGCTCATCCATCACATCCATCACGAACCGCGGCGCCAATGCCCACCAGGTGGCTACTGCGACGATCACCCCGACGCTCGCCCATAGGTAGTACTGCGCGGTGGTCGGAGAGAGCATCGCCCACAGGCTCACGCCCATGATCGTGGCGAGGATCCCGATCGTTCCCACGAGTGCTTCCACCCCACCGGGCTCGAGCCAGTACTCCCCGATGATGAAGAACACCTCGAGCACCGCGAAGCCGACCATGACGAAGAACGCGGTGTTGCGGATGACAAGCGCAGCCATACGTTCATGGTGCGCGGCTACCCGCGGCTACGCCATAGGGCGAAGGTCCCCGGGCGGCCAATGACCGGGCACGGTCGAAGTTGCTCCGCTACTCGCCTGGGCCGCGGGAGACGTACAACTCGTTACGGCACTCCTTGACCCCAATAGCCTGCGGACGTACATTAGAGGTGTAGTGGTTCGCAACGCGAGCCTCCGCAGCCGCCTTCGGCCCCACCTTATGTGGTGGGGCTGTTGTGCATCAGTTCCCGTTTTGGATGCTGACGCGCAGAGACGCGCTTTCCAAGTGATGCATCAGGACGTTCATCGCACGCTGAGCCTTTGACGAAGCTTCGTTGGGGATTAGTGCGCGGCGCCGCAGAACGAAGGCGAGCATGTCGGCTGCTTGGAGCACGCGCGATTGGTGACTTGGCGCGAAGCACAACGGTGGTATGACTCTCGTTTGCGTCCCAGTTCGCTCGGTTGATGGGAAAGCGGAGATGTGGTGGTGGAGTCCGATGACGTGCTTGAAGCCGCCGCCGCGACGTTCATCGAACACTGCAAGTGTGTAGGCGTCTAGGTCCCTGGCGAAAGCCTCAGCTTGTTTCAAGAGTGAGATCAAAGCAGATCTCTCAGTCTGGGCTACTTCTTCCTGGGTTGAACGACTTAGCCGGAAGATGACTCCCGAACTGCACTCTGAGATGGCAACAAATACTTGCTCGAACGCCCAAATGGACTGACGGGGGGAAATTGAACTCCATCGGCCAAGTCGGTGGAAGAGGTCGTAAGCGTGGAACTCCACCGCAGGTCCTCGCGGATCTGCGTGCAGGAGTGCATTTTGGAGATGATCGAGACGATCAGAGAGTCGTAGCACGCCGGCGCCGTCGATAGTCACCCCAGCAAAGCTGACTACTGTCTCGCCATCGTCGGGAAGAAACTGGTTCGACTCGTCGACAAAGCAGATGAGCAGTCGCGCCGGATCCATAGTCCTTTGATCATGAACCCGGTCCCGACCGAACTTCCAGCCTGCTCTAGCTGCCTGTGGACAAGTTGCAGGCCTCCTACTCGCCTGGGCCGCGGGAGACGTACAACTCGTCGCGGTATTCGTTGACGAGTTGCTCGGTCACCGGCTGCAAGGTCACCGGGCGGCGATCGCCATCGGCGGTGCGAACCCAAGCCTTCGGCGGGACCGTGGCTGATGCATTCGTGTAGTCCACGACGATCTTCCCGCCCGCGGGCACTCGCACGTTCAGGCCGACGTACTCCTGGCCTCCGCTGTTATCCAGACCACCGACCTGGATGTTCCAGCGCAGCGCCTTCTTGGCATCCGAGCGATACTCGATGCGCTCCTTGGCAGTGTTCCACCTTTGCTCAACCTCGACGTTCGCCGGCAGGTTCAGCGGGTGACCGTTCACGTCGAAGCTGACGCCCGGCTGGTCGGACAGTTGCAGGATGCGCGGGGAGGAAGGAGCATCCGAGGTGAAGGCGATTCCTTCGGCTCCGCCGACACCGAAGATCGTGGTGCTGTTGCTGCGCAGTTCGTCAAGAAGCACGTACTGCGCTTCACCGTTGGAGATGGCGTAGAGCTCCAAGGACTCCTTGCTCGTCAAGTCCTCGGTGACCACCACGATGCCGAACTGGACCCCCGGCTGGACGGAGATCAGCGGTTGGGTGATCTCCTGCTGCGTTGGCGGGTTGAGCGGTGACAGCACCCGGAACTGCGATGGCTCAAGCGGCTCACCGTCGGTGCCGATGAGTTGGATGCCGATGGCACCGGCGTTGTCCGCCTTCAGCGACGAGATGGCAACCAGGGTTCCCTGATCGGGACCAAGACAGACCGGGCACGGCTGCTCACCCAAGAGATCGGCGACGGGAACCAGCCCGATCCGGCCCTCGGTAGCGGTGCTCCATTCGATACCCGGAGCGCTGGGATTGACGGCCGAGGTGTAGGTGAAGGTGTCGTCGTTCGTGTTCACCGTGACGGCGCGGGCGCGCATCGGGAAGTTGTTGTCGTACACGGCGATGTCGTAGATGCCCTCGCCGCGGTCGAGCACGGCGAACGGGGTGATGCCGTGGCCGCCGTCCTTGTTGATGACGGTGAGCATGTACGGGGCGGTGCCGTCTTGGAACCCTGCGATCAAGGTGTTGACCACCTCGGTCGGGGAGAACCCGGCCAGTGCGGCTGGCACACTCTCGTTGAAGTATTGGGTCCCGTACAGCCGGGTGATGGTCTGCACCGCGGGGTTGCCCATGGGGTTCGCGATGTTGATGCCGAGTCCGGAGGCACCGACCTGATTCGCGGGGATCTGTCCGTTGTAGAGACCCTGGGCAGCCGCGGCGAAACCGAAGCAGTGCCCACCGAGTGCTCCGGTTTCGATCAGTTGGGCAAGGAGTTCGGCGCCGAAGATAAGTTCACAATCGCCGGTCTTGGGATCGATCGTCTTCGGATCCCGGCACACGCCGTCGCCGAACGTACGCCGCAGGCTCAAGGCGTTGAGTCCCTTAGGGGGCTCGACCTGATCCTTCTCGTAAGCGTCGAGGCTCAGACGCGATGGCGTGCCGAAAATGAGCTGGGAATTGATGAAGTCCTGCGCAGAGCCCCAGTTCGGGATCGGGAAGCCGTGCGGGTAGGGCCGGAAGCCGCTGTCGGCGATCACGGTGCCCTGCGGCGCACCGATGCTGAGCGAGCCGAAGGAGTTCGCGAATGCCTCCGGGTTCACGAGCCAGCCGGCAGGCGGGTTGCCGCCGCTAATCAAATTCGGCGTCTCGCTTTGCGCTGACGCAGGGCTGAGGACAACCGCGGTCAATGCGACCGCGGAGGCGAGAGCAAGCGCTGGTCGTCGAAGGAATGAACGCATGTTGAGTATCCAATCAAATGGCTTTGTTACCGACACATCAGGCATGCCGCATGCCCTCTACGAAGAGATCGTGGTCGACAACTCTGTTGTGCCGGCTTCATCGCCGGCAGTTTCGACGTCCGGGAAATTGATCGAAACCGTAAGGCAGCCACCGAGTGCTCGCGCGTAGCGTTCCAAGACATCCAGACCTGAAACCTCGCCGGACTCGATCTGGCTGACTCTCCCGAT
>CAZWIW010000076.1:6000-7617 GCA_964634545.1 uncultured Rubrivirga sp.
ACGCGCACCGCTTTCGACAGTTTCGACGGCACGGATTCACCTTGCGGGGTCACCGCAACAACTCGGAACCGGTACTTGCCCGGCTCCAGACGCACCCGGCACTGCAGTGGTGACGCACTGGGATCGATGGAACACAGCGCCTCGCCCTTGGGTGTGGTGACGATGTATTCGCTCACCGCCGGGTAGTCCACCGGCGAGACGCGGATACGCACGGGCTTTTTCGCGGTTCGAGCCTTGAGCACCTTCGCGCGCGGAGCATCGGCGCGCAGCATGTCCGCATCCGGGACGATGTTCGCATCGCCTTCTCCCTGGGCGTTGCGCGCACGCACCGACATGTCTTCGGCACCGGTATTACCGGTCGGGAACGTGCACACGGTCTCGGCCGTGGTGCATAGCAACGCACCGGTCGCGTCGAGGACGTCGTAACCCACCACCGTCTGCGCGGAATCCTGCGGGGGTGCCCACCAGACCGTGGTGGAGTCTTGAACGCGCGCGGCCTTCATCTCCACCGGCCGACTCGGGATCGTCGGCAGCCCCGCGGTTTCCAGCGCGCGGTTGGCCAGCGGCCGGTAGCTCATCCCGGTGAAGCCGATGACGCCGGCTCCGGGCAGACCGTTGCACGAACCACCGGCGATGTTCCCCAGCAGCAGTGGCGTTCCGAATTCGGTAACGAAACGCGGACCGCCGCTATCACCGGAGCACGCATCGATGCCGGAGTTCTTCGCCGAGAGGATCGCCAGACCGCTGGAATCGCGGAAGTCATCGAGGACGCGAATGATTGGCAGTGCTGCTTCGCGCGGGATGTCGGTGCTGCGTTGGTCGGGTGACGGGAAGCCGTAGCCGATGGCCGACACCGGAACATCGTCTTGATACCAGCGGGCGAGTTCGAGTGTGGTGGCGAGCCGGCCGAAGGTCACGTCCGCAACCGGTTGGTCGAGGACCACGAAGGCGATGTCATTCGCGGGAACATCGGTGCCGCGCAGTTGGAAGCCATCGACGACGAAACTTTGTACAACGCGCGCTGGCGTTGCGCCCTCCACGCCACCGGACGTCACGCGGAAGGGACTGCCGGGTGTCACGACCGCGAAGCTCGCCGGGTCGATGTAATCGCCGGTGCGTTCGTCGATCACGCAATGCGCCGCGGTCATCAAGACCGTCGGCTTCCACATCCCTGCGGTGCAGATGCCATATGAGCGACCGCGCACCGAGATCAGCGCAGTAGCGAAGGGTGTGCCGGTGGCATCGCCAGCGGCCATGAGCCGCGGGGCTCGTAGTTCCGATGCGCGCGGCGACGTCAAATGGTCGGGCGCGGTTGGCGACGGGGGCGTCGTCGTTGTTCTTGAATCACTCGGAACATACGACGACGCCGCTGCCGATGTCCCTGCGAGCGGAATTAACAGGAGGACGCTCGCAAGTCCACCGACGACGGCGCCGACGAACTTTTGCTTCTTGCTGCGTGCTAGTTGCGCGCGAAGGCGCGACCTGGTTAGCGGCAGGTGCAGCGCTGAGGCTCGGGGACGTTGGCCATGACCTCGTCCACGTGCGCGCCGCAGCCACTCCACGTGACCTTTCCGCACTGGCGGCATGGAGCGGGACTGCACATAGGGCACTCCTTCA
>CAZWIW010000077.1:0-7363 GCA_964634545.1 uncultured Rubrivirga sp.
CAGCAGGAGGCATCGAGCCGACTGCGCTGGGGAGCCCAGCGCACTATGCGGGTGGCGCAATCGTTGTACGAGAACGGCTACATCACCTACATGCGTACCGACTCGACGACCTTGTCCGAGCAAGCCCTAACAGCCGCTCGAACCCAAGCCCGTGACCTCTACGGCGCGGAATACGTCCCTGACCAGCCGCGTCGTTATGACCGCAAGGTGAAGAACGCCCAAGAAGCCCACGAAGCGATCCGGCCAGCTGGCGACACCTTCCGAACACCCGCCGATGTCGCGGGCGAACTCGTTGGCGATGAATTCGCCTTGTACGACCTGGTGTGGAAGCGCACGGTCGCCTCGCAGATGGTCAACGCGCAGACGGCCACCACCACGATCAAGCTCACCGCGCAGGCAAACGACGGACGCAATGCGGAGTTCACCGCATCCGGAACCGTCGTCACCTTCCCTGGCTTCATGGCGGCGTTGAAGGACGTCAACAACGACGACTCCGATCGTGAACTGCCCGACCTCGCCGAAGGGCAAAGCGTTGCGGTCGAGTCCTTGACGGCCGAGGGGCATGCCACGAAGCCGCCGGCCCGTTACAACGAAGCCTCGCTCGTGGCGAAGCTCGAGGAACTGGGGATCGGGCGGCCATCCACCTACGCGTCGATCATGTCCACGATCCTCGATCGCGGTTACGTGTGGAAGAAGGGCTCTGCTCTCGTGCCGAGCTTCACCGCCTTCGCGGTCATCCGGCTGCTGGAGGAGCACTTCTCCGCGTTGATCGACTACGACTTCACCGCGAATATGGAGAACGTCCTCGACATGGTGGCCAGCGGGGAGATCGACCGGGTGCAACAGCTCGAGGCTTTCTGGCGGGGCGGTACCAGTGTGAACGGCGAATTCCCCGGCGTGAAGGTGCTCACCGAAGACCTCGGATCGATCGACGCTCGCGGTATCGCGACCTTCCCGATCAAGGACAGCGATGCGCATCTGCGCGTCGGCCGTTACGGCGCCTACGTGGAGCGCGGTGAGGAGCGAGCGAACATTCCGGTTGGACTGGCGCCTGACGAGCTAACCGCTGCGAAGGCCGAGGAGTTGTTGGCCGAGCCGTCGGGTGATCGCGAACTGGGAACCAACCCGGAGACGGGCCTGCAGGTATTGGTGAAGTCCGGACGCTACGGCCCGTACGTCAGTGAGCAACTCCCGGAAGATGCTCCGAAGTCAGCCAAGCCCCGCACCCAGTCGCTGCTGAGCGATATGAAGCCCAGCACCGTCACCCTCGACGACGCACTGAAACTCCTCAGCCTTCCCCGGGTGGTTGGCGTGGATCCCAGCGACGGCGAAGAGATCAAAGCGCAAAATGGCCGGTACGGCCCGTACTTGACCAAGGGCACCGATTCGCGCTCGTTGGAAAGCGAAGAGCAGATCTTCTCGGTCACCTTGGAGCAGGCGCTCGCGTTGTTCGCCCAGCCCAAGCAGCGCCGTGGCCGCGGTCAAGCGGCCGCTCCACTGCGTGAGGTTGGAGCCGATCCGACATCCGGCAAGATGATCGTGGTTCGCGAAGGCCGCTTCGGTGCGTACGTGACCGACGGCGAGACCAACGCCACCTTGCGGGTGGTCGATGATCCGATGACGGTCAGCATCGAACGAGCCAGTGATCTCCTCGCCGAACGCAAGGCCCGTGGCCCGGCTAAGAAGACGACGAAGAAGACAGCCAAGAAGGCGACGAAGAAGGCAGCCAAGAAGACGGCCAAGAAGAAGGCGACCGCCGGTTCGGGGAGTTCGAAGTAGCCATGGGCGGAACGTTCATCGCCTTCGAAGGTGGTGAAGGTGCAGGGAAGTCCACCCAAGAGGCGTTGCTTGCCCAGTGGCTCACCGAACGTGGGCATCACGTGGTGCGTACTCGCGAACCGGGCGGCACTCCTGCCGGTGAAGCTATTCGTGCGGTGCTGCTCGGCAACGAGTACGCCGGACTAGACGAACGCGCCGAGGCGCTGCTCTTCGCGGCGGCGCGTGGCGAGCACGCCCAACGCATCATTCGACCTGCACTCGACGCAGGAAACATCGTGGTGTGCGACAGATACATCGATTCATCGGTTGCCTATCAGGGCGTGGGGCGTGACCTAGGAGTTCAACAAGTTCGAGATTTGAGTGTGTGGGCTACCCGCGGATTGCTTCCCGATGTGACCGTGGTGCTGGATATCGATCCGGCTGTCGGGTTGAGCCGAGTGCAGGATCCAGATCGACTGGAATCCGAGCCCATCGAGTACCACCGCAAGGTTCGGCAAGCCTTCGTGGACATCGCCCGCGCTGATCCAGACCGCTATCTGGTGATCGACGCTGGCGGCGCACCCGAGGACATCGCCGCCCAGATACGAAACCGCGTGACAGCACTCCTCGAGGAGCGCGGATGAATCACGCGCCTGCGTTGTGGTCCTCGTTGATCGGCCAGGATGAGGCGGTAGCCGTGCTCGCCGCAGCAGTCGAGGACGCCGGAGCCATCACGCGCGGGGAGCCTGGCCCGGCTATGTCGCACGCGTGGTTGATCACCGGACCGCCGGGATCGGGCAGGTCGCTGGCTGCCACCACGTTCGCCGCCGCGCTGGTGTGCGCCGAATCGGGATGCGGGCAGTGCCAAGCCTGTCGAACCGCCGAGCACGGAGGCCATCCCGACGTGCACGTGGAGATCCCCGAAGGTTCTGAGTTGCTCATCCAACATGTGAGCCCGCTGATCACCATGGCGGCACAGGCACCCATCAGTGGCATGTGGCGGGTGATCGTCATCGAAGACGCCGATCGCCTGAACGATCACGCGGCCAACCATTTACTGAAGTCGCTGGAAGAACCCACCCCGCACACCGTGTGGATTCTGTGCGCTCCGAGTGTGGAGGACGTGTTGCCGACCATCGCCTCGCGGGTGCGCCATGTCGGGCTGCGCACCCCACGAGCCGAGGACATCACCCAGATGCTCGTGGACACGCATGGAGTAGACGAAACGATCGCCGCGTTCGCGGCTCGCGCTGCCCAAGGGCATATCGGTCGGGCCCGGGCGCTGGCAACTGACCAAGCAACACGCGAGCGCCGGCAGCAGTACTTGCGGGCACCGATGGGCCTTCGCGACCTGTCCGCGTGCGTGTTCGCGGCAGGGGAGGTCTTCGAGGCGGCGAGCGCCGTAGCGGAAGCTCGAGCTGATCGACTCGATGAATCCGAGACGGCGGCATTGAAGGATCGCTTCTATGCAGAGGGCGTCACCCGGCTCAGCGGAGCGTTGAAGCGCGCGCACGATCGCGAAGTCAAGGAACTCACCCAGGAACAAAAGCGGCGTCGTAAGCGCTTGGTAACCGACGAAGTCGATCGGGCGCTGGTGGATCTCATCGGACTGTTTCGCGATGTCCTCGCGGTCCAACTAGACGCGAACGTCGACCTGATCAACGAGGAGATGCGCTCGCAGGTAGATCAGATCGCGGGAGCTTCGACACCCGAGCAGACGGTGCGCCGCCTCGAAGCCCTCGAGCACGAGCGGATCGTGTTGTTCGCTGGAGGAAGCCCTCGGACCGTGCTCGAGGCGACCATGGTGCAACTGAAGGATCCCGCGGTGCGTGCCCTGGCGTGAGAGCTAGAAATCAGATCTGCGAAGCCGAGCGCAGCCCGTGCGCGTAGGCGATCAATGCTGTTGAAGCTGGTTCGAGAATCGCAGGGGCCGGCTGGCCGATGTCAGGCTCGGCCAACAATCGAGCAGCGGCAGCGAGGAGGACGTCGTAGGCGGCCGAACCGCGATCGAGTTGCTCGCTTACGGCCTGGGCGGAGGCAAGAGCCGTCTGCGCCGTTGTGGTGCCGGGCATTCGCCGGGACATCTCATCGAGAACCCGCAGCCGCTCGGCGAGGGCGTTGAGCGTGGGTGCCACTTGTGCATCGGCCGATCGGATCTCGGCTGCGGCGTCTGCGTGCAGCGGTTCGATCGCCCGGGTCACTTGGACGGCCTGCACGCGAACAGCCGTGTAGCGCACCACGGATTCGTGACCGACAGCCCCGCGTCGAACCGCGGCCGGGGGAGCTTCGATGGGTGTCACCGGTGCTGGAGGCACGAGCCGACGCCACGAACGCGCACCGATCACCCCGGCTACCGCCCCCGCGGCGGCGATCGCGAACCACGCGAACTCCCCGCTGCTGGTGGCGAGCAGGTCGATCACACCCACGGTTCCGGACGAGGCGCCGACCGCTGTGCCACCGATCATCAAGGTTTGGGCCTGAGTCTTGCGAGCGGCGTATGCGCGCTGGGCCCGACGAGCCTGCATCTCGCTGTTGCGCGATTCGCGCTGGAGTTCGCGCCAGCCGGCTGGCTCTCCGCGGAAGGAATCGAGCAGTTCGAGGCCGCGCTGCACGGCCTGCTCGATCGAGGCCGTGACCTCGGCCTTGCTCTTCCCCATTCGGCCCACCGTCAGAGGGTACGTCGCGGGTTACCGTTACCGCTATGCGTGTAGCAGCAGGGTTCGCCGGGCTGGTGGCTATCGGTGTGCTCGCAGCCGGCTGTTCCAGCACGCCGGAAGCGGTACCACCCCCTGCTCCCCCAACACCGCAACCCACCAGCAGCGCGCCGAGCCCCTCGATGGAGCCCGACCCTCTCGCGCCGTATTACGACCAAACGCTCGATTGGCGCGAGTGCGGGGGAGCGGAGTGCACGAAGGTGAGCGTTCCGCTGGACTACGACGACCCCACGGGCCAACAGGTGCAACTCGCGCTCACCAAGGTTCCCGCCACCGGGGATTCGATCGGTGCCTTGTTCGTCAACCCGGGTGGACCGGGAGGCAGCGCGTTCGATTACGCCAAGGCTGCGGACTTCATCGTCTCCCCGGCGATCCGGGAGTCCTTCGACATCGTGGGTGTCGACCCGCGCGGCGTTGGGAAGAGTGAACCCATCAGGTGCCTTACCGACACCCAAATCGACGAGATCTTCGCCGCGGATGGCACCCCCGACTCACCCGAGGAGGGGCGTCAGATCGTCGAGGATTCAGCGCTCATCGCTGAAGCGTGCGAGCAGAACGCACCGGAACTGTGGCGCCACATGGACACCGTTTCGGTTGCCCGCGATATGGACATCGCGCGTTCGGCACTCGGGGAACCGGTGCTGAACTACCTGGGCAAGTCCTATGGAACGGCCATTGGCGCGTTATACGCGGAGCTGTTCCCCTCGCTCGTTGGTCGGATGGTGCTCGACGGCGTGCTGCCCACCGATCTGGATCAAGAAGAGGTGTCCCTCGGCCAGGCAATCGGATTCGAGGAAGCGGTCACGAACTTCGCCGGTGACTGCGCGGCCTCCGGTGACTGCCCGTTCCCCGGTGACGCGCAGCAGGTGCTTGGAGAGTTGCAGGCGTTCCTCGATGACCTCGATGCGAATCCACTACCGACCCAAGATGGCCGGGAACTGACCCAGTCGCTGGGTTCCTACGCCGTCTTGTCCTTCTTGTATTTCCCCGCCGGGGACTACCCACGATTACGCGCCGCGCTCACCGAGGCTGTGGAACAAGGTGACGGAACAGCGCTGCTGGCGCTCGTCGACGAACGCACCAATCGCTCGGGCGATGGCCGCTACCTGGACAACTCCACCGATGCGTTCTACGCGGTGAGTTGCGCGGATCTGCCCTTCGACGGTGACGAGCAGCGCGCGATGCAACTCGCGGACCAGTGGGAAACGACTGCACCGACGTTTGGCTCGGCCTTGGCGTGGGGTCTGCTGGTGTGCGCCGATTGGCCGGCCACCGGTGAGCGCACAGGAGCCGTTCGAGCCACCGGTGCTCCGCCGATCCTCGTACTGTCCACTACCGGCGATCCGGCCACGCCGTATGAGTGGGGGGTCGATTTGGCGCGCGGTCTCGATGACGGACATCTGGTCACGTGGGATGCGTTCAACCACACGGCTTACCTGGAGGGTTCGGCGTGCGTCGATGATGCGGTTGATGCCTACCTGCTCGCCGGGCAGGTGCCCGAGGGCGATCTCGCCTGTACCTGACTGATACCCTAGGGGGGTATAGGTCCAGGGAGGTGCCATGCCGGGGTACACGGCTGACAAGGAAGCGCTGGTTAAGCGGCTGAAGCGGGTCGAGGGCCAAGTGCGCGGCCTGCAACGCATGGTCGAGGACGACACCTATTGCATCGATGTGTTGACTCAGGTGTCGGCCACCACCAAGGCACTGCAATCTGTCGCGCTCCTGCTCCTCGAAGATCACCTTGGCCATTGCGTTGCCCACGCACTCGTCGAGGGTGGGGATGTGGCCGACGAGAAAATCAAGGAAGCATCGGACGCGGTCGCGCGTTTGGTGAAGAGCTAGCCGAGGCGAAAGGAATAGCCAATGACAACAACGACGTACACCGTGCGCGGAATGACCTGCGGCCATTGCGTCAACGCGGTGACCGAGGAACTTCAGGAGATCGAGGGGGTCACGGACGTGACCATCGAACTCGTCGAGGGTGGCGATTCCCCCGTCACAGTCACCAGCACTACTGAACTCGACCGAGCAGCAGTCGTCGCTGCTGTGGACGAAGCCGGTTACGAGCTCGTTGATTAGTCGATGACCACTCCCACGCAAACAGCTACCGAAGTCGACCTCGACATCGGTGGGATGACCTGTGCCTCCTGTGCTGCGCGCGTGGAGAAGAAACTCAACCGGATGCCGGGTGTAACGGCCACCGTCAACTACGCCACCGAACGTGCGCACGTCGCACTGCCAGAGGGCCTCACGATCTCCGATGCCATCGCCACGGTGGAAGCCACCGGCTACAGCGCATCCGAACCGGCCAAGGAAGACGCCGCCCAGGAAGCCCGCGAAGACGACGAAGTATCCGAACTGCGCAGCCGCGTGATCATCAGCGCGATCCTCACCATCCCGGTGGTGGTTCTGGCGATGGTGCCCCCGCTGCAATTCGACTATTGGCAGTGGCTCAGTCTCACCCTCGCTGCACCGGTTGTGGTCTGGGGTGCGTTGCCGTTCCACCGCGCCGCCTGGATCAACCTGCGCCACGGCGCCGCCAACATGGACACCCTCGTCTCGATGGGTGTCGGCGCTGCATTCCTGTGGTCCCTGTACGCGCTGTTCCTCGGCGGCGCGGGCGTGCCGGGAATGCGGATGTCCTTCCACCTGCTGCCTACTCAGGGCGGCGGTTCCAGTGAGATCTACCTCGAAGTCGCGGCGGCGGTCACCACCTTCATCCTGCTCGGGCGCTACTTCGAGGCCCGAGCCAAGCAGCGCAGCAGCGAGGCGCTGACCGCTCTGATGTCCATGGGCGCGAAGGACGTAGCCGTCCTTCGCGACGGCCGGGAGCAGCGCATCGCGATCGATGCGCTGCAGGTCGGCGATCAGTTCGTGGTTCGGCCCGGGGA
>CAZWIW010000078.1:0-7241 GCA_964634545.1 uncultured Rubrivirga sp.
CTGTTGGGGATTGACGCGGATGGAGTTCCGTATTTCTGCGTGCATCACGAATCCCCGGAGGCCCCGCAACTGGATCTTCCTACGGGGCGCTGGGCGGATCTGCGCATGGCGGGCTCGGATCTGGATGCGATGGATGCCGGCTTGATGGTCACGGCGGTCGCCCTGGACAACTGGTCGCGCACGCATCGGCACTGTCCGCGTTGCGGTGGTGAGGTCACGTGGCGCGAGGCCGGGTGGTCTCGGCGTTGTGAAAGAGACGAGACATCGCATTTCCCGCGCACGGATCCGGCCGTGATCGTCCTCGTGCGCGACGCGGAGGATCGGGCGCTGCTCGGCAGGCAGGCACGTTGGGAGCCCACGTGGTACTCGACCCTCGCCGGGTTCGTCGAGGCGGGTGAGTCGGCGGAAGCGGCAGTGCGCCGGGAAGTGGAAGAGGAGTCCGGAGTGCGAATCGGTACTGGCGCGAGTGACGTCCAGTACCTCGGGAGCCAGCCCTGGCCTTTTCCGGCGTCGTTGATGCTCGGCTATCACGCGTTCGCTGCGGATTCGAGCATCGAAGTCGACGGTGAGGAGATCGTGCATGCCCGCTGGTTCTCACGCGATGAGCTGGCCGCAGCCTGTGATTCCGGTGAGATCTCGCTCCCACCGCAGGTGAGCATCGCTCGCAAACTAATCGAGCGTTGGTTCGGTGCCCCGCTGCCCGGGGATTGGTCGCGACCGCTTACCCGACCGAGTCGTTAGGCGGCGCTAGGCGGTGTCAGGAGATTGACTCGAGTTTCGCCTTCAGTTCCTTGAACGGCGGATTCGTCATGGTGGTGCCGTCAGGGAAGACGACCGTAGGCACTGTTTGGTTGCCGGCATTGGCGTTCTCCACGAAGTGAGCCGCATCCGGAGTGTGCTCGATATCCACTTCGGTGAAGTCGATGCCCTCGCGCATCATCTGCGCTTTCAGTCGTTGGCAGTACCCGCACCACACGGTGGAGAACATCGTCACTGCACCTGAGTTGGGGACCCATTCGGTCGGATTGCTCACGCCCAGAGCGTAGGACACGGGGACGCGATGTCGACCCGGCGGCCAATCGGGGGCTGGGTGCGGACTAGGCGGGCACGAGTTCGGCAGCGCCGAAGGAGACGCTGAAGCGCTCGCACCAGATCGTCACGCTGGATAGATCCGTGATGTCAGCATCTGCGGGAATCTCGTAGTTCTGGTTGCCCTTATTGCCTTTGAGTGGGCCGAGGCTGAGGTACTCGTCGTCGTCGAAGACGAACCAGCCGTCGATTCCCTCGATGACCGGCGCGGCGGCCAGCCATACCTTGAGATCCGGGCCGTTGCTGGTGTCCAGTCCGACGAGTCGCAGGATTCGAGATCCATCTTCGAGCGTGATGATGCGCGCCTTGCCGGTTGTTCCGTGCTCGTGGGAGATGAACTCGCCTTCGGCTTCGACGATGCGTTCGGGAGTTGGCTCGGCTGTCGGCGTCGCAGCCTCTTCCGTGGTGGGCGCCTCACTCGGTTCGGGGTTCAAGGCGTCGTTGGTTGCTGACGAAGCCGTTTCAGAGTTCGACGTGGCTGTGGTCTCTGGGAGCGCGTCGTTCACCGTGACGTCGATGAAGGCGGTCCACGGCTGGAATGCCCATAGGCCGGCGGCGAGGATGATCGAGGCAACCACACCCGCCGGGATAAGGAATCTCGGACGCTGCCACGTGCGCTGGGAACTCACGATGTCTCCTTCGCTGTTGGGGCTCTGACGCTAAGCGAAGGGAATCCGTTCCCATCCGGGAAACGCAGGGCTGTCTGTAACCGATCAAGACGCAGATGCTTCGTGGCAGAGTTGGAGCGTGGTCCAGCACGAACCTGACTCAGCGCAGTCCCAGCGTCCGCTGCTGCGCTTCCTCGGCCGAGAGTGGGACCCGCATCGACTGATCTACGGAACGATCATCTTGATGGTTGCCCTCGGGATCTACGAGGAGTCGGATGATGTGCTGGACCGGCAATCCCTCACAGACCTAGCGCTGGTGGTCATTGCTCCGCTCTTCGCTCTGGCTGCAGCGCATGCTTTCTCCGATGCGATCGACATCCAGGTACGCACGGGGAGCCGTCTAAGGAGCGCGGATCGTCGGCACCTGGCCTTCGCCGGGCTGCAGTACTTGGCCGTCGGGATCCCTGTGATCGTCATTTCAGCCGGGGTATTTGCTCTAGGTGGCGACACCAAGATCGCAGTAGATGTCGCTCAAGGAATCGGAGTCGCGAGTTTGTTCCTGTGGGGTGCGTTCGCTGCCCGCCGGGCCGGGCTCGGATCGTGGGCTCAATTCCGTTTCGCCCTGATCTACGGACTCTTGGGATTCTTGGTGATCATCGTGGAGTTGCTGCTCGCCCACTGAGGCGGCGGGCACGGCCTGTGGACGGCTGGTAGGTGACGTCGGCCATTCGTGCAAGCATCGGGGCGTGGAAGCCGGTCAGGTACTCGAGGGACTCGATGACGAGCAGCGCGCCGTAGCCGAGAGTCTCGAGGGGCCGGTCATGGTGCTCGCTGGTGCCGGGACCGGTAAGACCAGGGCCATTACCCACCGGATCGCCTACGGCGTACTGACCGGGGCGCACGATCCTCGGCGCACCTTGGCTGTCACCTTCACCAATCGGGCGGCCGGTGAGTTGCGGGGTCGATTGCGCGAACTCGGGGTGGCCGGTGTGCAAGCTCGCACGTTCCATGCTGCTGCGCTGCGCCAGTTGCGTTACTTCTGGCCGAGGTTGTCCGATCGGGCGTTCCCGGAGATCATGCCGAGCAAAGCGAGCCTTGTTGCCCGTGCCCTATCGGCAAACGAGATTTCTCCGGACACCTCGCTGGTGCGCGATGTCAGTTCGGACATCGAATGGGCGCGCGTGAACTTCTTCGATGAACACACGCTTCCCACCGCTGAAGTCACCCGCGCCCTGAGTTTGGACAAAGCCGATCTTGCCCGAGTGCTGGCCTCCTACGAACAGGCCAAGTCCGATCGCGGGGTCATCGATTTCGAGGACGTCATGATCGTCCTCATCGGTGCCCTGTCGAGTGACCACTCCATCGCTCGGGAAGTGCGCACTGCTTACCGGTGGCTCACGGTGGACGAGTATCAAGATGTCAATCCGGTGCAACATGAGTTGCTGACCTTGTGGCGCGGGGACCGAGACGATGTGTGCGTAGTGGGCGATCCCAGTCAAACCATTTACTCATTCACCGGTGCCAGTCCGGACTATTTGCTGCGTTTCGATTCCGATCATCCTGGCGCAACCACGGTGCGCCTGGTGCGCTGTTATCGCTGCACGCCGCAGATAGTCGAGTTGGCTAATGCGCTTATTCATTCCGGAACGTCATCCCGTAACGCGGTAACGCTGCAGTCGCAAAACGCCGCCGGGCCGGTGCCGGTCGTGACGGACTACGACGACGATGTCTCCGAGGCGCGCGCGGTTGCTACGTCGATTCAGACCAGCATCGCCGCCGGTGCGCGGCCGCGGGATATCGCGGTGTTGTATCGGATAAACGCGCAGGCGGTGGAGATCGAATCCGCGCTTGCGGATGCCGGCATTCCCGTCACTGTTCGAGGCTCGGAGCGGTTCTTCGATCGAGGTGAGGTTCGCGAGGCGGTCAGTCGGCTGCGGGCAGCCGCCCGGTTCGCTGCCGATGCTGCGCCTGCAGGTGCCTCACTCGTCGATGACGTAACAGACGTGCTCAGTGCCATGGGATGGTCCTCGCAACAGCCGACCACCACCGGGGCCGTGCGCGAACGATGGGAGTCACTCGCCGCGCTGGTGGAGTTGGCGCGCGAGATGACGGGCGCCACGTTGGCGGAGTTCGTCGACCACCTCGATGAGCGCTCTGCCGCGCAGTTCGCACCGGTTGCGGACGGTGTCACGTTGGCCTCGATCCATGCGGCCAAAGGTTTGGAGTGGCCGATCGTCTACCTCATCGGGTGTAGCGATGGGCTGATCCCGTTGCAGCACGCCGAAGGAGAGGACCAGATCGAAGAGGAACGCCGATTGCTCTATGTGGCCGTAACCCGAGCGGCGCGGGAATTGCACGTGAGTTGGGCGCGAGCCCGGCAACCGGGCGGGCGTGCCACCCGCAAGCCGAGTCGATTCCTGGACTCGATCACGAACGCCACTGCGCCCACCGACCGATCCTCGGTGCAGCGCGGTTCGCGGCGTTCAGGATCCGGACGTAGCCGCGGGCGCAAAGGCCCTGCGCAGTGTCGATCGTGCGGCAAGGCGTTGGTCACGCCGGGAGAGCGGACGATCGGACGCTGTCGAACCTGCCCGTCGACCTTCGATGAAGCCTTCTTCGAGGAGTTGAAGGCTTGGCGGCTCACCGAAGCAACCCAGCGGGCGGTGCCGGCCTACGTCGTCTTCACCGACGCCACCTTGATCGCCATCGCCGAGCAGTTGCCCGGTGATCGGGATGCGTTGAGCGCGATCCCTGGCATCGGTCCCGCGAAACTGGAGTCCTACGCCGATGCGTTGCTCGAACTCGTCGCAACCCGTCAACAGTGATCGCGATAAACAGGCACGGTCTGTCTAGTCAGCGGCAGTAACGGGTTCGCGGAAATCCGGTACCCAGCGATCCAACTCGGCGCGAACCGGGACTGTTGCCTCGAGCTGGCACAACACGCCGATGCTGCCCAGCCATACGCGGTGGATGAGTGCGTAGGACGGCGGAAGGTTGATCTTCAAGCCGACCGCGAAATCGGGGTTTCGTACGTCGTTCAACCGGGTGAACTGCCCGCGCAGCCACTCGCGGCTGAAGCGGAAGTACTCATGCCGGGCTGGTTCGACGAACGGATCGAGGTAGTCGAGTAGTTGTTCAGGATCGACCTCCACGTGCGGAAGGACGAATCCCTCGGCGCGCAGGCCTTCCACCACGGTTTCCGCGTCGCCACTTTGCGCGATGCGCAGGAGCGAACCCATGGCTGGGGGCAGTCCGTCGGGCAAGACGGCAACGGCACCGAAATCGAAGACGCACAACTTGCCGTCGGGGGTTAGTCGGTAATTGCCCGGGTGCGGGTCGGCGTGTAGCAGCCCCGCGCGCTCTGGGCCGGACAGAAGAAACCGTTCGTACAGCAGCCCGATGCGATCGCGTTCGGCTTGCGTGCCGTTTGCGATGACATCAGACATCGGCCTGCCGTCGACCCACTCGCTGACCAGGACATGCGGAGCCGCCGCAAGTACGTGCGGTACTACGAACTCCGGATCGCCTTCGAATGCCACGGCGAACTGGCGTTGGTATTGCGATTCGCCTAGGTAGTCGAGTTCCTCGAGCACGCGTTCCTTTAGTTCTTCGATGAGAGCCTTGATATCCAGCCCGGGTATCCAGGAGGCGAAGAGTTTGCCCATGCGGGACATCTGATTCAGATCTGCCATCAGGGCTTTATCGGCGCCGGGGTACTGCACTTTCACCGCAACTGTTCGACCGTCATGCCAGACGGCCTTATGCACCTGTCCGATGGATGCCGCGCCTGCTGGCTCATCGTCGAATTCGGCGAACCGATCGCGCCAGTCGGCGCCAAGGGAGTCGGCCAGGATGCTGTGAACGGTAGATGCCGGCATCGACGGGGCGGCGTCTTGCAACTTCGTCAAGGTGGCCCGATACGGCCCGGCGACCTCTTCGGGAAGAGCAGCCTCGAAGATGCTCATCGCCTGGCCGAGTTTCATGGCCCCGCCCTTCAATTCCCCGAGGACGGAGAAGATCTGTTCGGCGGTGCGCTGTTGGATTTGCGCTGTGACCATCTCGGCGGGCTGTCCACCCACACGCTTACCGAACCCCAAGGCAGCGCGCCCGGCGTAGGAAGCGGGCAGGGTCGCGATGCGAACCCCACGCGT
Organism: uncultured Rubrivirga sp.; assembly: GCA_964634545.1. Classification (GTDB taxonomy): domain Bacteria; phylum Actinomycetota; class Actinomycetes; order S36-B12; family S36-B12; genus S36-B12. The sequence continues at coordinate 5,849 of CAZWIW010000078.1, forward strand.
GAGGGCGTTCTTCGGAATGTCCGGCATGAGTGCATTGTCGCCGAGGTAGCTGAAGTCCGCGCGGCGCGGGCTTTGGAGGTGCGCCCCCGCTCACGCCGACAAGGTTGTCAGGGTTGGGTGGGTGCTTTCGCTTTGCCATAGGCAGCCGCAGGCATCGTGAGCCGTCACGCGCTCCCAGCGGGCGATAAGGCGGGGCATCTCCAGGTGGATCCGGTAGGTGGGGCGGTACGCAGGGGTATCGATCCACGTGCGCACCAACGTGACCGCCTCCAGTGCTACGCGCCGGGTCAGCAGCCGATCGGGAGGTCCGGGAGGCGTCCAGGTGCGCCACTGTGCGGCCATCGCCGGCCATGCAGCGTCGCGATCACGGGCGTGCAAGGACAAGCACCGGCAACACGGGGTGCGTCCTGGCACGACTAGCGGCCCGATCGCGGCGCGGGCGTTGTGAATGCGGATCGGCACATGCGCGATTGCGGCGTGCTCTTCGTGGGGATCGATGGCGTCGATGTGGCCGCGGCCCAGCAGGACGACAACGTCGGCGTACTCGGGCGCGCTGATGCGGAGCCCGCATTCATCGAACGTGGACGAGATCACGGAGTTCACCGGCCCGGATCCGGGTACGGCGATGGCGCATGCCGAGCGTGCGGCGAGTGCTTGCCCAGGCTCGTCGTGCCAATTCGCGAGGGCTAGCAATTCGCCTCGGAGGCTAGATCGTTCCTGGGGAGTCAGCCACCAGCATTCGCCTGGCTCATCGAGCGCATGGGCTCCGCGGGCCAAGGCAAGGATGCGCTCGGCCCGCTCCGGTCCACGTGGGCACGCGGCTCGTGCTCGTTGCCACGTTCGGTGCGACTTCAGCGAGGCGAGCCATTTCAACTCATCGGCATCGAGGGTTATCGGAACCGGGTGGTCACCGAAGTGGACCTTGTCGCTCGCACGCCAGATGAGCGGAACCTCTGGGCGTAGGTGCGGGGTGTCGTCGGAATTCGCTGCCTGGTTCATGACCTGATGCTGGTCACTCGCAACTGTGGATAGCCAGATGCGATCCACAGGCTTCTTGTGCTAACCGACGCGTCAACCGCAGTAATCGACGATGACGTCGGCCAGCACCGACGCACAGGTCACCAGATCCTCGATAGCCACATGTTCATCGGGGGCGTGCGCGTAGGCGGTGTCGCCCGGTCCGTATTGCACGGTCGGTATCCCGCCGAGTCCGGTGAGCAGCCGCAGGTCGGATCCGTAGGGAGCGCCGTACATCTCGGGGGCTCGGCCGGTGTGTGCGGCGCTTTTCTCGGATAGCAGGCGCACGATCTCAGCGTCCGGGTCGGTGCGCCCGGAGGTGAACTGACCGCCCCACCACTCAACGGTCGCCGGATGGTCGCGCAGCCAGGGATCG
>CAZWIW010000079.1:0-7140 GCA_964634545.1 uncultured Rubrivirga sp.
GCGTCAACACCGTGGGCAATCTGCATGTTGCCTTTGTTGATGTCGACTGCATCCAAGATCACCTTGGCGTTCTTGAACTTCGGCGCGTAGTCGCGGAGCCGAATGGAAGGAGCATCGGAGACGAGCACCTTCGTGTTCTTACCTTCATCCGCAGTGGCCAACACTGCACCATTCGAAGCCAGTGCATCGGCCGACGTGATGGTGCTGCCTGGGATCACGTGGTAGAGCAAAACTGTCTCAACGGTGTCGATGCCCAGGCCGGCAACTGCGTCGAATGCATCGGACTCCGAAGAAATGTTGTGCCCGGCAAGAGCGGATGCGAGATTCTTAAACGCCTTGTCCGTCGGTGCGAACACGGTCAGAGCGGTATCACCGTCAGCAAGAAGCGAAACCGGGGAATCGGGCTTCGCTTCGAGTACGGCTTCGGCCGCCTTGGTCAGGATGTCGTAATCACCATTGGTGCGGTCAAAGGAGGCATTGCCCACGTCAAGAACACTGGCAAGACTCTTGTTGCCGTCCATGGCTTGCACACTCGGGGCAGAAATGACTGCGCCCAGTGCAAGGGTCGAAGCAGCAATAATCGCTGCGGTCTTTCGTCGTGATGTCTTCATGTCGGTTCCTTAATTCCCGGTCGCGCAGACCTAGCCGCCACGCGATGTATCTACCTGTACTTCGTTCGGCAGTAGGTATTTGGATGCAGCTACTTTGCTTTTTTTGCCGACCAACCCGTGCGAAGCATTTGAAGGGCAACAGCAACAAGCACGAGAGCAAACAGCGTGCGCACAACATTTCCACTCGACGCGATAGCTACGGCAGCGCCAAGCAGGCTCCCCGGTATTGCAGCGAGACCGAAACGCAGACCTGTTGACCAGTCAGTGGCTCCGGTTCGCGATTGGCGCCATGCGCCGACGATTGCGATGGGCGCCATGACGGCCAGCGAGGTCCCCGCTGCCAGCTGCTGCGGGAAGCCGAAGAGCGTCACGATGATCGGAATGAGGATGATGCCGCCACCGATTCCGAAGAGAGCCGAGAGCAAACCCATGGCCAAGCCACTGACGATGTATCCCAGCGCGAGCAACGTCGAGAGTTCCGGAACGTTGCCGTCTCCAACTGCGTCCGTCGGCCACAGCAATCGGATCGCGACAGCGATGAGAAGAAGTCCGAAACCCATCTGCAGCCGGTAGTCGGAAGTGCGACGGACCAAACTGCTACCGGCAATCGACCCGACCAACCCACCGATCAGGATGAAGCCGGCTGGAACCCATGCCACTTGGCCGGCAACTGAGTAGGTGACGGTCCCCGCGAGGGCCGCGAGGAAGACCATGACCAGGCTCGTGGCCTGCGCGCGCTTTTGTGTGAAGTGCAGCAAGAGCACCAGGAGGGGGACGAGGATGATCCCGCCGCCCACCCCGAACGCACCGGAAAATGCACCAGCGCCGAAGCCGATCAGGAGGTCGCGCGCCACAGGCGAAGTGTCCTGGACACACCGAACCAGACACGATGAAGGGGTGCCCCCGAGGGCACCCCTTCATCGTGAACGTGGTTGTGAGCTAGGACGCGGCAGCGACCGCCCGCTCGGCCGTCTTGAACTTGATGTATGCGGACGAGGATGCGTTCCACAGCAGCCACAAGATGACAACCTCGAAGGCAATGGAGACGAGTGCCACCCACTGGCCACCGAAAAGGGCACCGATCGAGCTGAGCAGGCCCAACACCACGAACACGGTGATCAGGATGCGTGCCCAGTTGTGGCCCTTGCCTAGGGACATCGCGACGATCACTCGGATCACCGCAATACCGATCACCACGAGGCCGGAGATGAAGACGCCTGCGGTGATTGCACCGGCGGAAACATTCGAGATGCCCTCTTGGTCGAGAACACTTGAGATCTCATCGCGAACGTTCGAATTCAAGGTGGCGAACCCGCTCAACAGGATGCCAACACCCGCGATTACGTAGAAGACAGCCGCAATCCACTGCAGGACAACGGCGATGGTCAGTGACACTGGTCTATTCATGCCGCGACCGTAGCGAAGTGAAAGGGCGTCTGGGGTCAACTCGCCGGTGAATGATCGGCTACTACTGAGGCAATTTACGGAAAACCGGTCGTGGTACTGCCTTCACGGCACCCATGAGGAACCGCAGCGGGCCAGGGGCGTAGATCGTGTGCTTGCCCTTGCGCAATCCCTGGACGATGGCCTGCCCGACAACATCGGGATCGGTGGTCATAGGCGCCTCGGGCAGCCCTTCGCTCATGCGGGTACGGACCATGCCCGGTCGAACCACGAGAACCGAAGCCCCCGAACCGGCCAGGGCGTCACCCAAACCCTGGGCAAATGCGTCCAAACCGGCCTTCGTGGAGCCGTAGACGTAGTTGGAGCGGCGCGCCCGATCGCCCGCCACGCTGGAAAGGACAACGAGTTTGCCGTGTCCTTGTTGGCGCAACCGGCGGGCAACATGCAAGCCGACACTCACCGCACCGGTGTAGTTGACGGTTGCGATGTGCACCGCTTGCGCGGGGTCCGCCTCGACCTGTTGTTGATCGCCGAGGACCCCGAAGGCAAGGATCACGAGATCGATGTCGGAAGTGTCGAAGACTTCGTCGACGAATGCGCCATGGGATTCGGTGTCGGTTGCATCGAACGCAGCGACCTCGACGGTCGGAATTCCGGCGTTACCCAGATGCAAGGCCGCATCTTCCAGCGCCGGCGACTGACGACCGGCCAGCACAACCCGCCGGAGTCGATTGCGGGGCAACGCTTCGATGGTCGCGCGAGCAATCTCACTCGAACCACCGAGCACGAGGACGGACTGCACTTCGCCTAGTGCGTCATTCACAAAGACAACCTTCTTCCTAGATCGGAGGTAAAGACCCCACGCGGATCCATCCGGTCGCGAACAGCCTGCCACTGCGCCAAACGTGGGTAGGTCTGCGCCAACATGGCTGGGGATTGACGCGAGTCCTTGGCCAGGTACAACCGGCCACCTTCCGCAGCAACGAGTTCATCGAGTTCATCGAGGACGGGACCCAGGTTCTCGTTGCCGGCTGGTACGTCCGCAGCGAGTGTCCAGCCCGGCAGGGGGAAGGACAACGGTCCAGGGTTCGCCGGCCCGAATCTCTTCAACACCGTGAGGAAACTGGGGGCTCCAACATCACGGAGTCGGGACAAGGTTCGCTCGACCAACCATCCCGCTGAATCCGGCACGACGAATTGGTACTGCAGGAATCCTCGTGGTCCGTAGATTCGATTCCAGTCCTTCACCCCGTCGAGAGGATGGAAGAAGGCCGGGATCGAGTGCAGTTCGGCTTCCTTGTTCTTCGGTGCCTTGCGGAACCACGCCTCGTTGAAAGCCCGGACCGTGGCGGTGTTCAAGAGTCCACCGGGCACGAACGGCGGGGCGGAGGGAAGTGACGTGGTCTCGTAAGTAAGTGGTGATGCTTGCTTCGCAGTCTTCTTGGCTGCCTGAAGTTGATCGACGGTCGCGTGATCACCCCGCGTCAGCACGCCGCGACCGGAAGTGGCCACGGAATCGATCCAGGCCACTGAATACCGGTAGTCGTCGTCGCCTTCGATCATTCGGGTCATGACCTCATCGAGATCACCACAACGAATCGTGTCCACGCTCATCTGTGCCGTCTCGATGGGCAACAGTCGGAACGTTGCCTCGACGATCACGCCGGTCAAGCCCATCCCACCCACTGTCGACCAGAACATCTCTTCAGTAGCCGGATCATCCGGGCGTAGATCCAGAAGTTCCCCGCGCCCATCGACAACTCGCATGCTGATCACGTGCGCACCGAAACTGCCCTCCACGTGATGGTTCTTGCCGTGAATGTCCGCCGCGATGGCGCCACCGACCGTCACGAATCGGGTGCCAGCCGTGACCGGAACGAAGAAACCTGCGGGAACAATCGAGCGAAGGAGTTCATCGACACTCGCTCCGGCGTCCGCGGTGACGGTCCCGGCACCGAGATCAACATCGAACGAACGAAGGTGCGCCATGTCGAACACCGTGGCGCCACCGCTTTGTGCAGCATCGCCGTAACTGCGTCCCAGTCCACGGGCGAGCACGCCGCGTGGCCCGGCGGTACGGATCGACTCTGCGATGTCTTCCGCGGAATGCGGCGAGAGGAGTCGTGCGCCGCTCGGCGCTGTGCGCCCCCAACCGCTGAGCAGCACATCGCGCTCATCCACCGCAAGTGGAGAAGGAGTCGTCATACGCCCAAGGCTCCCAGCCCGAACAGAATCAGCCACGCGAGACCAAGGAGAAGTAAAACCCGGTCGCGCAGCGCGGTGTCCTCAGGTGCCTCGGCATCACCGCGATCAACGCTCACTCCGTACCGCAAGATCGCCAGCACGAAAGGCAGCACACTCCATTCCGCCCACGGGAAACTCGACGGTGTTTCCGCTACATCAAACGCCCATAGGCAGTACGAGGTGATCGTCACCGCAGCAGCAACACCCCAGACGAAACGTAGGTAGCCGAGCGTGTAGCCATCCAGGCTCTTGCGCTTCGGTGAGTCGTCGTCGTTGTTTCCTTCGCGCACGAAACGATCGAGTTCGCTGTAACGCTTACCCGCCGCCATGAAGAGCGAACCGAATCCAGCGACGATCAAGAACCACTGGGAGATCGGTAGCCCAGATGCTGCGCCGCCAGCTATCGCGCGTAGCAGGAAGCCAAGCGCCAAAAGCGCTAGTTCGATCACCGGCTCGTGCTTGAGACCCAGCGAATAAGAGAGCGTGAAGACCGCGTACGCGACGATCACACCAAGCAACGCCAGCGAGATGAATGCCGACAAGATCAACGACGACGCAGCGAGAACCACTGCGGCGGTGATGGCTCCAGGCACTGGCAGATCACCGGCAGGAATCGGTCGTGCAGCTTTTCGCGGGTGTACGCGATCGGCTTCGATGTCACGGACGTCGTTGATCAAATACGTCGCGCTCGAGATGAGACAGAAAGCAACGAAAGCTCCGATACTCGGCAGCAGAATCTCCGGCACGAAGAGTTGACCCGCAGCCAGTGGTGCTGCGAACACCAAGACGTTCTTCGCCCATTGGCGCGGACGCATCGCGACGACGAGGGCCGCGACGAAGTTTCGCCCTTCCGTGGAGCGATCCACGGTGTCGGTCATGTGTAGATCACTTCGCGTTCGGCGTGCATGCCCGGCTCGGTGTCTCCGATGATGCGGGCAACTTGCGGCACCACGAGTAGCCAAGTGATCACGTGGAAGACCGTCAACCAGATGAGAGTCGAGAGGGCCACCTCGGCCGGCTGCACCACCAGGGGTGCAAGGGAGGCGAGAGCGATCACGCTTCCGCCCCAGAAGACGATCCGTCCGGCGTGCGCCCTTCCGCGGACGATCAGCGAAGCGACGGCACCGATCTCTGCGGCCAGGAGGGGTAGGAGCAAGACTGCGAACCAACTCACCGTCTGCATGGATCCCGCGATCTCGACTTGCATCGGGACACCGAAGAGTCGGGCAATTCCATACAGCCCCAGGCAGACCAGCCCGGACCAAACGCCGGTCACCAGGGCCGCATAGGCCATGGTCCGCACACCCGGACGCGCCGAACTCGGCGGCACCACCGGGGTGACCGACTCAGCCCAATCCGCGCGCGCCATGGTGACCATTGTGGCGGCTGGGAACCCCTACGTCAGGTGCGCCTAGTGGCGGGGCTGCAATTCGTTCGCTGCTTGCTCTTGCAATCGCCGCGAATCGGGTGCATCATGAAGTTACTGGCGAGTAACTTAGCGAGCCGGGCCGATGGGCCGTGAAGCAAATCGTGAAGCGAGGGTGAGGGTCATGTCGCACTACAAGAGCAACGTCCGGGACTTGGAGTTCAACCTCTTCGAGGTGTTCGGCGCCGGAGATCGGATGGGTAATGGCCCGTTCGCCGAGATGGACGCGGACACCGCCAAGGAAATCCTGCACGAGGTCGACCGCCTCGCGAGCGGACCGCTGGCCGAATCCTTCGCCGATGCCGACCGCAACCCGCCGGTCTACGACCCCGCAGCCAAGACCGTCACGATGCCCGAAGGCTTCAAGAAGTCCTTCCAAGCGCTGATGGATGCCGAGTGGTGGCGTCTGGATCTACCCGAGCACTTGGGTGGAACCGGCGCACCCCCGTCGTTGCGGTGGGCGGCCAGTGAGTTGCTGCTCGGTGGGAATCCGGCCGCGTTCTTGTACATGTCCGGTCCGAACTTCGCAGCGGTCATCGATCACCTCGGTACCGACGAGCAAAAGCAATTCGCCGCCCAGATGATCGACAACGGTTGGGGCGCCACCATGGTGCTGACCGAGCCCGACGCCGGTTCCGATGTAGGTGCCGGTCGCGCGAAGGCATTCGACAACGGCGACGGCACCTGGCGCATCGAAGGCACCAAGCGTTTCATCACCTCCGCCGAGCACGACATGGCCGACAACATCGTGCACATGGTGCTGGCCCGGCCAGAGGGTGCTGGTCCAGGCACCAAGGGACTGAGCCTGTTCATCGTGCCGAAGTACCACGTAGATCCGGCGACCGGTGAGATCGGCGAGCGCAACGGGGTCTACACGACCAACGTCGAGAAGAAGATGGGCCTGAAGGCATCCACCACGTGTGAGTTGACGTTCGGGGAGAAGGAGCCGGCGACCGGATGGCTGCTCGGCGATGTCCACGACGGCATCGCCCAGATGTTCAAGGTCATCGAGTACGCGCGCATGATGGTCGGCACGAAGGCCATCGCGACCCTGTCCACCGGCTACCTCAACGCCCTCGAGTACGCGAAGACCCGCGTGCAAGGTGCCGATCTCACGCAGATGACCGACAAGACCGCACCACGGGTTGCCATCACGCATCACCCCGATGTGCGTCGCTCGCTGATGCTGCAGAAGTCCTACGCCGAGGGTCTGCGGGCGCTCGTTGCCTACACCGCCTACTGGCAGGACATGATCGAACTCGGCAAGGCCGGTGACACCGATGTCGACCTCGACATGGCGGAGCGGATGAACGATCTGCTCTTGCCGATCGTCAAGGGAGTCGGTTCGGAGCGCAGCTACGAGATGCTCGCCGTGTCCTTGCAGACCTTCGGCGGATCGGGCTTCCTGCAGGACTACCCGCTCGAGCAGTACATCCGCGACGCCAAGATCGACAC
>CAZWIW010000080.1:0-7125 GCA_964634545.1 uncultured Rubrivirga sp.
CGATCGGTGGCCGCCATGGTCTAGGTATGGCCGATCAGATTGAGAATCGCATCATCGAGGCCAAGAGTCGAGGCATTTACGAGGCACCGGGAATGGCGCTGCTGTTCATCGCCTACGAACGACTACTCAGCGCGATCCATAACGAGGACACCATCGCGAACTACCACGCCGAAGGTCGGCGGCTCGGTCGACTGCTCTACGAAGGTCGTTGGCTCGACCCGCAGTCACTGATGCTGCGCGAGTCCTTGCAAAAGTGGGTCGCCAGCGCTGTGACGGGCAGTGTCACACTGAGATTGCGGCGTGGTGACGACTACACGATCCTCAACACCGAGGGCCCGGCGTTCAGCTACCACCCGGATCGCTTGAGCATGGAGCGCACCGAGGACGCTGCATTCGGTCCCGACGATCGCATCGGCCAGTTGACGATGCGTAACCTGGACATCTCCGATTCGCGAGCCAAGCTTGAGATGTACGCAGGCTTGGGCACGTTGCGCGATGGACACGTGGAACTCGTGGGCAATATCCGACCCGGGAGCGCCGGGCAGATAGCCGAGCGCGCCGAGGAAGGCGACGCCGGCGAGAACGCCGACGCCGAACGCCGCGCCGACCAAGCTTGGGAAGGCGCTGCCTTCGACGCCGGTACTGACTGATCGTGCGATAGTAGAAACATGACTGCCTCACCGCCCGAACCTCATGGCGAAGACGACGTCCCGGAGATTCCGGACTTCATCCCCGAAGCGGATTTCCTGGCAACTGGTCCGAAGGAGGCCTCGGCTGAAGAGCGAGCCGCTCAGGCTGCCCGCATTGCGCGAGGCAACGACCGACTGCGTGCCGCAGGGCAGATTGCCGATGGCACCGGCAAGCCGGCCTATCGGCGGGCCTCGAAGGTGGCCCCATGGATCGGCATCGGGGCTGCCGTGGCGGTACTCATCGTGGTCGTGGCCCTACTCGCCGGCTAAGCAGCCTCGTGACCGGGCATTACCCGTTGCCGGACAGCTAACGGGGAACCGGGCATCCCTCCAGCGCGTCACAGTGGGTAACCGCAAGCGCGAGGGAGGCAGCAATGGCCGATACGTCGATGCGCGGCACCCGCCTAGGTGCCCTGAGCTATGAGCGTGACGAGCACGTCGCCCCGGCAGAGCGGCGGATTGTCCGATATGTGTGCCCTGTTGGGCATATATCGAACGTTCCCTACTTCGTCGATGCCGATGAGATCCCCCGCGAGTGGACGTGCCGGTGCGGGGAGACGGCGATCGCGGACGAGATCGAACCAGAAGAGCGCAAGGCCGAGCGGCCCACCCGTACCCACTGGGACATGCTGCTCGAGCGCCGATCCATCGCCGACCTCGAGGAACTCCTCGAAGAGCGGCTCGCTCTCCTAGACCAATCCCACGAGGAACTGCCGAAGTCGGCCTAACTAACGCCCAAGTTCGGGCGGTGGTTGTTCGTCATCTGGCTCGTTCGGATCATCGACGCGCATGTCTTCGATGATCACCGTGCCACGTATGACGTCCCCGGATCCGGGAAACCGGGAGTACCACGCTTGCTGATTGAAGCGTCGTGCCATCCACCGCCCGACCCCTGCTCGCACCCCCGGTAGCAACAGCAGTGCACCGACCAGGTCGGTCAGATACCCCGGGATGAAGAACAGAACGCCCGCGGCGAACTGCCCGGCCATCGAGGAAGCCAACGCAGCGGCGCGCTCGGGGCCGGCTTGCATGGACGCCGCGGCACTGTTTCCGGCATTGCGCATCAACGCCAGGCCGATGGGGAAACCGGCGAGCAGGCCCAGCAACGCCCAGCCCCAGCCGATCAACGACGCCACACCCCACAACACCAAGATTTCGGCGAGCGGGTACCCAAAGACGATCAGGCGACTTCGAAAACCCATGGCGCTATCGGTCCTTCTTCCCAGCTAGCAGCCGCTTCAATGACTTGGCGCGTTCCTGGGCACCCCACTGCGTTACGCGCAATAACGCTTCGGCGACGATCGCCTTGGACATCTTGCTGTCCCCCACGCTGCGCTCCACGAAAGTGATCGGCACTTCCTTGACGGTCATCCCTCGTTGAACCGTCCGCCAGGCCAGATCCACCTGGAAGCAATACCCCTGAGAGGCGACCGTGTGTAGATCCAATCGTCGCAGCGTATCGGCGCGAAAGGCGCGGTAACCGCCGGTGGCATCGTGGATCGGCACGCCCAGCATTACCCGGGTGTAGACGTTGCCGCCTCGGGAGAGCACCTCGCGGCCCCTGGACCAGTTCTCGGTGCCTCCCCCGGCGATCCATCTCGAACCCAGCACGAGATCGGCACCACGCAGGGCATCGAGCAGGCGAGGCAGTTGCTCGGGCTGGTGGGAGCCGTCCGCGTCCATTTCCACGAGGACGTCGTAGCCGTTTTGCAGCCCCCAGGTGAATCCGGCGATGTAGGCGGCGCCGAGGCCTTCCTTGCCGTGGCGGTGCATCACCTGCACGTGACCGTCGGCCTCTGCTAGGGAATCGGCGATGGCTCCCGTGCCATCGGGAGAGTTGTCGTCGGCCACCAAGATGTCGGCTTCGGGAACAGCAGCGCGGATGCGTTCGACGATCAGCGGAAGCGCGTCGCGCTCGTTGTACGTGGGCACGATGACCAGGATCCGACCAAGGTCGGCGAAGGGCGCCTCACCTGCCGATTCCACCGCTCAACCCTAGCCCGCAGCGTTCGCGTTCTTCGCAGAGCGGCGACGCCAGCGCAGGTACCCGACAATGACCAGCGCGAAGACCGTCGCGACCGCGGCGGCGACCTCCGGCAGCGGGCCGATGAGGGTGCTGGGTGTGCGCCCGGTGCGCAGTTCCACTTCGGCCACCAGGTAGCCACGCTCCCCCTCATCGAGCCGCTCGCGGACCGTGCCATCGGCGGCGATCACGCCGCTGATACCCGTGGTCGATGCGACGACGACGGTGCGTCCGGTCTGCAAAGCGCGCATGCGCTCGATATCCCACTGCTGGGCCGGCTGCCCGGTGCCTTGGTAGGTGGCGTTGTTCGTTTGCACGGTGATGAGTTCGGCGCCACCGTCGATCACGGCGGTGAAGACATCGTCGTAGGCGACCTCGAAGCAGATCGCATCGCCGATGACCACTCCCCCGATCTCCAAGACACCAGCTTCGTCTCCGCCGACGAAGTCCCGTGGCACCCGGTCGAATCGACCGATCAGGGAGGTGAGTTGCTCGCGGAAGGGGATGAATTCCCCGAACGGCACCGGGTAGTTCTTCACATAGCGATCCCCTGCACCGGTCACCGGATCCCAGACGATCCCGCTGTTCTCCACCTTGGTCGGGTCGTCGGTTTGCACTACCGCGCCGACCAGGATCGGCGCACCGACGGCGGCTGCGGTGACACTGATGTCCGCGGCGACGGATTCATCGCGATACGGGTCGATGTCCGAGGAGTTCTCCGGCCACAGCACGAAGTCCGGCTGCGGGACCTCACCGGCATCGATCGCTTCGGCCAACAGCAGTGTCTGATCGATGTGGTTTTGCAAGACAGCACGTCGGACATCGAGGGCGTCCATCCCCGTGCCCGGAGTGCCGCCTTGGATCGCCGCAACCGTGGCGGTGCTGCTGGTGCCACCGAATTCGAAGGGTCGCGGGATCACCAGCGATCCGAGCGCCACGATCGCGATCACCGATGCCGCCAGGATCCAATGCCGCGTACGGGTTGCTTCGATCACCAATCCGGCGATCAGCACGATCACGAAGGTGATGCCCACCATCCCGGCCAGCGATCCGAGCCCGGCGACGGGTGAGTTGCCCTGCGAAAACGCCAGTTCACCCCACGGGAACCCGCCGAGGGGCACCCGGCCGCGCAGCGCCTCCATCACCACCCAGGCACTGGCCACCCACCACGCAGCGCCGCGAATTCGACTGACCGGACCGACGATCGCGCCGAGGGCGGTATTCCATAGCGCGCAGTAGGCGGCGAGCAGCAGCCAGGCGTCTACCCCGATGACGGTCATCCACGGCAGCAGCACGATGAAAAACGCCAAGCCGTAGGCAAGGCCGATGATGGCGGACAGTCCCCACGATGCCCGCCATTGCACGGCGAGCACACCGAGGACCCCGAGGAAGGCCAGCGGCCAAAGTCCGAACGGTGCGAAGGCAAGCGCGGTAACGACACCGGACGCCGCGGCGATGGCCAGCGAGGCAGTGGTGCGCGCCAATCCCTCACCGCCCACGCGACACCTCTCGGTCGTTTAGGTAGTCAAACCCATGCACGACGACGCCTTCGACGAGCGTGGCCAAGCAGGTTGGATCACCGGCGGTGAGGTTCGGTAGGCCCGGCGTGGCCGCGCGAGGGTCGGTGGACCAGTTGCGCACCGTTTCCTCGGGCACTCGCACCTCCAGATCGGTGGCTTGCCAGATTGCCAGGTGTGCCGCTGCCCCGACTTCGATCACGCCGACTCCCTCGACACCGGCTGCTCGCCAGCCGCCGCGGGTGTTCGCGTTGAAGGCAGCACGGGCCGAGAGCGCCTCGCTAGCTTGATGGTGGTCGGTCGCTGCCCGGATCATCGACCACGGCCGCATCGGGGTCACGGGCGAATCGGAATTGATGGTCAAGCGCCCGCCAGCGCTGACGATGCTGGCTAACCGATTCATCGCAGCCGCGCGTTGCGCGCCGAGCCGCTGTTCGTACATTCCACCTTGACCGCCCCAGAGCGCATCGAATATCGGCTGCATGCTGAAGGTGACCCCGGTTTCCACCAGGGTGCGGATGTCTTCCTCGCGCAGCATTTCCGCGTGCTCGATGCGGTGGCCGAGCGCGCGAACGGTGCCCGCCCCCAGCTCATTGCTCACGATCGCCACCGCCGAAGCCACATCAGCGCATGCAGCATCCCCGATCGCGTGAAACCCCCCGGGAATCCCCGCGATGGTTGTCGCGCGCAAGTGATCGGTGATCTCCTCGACAGATAGATACTGCGTCCCGCGCGAAGTTGCGTGATCGGCATAGGGCTCAAGCAGCGCTGCGGTGTGTGAGCCGAGCGAGCCGTCCACGAACAGATCCCCACCCACACCTACGGCGCCGAGATCCCGGGCGACTTCGATGCCACCCTCGGCGGCAAGTTGCCCCCAGTAACCGTAGACGCGTGGACCGGCGACCTCAGCCGCGGTTGAGAGTAATCCGCGCAAGTCCTCGGCTCCCCCGATCGCCGGACCGGACATCTCGTGCACGGCGACGATGCCATTGGCTGCCGCAGTCATCAAAGTCGCGACCTGTGCCGCACGCCGATCCCCCGGTTGCACCCGAAGCAGCGCAGCCGCGCGCAGCAGGCCGTGGGCCTGCTTGCTCACCGGACCTTGGACATCGAAACCCTCTGCGCTGCGCGCATCAGTGGCGCGGGCGATCAGTGCACTGGACACCAGCGCCGAGTGAACGTCGATGCGCGAGAGGTAAACCTCGCTGCCCCAGGAGGCGCGATCGATCTCCCGTCGATCCGGCAGACGTGGATCGATCCAGTCGGATTCATCCCAGCCGTGCCCGTAGATGAATCCACCGCGTAGGTCTTTTGCCTTCGCCTCCACCGCTTCGAGGATGTCCCGGGCAGATGCCGCGCCGGTGAGGTCGATCCCGGTGAGTTGCAGACCCGTGGCGGTGGCGTGGATGTGGGAGTCCACGAATCCCGGCGCGAGGAAAGCCCCTCCTAGGGCGATGACACGATCGGCGATGTCGACATGCACGCGTGCTCCGGCATCGTCCCCCACCCAGGCGATAACGCCGTCGTCGATGAGCAGCGCGGTGGCGAACGGGTCGGACCGGCTGTGGACGACCGCGTCCATGATCAGGGTGCGACCACCGCTCACGCAGGAATCCTGATCAACTCACGCGGACGGTTGTTCAGCGATCGCACGCCATCGTCCGTGCACACCACGATGTCCTCGATGCGGGCCCCGTACTTCCCCGACACGTAGAACCCAGGCTCCACGCTGAAGGCCATGCCCGGCTCGAGCGCCAACTCGTTTCCCTGCACCAGGTACGGCTCCTCATGGCTCTCCAAGCCAATGCCATGGCCGATGCGATGAATGAAGTACTCGGCAAGTGAGGAGCCATCGAACGAGTACGAAGACATCACTTCGCGCGCCCGCGCGTCGATGGATTCGCAGCTGCGACCCGGTGCCACGAACGCCGATGCCTGCTGCTGCGCGGACAACAGGACGTCATACGCGGCTTGATACTCATCCGTTGGTTCGCCGAGTACGTACATGCGCGTGCAGTCGCTGCAATACCCCGAGGGCATCGTGCCGCCGATATCCACCACCACTGGATCACCGATCTGCATCACACGCTCGGACACTGAGTGATGCGGGCTGGCCCCGTTGGGTCCGCTGCCCACGATCACGAAATCCACCTGCACGTGTCCGGCCTTCAGGATCGCGTCGGCGATGAGCGCGCCTGCCTGCGCTTCTGTCATTCCCGCACGCAGAATCGAGGGCACCTGCGCATGGACAGCGTCGATTGCGTCGGCCGCTTCTTGCAGGTATTCGATCTCCGCGGCCGTCTTCACCAAACGGCGAGTCCGCAGCAACGAGCCAGCCGGAATCTGCTCGCGATCGGGAAGCAACCCTCGCAGGCGCAGCACGCGCTCGGCCCACATGTGATCATCGAGTGCCACCGCACCGGGTGGCAACGCAGCAATACGCGATGCCACGATGGCAAACGGATCCTCGGTCTCCCCCCAGGTGACCACCTCTCCCCCGGCGGCACCGAACCCGCTGCTGCTTGCCTCGTGCCCTTCGAGTGCGGGAGCCACCATGAAAGGCTCACCGGTCACCGGAATCACCAGGGCGGTCAGGCGTTCTAGCGGTTTGGCGTCATACCCGGCTACATAACGCAGATCCGCGCCCGGGGTGATGACCATGGCGGCCACGCCGTGATCGGGCATCGCTCCTTGAAGCCCACGAATAATGTCCACAGTCCAAAGGTATGCCGTGCCACACTGCGGCCGTGACGCGCGCTCCCGAAGACACGTTCCCAGACACGCCGGACGTGATGATCCTGGACACGGCTTCGCTGTACTACCGCTCGTTCTACGCGCTGCCCTCGTCCATGACCGCCCCCGACGGCTCCCCGCATGGCGCAATCCGCGGCCTGCT
>CAZWIW010000081.1:0-7122 GCA_964634545.1 uncultured Rubrivirga sp.
ATGTGATCCGCCGCAACCCTGATCGCTTCGAGGTAGTCGGCCTGGCCGCCTCCGGCGCGCGGCTGGATCTACTGATCGAGCAGGTGACGGAGTTCGCCCCGCGGGTGGTGGCCGTCTCATCCTCTTCGGCCGCCTCAGATCTGCAACTACGGCTATACGCCTGGGCGAAGGACAACGGGTATCCGGCAGGGGAAGCGGAGTTGCCCGGGATCATCGCCGGGCCGGCGGCGTTGGTTGATATCGCCGGGGTCGAATGCGATGTAGTGGTCAATGGGCTCGCGGGTGCTGCCGGACTGGAGCCAACGCTGGCTGCGTTACGGGCGGGCTCCGTCGTTGCCCTTGCCAACAAGGAATCGTTGATCATCGGTGGCGACTTGGTGCGTGGGATCGCCCGCCCCGACCAGATCGTGCCGGTGGATTCCGAACACTCGGCTATCGCGCAGTGCTTGCTCTCGGGCACGCGCGCGGAGGTGCGGCGACTGATTTTGACCGCATCTGGAGGGCCGTTCCGGGGATGGTCGGCCTCGGAGCTCGAGGGTGTCACGCCTTCGCAAGCGCTGGCGCATCCGACGTGGAACATGGGACCGCTGGTGACGATCAATTCCGCAACCTTGATGAACAAAGGCTTGGAAGTGATCGAAGCGCACTTGCTGTTCGATTTCGCCTTGTCCGACATCTCAGTGGTGGTGCATCCGCAGTCCATCGTGCACTCCATGGTGGAGTACGTGGACGGCTCGACGATCGCCCAAGCCTCACCGCCGGATATGCGCCTGCCTATCGCATTGGGGCTGGACTGGCCGGCGCGGATTGTTGACGCAGCACCGGCGTGCTCGTGGGATACCGCCACGTCGTGGGAGTTCTATCCGCTGGATGAGGAAGCGTTTCCCGCGGTTGGTCTGGCGCGGATGGCCGGTGCTGCGGGTGGAACGGCGCCTGCCGTCCTGAATGGGGCAAATGAAGTCTGCGTCGATTTGTTCTTGAAGGAGAAATTGCCGTTCACCGGAATCGTGTCGACGGTTGCAGCGGTGGTGGAAGAACACCTCAAGGGGGAGTGGGTGTCGGGTTCGTCGGTCACGTTGGAAGACGTGCTCGCCGCCGATGCCTGGGCGCGTGGACGGGCCGGAGAGTTGGTCTCGTCGCGCTAGTTGTGTGCTGCTGACTGCAGATGAATGGGGGATCTGCTCCAGGTGTTGTCGCAGTGGGGCATCGGTGCACCACAAAGGCCCGGGCGGTTGCCCGGGCCCTTGTGTCGGTACGGCTACTGCTTGCGGAAGTGCATGTGCAACTCGAGGGTCTCCTCGTTCGGGCCGCGACCGGCCGAGCGCAAGGAGATCTTCATCTTCTTGCCCTTTTTGCCGGTGACCTCCATGCCGTAGGCGCGGGCGTCGGATCCGTCGTCGTTGGCGTCGTCGAAGACGATGATGTTCTCGCCGTTGGAGAACCAGGTTCCCTTGTTGGAGGCGATGATCGGGATGTTGTCTCGGTAGTTGCCGTTCTTGCGCAACCGCAACATGGTGTTCTCCTCACAGAACCAGCGCTCGGAGAAATCGGTAGTTGGCGTGGGGCACGGAACGATGGCGCCATCACCGATCTGCAATCCGGTGAGTTTCCAGTTGCCCACCGGGTCCACATCGCCGATGTGATCATCGGCCTGGGCAGCACCCATGGAGAGCGCCGTGGCCAGCATTGCTACGGAGGCGCCGGCGGCAAGCGAGCGCTTCTTGATTCGGGTCATGAAGTGTCCTTCATTTGCTAGTAGTTGAACGAACTATGCAGGGTGTTGGAGCGTTTGGAGAGGGAATCGGGATATGCGTAGTGCCAGCACTGCCCCGACCGAGATAGAAGGCCCCGCGATCACTGAATCGCTGGCGGGGATTTTCCACAGCCAAATTCAAGCACCGAGTCGTTGCATTATTCGAAGACCGTGGCACTTGCATGTTCGGGAAACACACAGGGGTAGTTGGCGGTCAGGCCTACGATGCATTGTGGAGATTTCGGAGCCTGTCGGCCGGGTATTGGTTGTCGAAGACGAAGCCTTCACCCGCAACTTAGTGGCCGGGGCGCTAGGTGGGCTTGGCTGGTCCGTGGAGTCCTGCGCATCGATTTCCGAGGCGATGGCACTGATCGAAGCCCAAGAACCCAATGCGGTGGTCTGCGATCTCGACCTTGGGGAAGGGCCAACGGGGGTTGACCTGTGCCAGCGGCTAGCGCGCGAGTATCCGTGGATCGGTCTCGTCGTCCTCACGGCCCACACCTCACCGGATCTTGCTGTTTCGTCCTTCGATGGTTTGCCGGATGAAGTCGTCTACGTCGTCAAGAGTGCCGTGCAGTCCCCTGACGAGCTATCTGAGGCTGTGGCTGCGGCTATTGGCGGTCGAGCTCGACAGGCAGTTGCCTTCGACCCGGAGGCAACCGTCGAAATCAGTCGAGAGCAGGGCGACGTATTACGACTACTCGCGGCCGCCTACTCCAATGCGGCGATCGCACAGGAACGTGGGACAACCCTGCGTGCGGCTGAGGCGATGGTCCAGCGATTGTTCAGCGCACTTGGGATCGAGAACTCACCGGCCATCAATGCCCGGGTGCTAGCTGCAGCCATGTGGAACTCCGGGCGAATCGTCATCCGGTGATGGGCGCAGCCCAACTCCGGCAGTCCCTGGGTGTTTCCCGATCCGGGCTCGTGGAGAAGGTCTCCTACTTCGCTTTGAGTCCGAGCACGTTCGCCATCTATGGCGCGTTCGTCGTGATCGCGACGGGGCTTCGCGCTTATCGCTGGGTGCCGGATATTGACTCGGTGTCGCTGGTGGTGCTGGTGGCATTGGGAACCATCGCATTCGTGGCCACGGTGGCACGAGTCTTGCGAGAGTGGGTGCCCAAGGCGAAGTTGTGGATTGCGGCCCTGCTGCTGTGGGTGTCGATGGCTGTGGTTCGCCATCTCGCTGAAGTGTCTGTCTCCCAGATCGAGCTTGGTAGCGAAGCCCGGGTGACAGGAATGTCGTTTGTGTTGAGTATCGGGTCTGCTCTGGTGTGGATGATCCTCATCGCCGGGTTGCAGGGCCTCAATGAAGTTCAGCGGACAACCACGCAACAGTTGCGGACGAGTATCGAACAACTGCGCAAGGAAACCGAACGGCGATGGCTCGAACTCGACGCGGAGCGGTCTCGGCTCACTTCCCTCGTGCAACGCACGATCACCCCAGCACTCAAAGAACTCATCTCAGTTGTGTCGGAACGCGACCTGACGCGTCAGTCCGCGGGATTTGCCGATTTGGTGTCCAGTGTGGTGGAAGATTCCCGGAATCTTGTGCGTGAGGCGAGTCATGAGATGAAGCAATTGGCACAGCGTTCAGCTGCTCTCGGGCAACCGCTCCTGTTCGATCTTGACTCTTCCGAGACCCACTCTGTAAAGCGACCGGTTCTTGCAACAGCCAACATCCGTGTCGAGCCAGGGGCCGCACTCGTGGCTCTGCCAGCCTTGGGATTAGCGGCTCCGGCACCCGTGCCGGCAACAGTCGTCCGCTTGATTTTGGCTGTTGCGGTTGGTTTCGCTGTCCTTAGCCTCATCTCGTGGATCTTGAGTCGATTTCGCCTTCCCGACTCGTGGCTGGCGTTGCTGATCGTGACGGTGGGTAATGCCATCGGAGTAGCCAGCGGGGTATTCGTCTCAGGTGCCCTGATCGGATCATTAGTAGCCAGCACGCCGGAAACCGTGTGGTTACTGCCGGGGAGTAGCCCTTGGTTCGAGGGCATCTTATGGATCCTCGGGACCGTTGTGACAACAGCGGTTTCCTTGATGGTGGCTGACCGTCGCGAATGGAGGAATTCCGCTTTGCAGCTTGCCCAGATGCGCGACTCGCTGAACGAACTCGACATGGACATGCGCAGGCAGTGTGATCGAATGGCGGCGCAGACGGCATCCATGTTGCACGGACCGATTCAAGGCAGGCTCGCCACCGTTGGTATGACACTTAGGTTTGCCGGCGATCAAATCTCCGAGAAGGATCTCGCCACTATCGATGCCTTATTGCGTGCCTGTGAGGTAGACCTCGTGCGAGCGGCCTTGGATCCCCGGGGTGATCGTGTGTCAGCGGCGCAGGTGCTTGATGCCCTCGGGTCGCAGTGGGCGGGACTCATGACGATCACCTGGACGCTCACCCCGGACGTATCCGATGAGATCAACAACGATCCTTTGCTTGTCCGCAGTTTGGAAACGCTGGTAGCCGATTTGGCAAGCAACGCATCACGGCACGGTGGGGCGAAGGAAGTCCACCTCGAAATTTCCCTCAGTCGCTCGCACTTACACATTCTCGCTCGCGACAACGGGAGCGGTCCAACGCTGCCGATGCAACCGGGTATCGGACTTGGCGCGATAGATCCGAGCCACCCGTCGATCTACATCGATCCGGACGGTTGGTGCTGCGTCACCGCGGCAATTTCGCGGGCCGATCCTGAAGGCAGTGTGGGCGCAGGATCCCAATCGCGTTTTAGGAATCCTTTGGCACCGTAAGCCGGAAGACGTGGGTCCAGCCGTTGGCGCCGAGGTTTGTCGACACCACATCACCGGACGCATTGGCGTACTTACCGGATCCCCCGAGCACCGGTCGGATGGTCTTTTGCCCGGGGGCCAGCGTCGCGCCGGCCACGGGGTATTGGGAAACGCCGCCGACTACGAGCTGGTCGGCTTCAGCGCCAAAGACGAAAACAAGATTGGAAGCGCGCAACTGCTGACCGTTGGGTAGGCGGTCAACCAAAGTGGTCAGCGTTCCCGAGAGGTATTGGCCATCTGCAGGCACCCCATCGACGGCCATTGGGATGAAGAAGGTTCGGACCGCTCCGATGCCACTTCCGCTCGTCGCAGTCGGCTGCACCGCCTCGTGGTAGACGCGCACTGTTTGAGTCGTTTCGTGCTCAGATGCGTGAACAGTTGGCGAGCCAAAGAGCGCGATTGCCCCTGCGAGTGAACTGAGGGCAAGTGCGCGGAGTGTTTGACGCATTGATGTGCTCCAAAGAGTGAAAGCGGAGTGGTGGTACCCCGGGCTTGGCGGCGCTGACGGGATAACCATATTGCGGGCGTGAGCATGTTCGGTTTCTACACAAATCGAGCGGTCATGGGTTGGTCATGGTCATGGTCTTGTTCCTACTGTGCGAGCCCAGGCCTCGGACGTGACGGCTGTGGAAGTGTGAGGAGTCAGGCATGAAGTTCGGAATACTCGCTCCGGTTTGCGCCGGAGCGTTGCTGGCGGCTTCTGCCTTCGCAGGCCCCGCGTTCGCCGGTGGTCCCAGTAGCAGCAGCGCACCTATCGTCGTCGCGGTCGACATGCCATTGTCCGGACCGCAGAGAGCCAATGGTCGCGACATGTTGCGTGGAGTTCGACTCGCGGCCCGGCAGGCCAATGCAAGCGGCGGCGTGCTCGGGCGGCGCATCAAGGTGGTGCCGGTCGATGATCAAGCCAACCCGGATCTGGCGGCCAGCGTTGTCGATGAGGCGGCAGATGCCGGCGCAGTCGCTGTCATTGGGCCCTACAACTCTGCGGTCGGGGTCATCAATCTGCCGCTCTACCTCGACAGCGGCATCGTTCCCGTCCATATGACATCGTCGAACGCGACCGATGGGCTTGGCATAACGGTTCAGCCCAAGGACGATCAGCTTGCACCCTCGGAAGTGGCCTACGTGCAAAGCTCGGGAGCATCATCGGTGGCGATGCTGGTGGATCCTTCGGAATTCACCCAAGACATGGCGGACCGGCTCGCGGACAGTTTGCGAGCTGATGGCGTCGCCGTCACTGAAATTCCCATTGCCGAGGGTCAAAGCGACTACAACGCTGAAGTCACCCAGGCTCTCGACTTAGCCCCGGATCTGGTCTATGTCAGCACCTACTACCCAGAGGGCACGAAGATCGCCACAGCGCTGCAGGCCAGTGCTGCTGATGGGCCGGCATGCCTCATGGGACTGGCGAATGTGGATCCGGCCTTCGTGGCTGACGTCGATCTCGAAACAGCCCAACGTTGTGTGTTCAACGGTGTGCCGGCAGCGGGGCAGATGCCGGGGGAGCGGGCCGCTCAGTTCGTTCGCGACTACGAGCGTGCCTTCGATCGTGAACCCGGTGTGTGGGGGATCTTCACCTACGACTCCGCGAACGTGTTGTTCGCCGCCTTAGAAGAGGTAGGCAACACCGATTTCGCCCCGGTACTGAAGGAGTTGGACCGAACTCGAGGGTTCGAGGGCGCAACCGGTGAGATCGCGATCGACCCGAAGACGGGGAACCGGAAGGTGGTGCCCGTTTACATCCTCGAGGTTGATGACTCCGGCACATTCGTCGTCGCTGGCACAAACTGATCAGGGAGTTCGAACAGTTCACCACCCATAAGGCGCACGTTCGCACAGGCGCCTCCATCACGAAAGAAATGAGAACCGACTGTGCTCAAAACATCGAAGAAACTCACGGCCGCGGTTATCGCGGTGGCTTTTCTACTCGTCGCGCCGGCGGCGAACGCTGCTGAAATCGAGAAACTGGTGATCGAGCAGGATGCACCCGTTCTCGTCAACGTCCCGAACGGTGAAACCACTCAGACCAACACCGGTGATCTGCTCTTCTTCGCAGCCGACTTGCGCAATGCCAAGGGAAAGAAATTGGGGGAAGTTATCGGTCTCGTTACGTCCTTCGACGTGACTCTTGACGGCGTCGAAGAAGAGGACCGTTTCCGCGAGCTCGTCTTCAATATGCGAAAGGGTCAAATCGTCGCGCTGGGAGCCTCGCAGTACGTCGCGTCACAGGCACCGGATTTTGCTGATGACAATGCTGCGGTCACGATCCCCATCGTGGGTGGGACAGGCGAATACTTCGGTGCGCGCGGGACCGTCACGACGAAGAAGCGTGCGAACGGGACCTACCGCCACACCTTCAGGCTGGTGGGGTAGCGCAGGACGCAGGTACGCAACGCTGCGCGTGAAATGACGCAAACCGTAAGTGACTGGGGTAACACTCCTTGCCCGGGTGGGCGGCCGCACCTTGGACCGGTCGTTGACCACCCGGGCGGGGCCTCCACACTTAGGGCCCATGAGCACAATGCGCGCGGTCACGTATTCCCAGGTGGGGGCCGCTGATTCGGTCCTGGAGATAT
>CAZWIW010000082.1:0-7056 GCA_964634545.1 uncultured Rubrivirga sp.
ACATCGTCGCCCGCGCGTTCGCGCGCGTTTCCAATGACGACGAATCCCTCCGGCAGTTTGCCCTTGGCCGGGAATGCCGCCACAAGCGCATGATCATCTCCCCCGGTGAGCATCCACCCGCGCGCATCGACGTTGTAGGCAGCCGCTGCCGCTTGCATAGGTTCGGGAACCTCGAAGGCAGCGTTGCCCTCGGTGGTCAGTTCGATGTCTATCCCCGAGGCCTGGGCGACATGGCCTAGATCGGCGATGAGCCCGTCGCTGACATCGATCATCGCGTGGGCGCCTGCCTGCGCAGCCCTCGGTCCGGCGGTGTAGTCGATCTGCGGATAACGATGCGCATCCACGAGCGCCTTCGGCGACCGGAATCCTCGCCCGAGCACCGCCACTCCCGCAGCAGCCCAGCCCAACCGCCCGCACACGGCGATCCGATCCCCTGGCTGCGCTCCGCTGCGGGTGATCGGTGCTCGGCCGTCTAACGAGCCCAGCGCGGTTACCGAAATCACGATCGCATCGCCCTCGGTGGTGTCACCACCCGCGAGCACCGCACCGGCCGCCGAGCACTCTTGGGTCAATCCGGCAGCCATCTCATTCACCCAAGCAACGGGCAGGTCTCCTGGCGCGACCAGCCCGACGAGAACGCTGGTGGCCTGCCCGCCCATGGCGTTGACATCGGACAAGCTCGCGGCGGCGGCCCGCCTGCCCACATCGATGGCACTGGACCAATCGCGGCGAAAATGCCGGCCCTCGACCAACACGTCCACGCACGCGACCACCCGACCATCGCCGGCAGCGAGCACGGCGGCGTCGTCCCCGGGTCCGACCTCGGCGATTTCCGCAGGGACATCGGTGGTTTCGAGTATCCGGTCGATCACGGCGAACTCGCCGACATCGCGCAGCGTGCGTTCGCCGGTCATGTGTTGCCCTTCACAGAAGTAGTCTCAGGTGCGTGGTCGCGCCAGCCTACGTCGCTTCTCTCGCGATCGGGGTGATCGTGGCGGGCAGTGCGCTCGGTGGTTGCGCGCGACCGGTCGCGGTGCAAGCCCCGAGCATCTCGACGGCGTGCGAACCGGTCCTAGCCGCGGCGCCCATCAGGGTGCTTGGCGAACTGCAACGCGAGACCACGCCAACGAACGCAGCGGCCATCGCGTGGGGGGATCCACCGATCGTGTTGGCGTGCGGGGTCGATATCGACGTGCCTGCCGATGCGCAGATCGTTGAGGTCGATGGAATCGCCTGGGTTGCCCAAAGCGACGACGCCGGCACCGTGTTCACGACCTTCGAGGCCGATCCGGCGATCCAGGTGCGCGTCCCTGCCGCCTACCGCCCGGAGGTCGAGGTGCTCACCGACCTCGACGCCATGCTCGCCGAAGGGTGAAGTTGCGCCCGATATGTCATGATCCATAGATGCCCCGCATCGACGCACCCACGATCACCGAGCACCGCGACCAGCGTCGGGCCGCGCTGCTGGCTGCCGGCCACGAGTTGGTGCTGACCGGAGGGCCGACGGCGGTGACCATGACGGCGGTGGCCGCCCGCGCCGGGCTGTCGCGTCCCGCGGTGTACGAGTACTTCGCTTCCACGCAGGATCTGCTCTCGGCTGTCCTCAGCGAGCGCATGGAGGTCTGGACCCAGGAGGTCGATCGGGCACTCGCCCAGGAGACCTCCCCTGAGGAGAAGGTGCTCACCTACGTGCGCGTTTCTCTGGAGTTGATCAGCGACGGTAGCCACGGGCTATTGGTGCTGCTGAGCAGCGAGACTCTGCCGGCGGATGTCCGCCGCACCCTCAGTGCTCTGCACGCGACCTTGGCTGCGCCGTTGAGCTCTGCGATGCAAGATCTCGGGGTCGCCGATGTCGATCGGGCCACCCGGTACGTGCAGGGCTTGGTCGAAGCCGCCGCCCGCCGGATCGAACCGGGGCAAGATCCGTCCGCGGAAATCGAGTCCGCCACGATCTTCGCGGTGGCCGGGGTCCGCGCCCTCGCCGGCGTCTAACGCAAACCAGGCTGGCGGGCCGCCGCCTCGAGCACCAACGAGTCGATCAGATCGGCGTAGGGCACACCCGAGGCTTCCCACATCCGCGGGAACATCGAGATCGGCGTGAACCCGGGCATGGTGTTCACTTCATTGACCACGATGTCCGTGCCGCTGACGAAGAAGTCCACGCGGGCCAACCCCTCGCACCCGGCGGCACGAAAGCACCTCTTCGCCAGCTCTTGGATCTGCTCCACGGCGTGTTGGTCCAATTCGGCTGGAACGATGAGTTCAGCGCCGTCGGCGATGTACTTGGCGTCGAAGTCGTAGAAGTCGAAACCCTCGCGCACGCGAATCTCCGCCGGAGCGCTGGCAAGCACGCGACCGCTTGAGTCTTGACGCACCGCGCACTCGATCTCGCGGGCGCCGACCATTCCCTGCTCCACGACCACCCGCGGATCATGCTGGCGTGCGATGTCGATCGCCGCCGCTACATCGTCTGCGAAACGATCAGGAAGGTTCGGATCCGTGGCGAGACGCTCGACGCGCGTGATGCCTACGGAAGATCCAGCCCGCGAGGGCTTGACGAACACCACCGGCGCGAGTTCCTGGATGCGGGCGAGTGACGCATCGGCGTCGGTGGGCCAATCCGGACCCACGATGGGCACCCAGGGCGTGACGGGAATACCGGAAGCCGCCAGCACCTGCTTGAGGGTGAGTTTGTCCATACACAACGCCGAGGCCAGCACGCCCGAGCCGACGTAGGGGATGCCGGCGAGTTCGAGCAGTCCTTGGATCGTGCCGTCTTCACCCCACGGTCCGTGCAAGACGGGAAAGACGACGTCTACCCGCGTGGGCGCCCCGTCGATCAAGACGCCGTGGGTCCGCGGATCGGTTGTGAAGACGACCGACGCTGGGCCGTCCGTGACGATGGGCAACTCCACACCGCGAAGATCGCTGGGGCGTCGCTCGTAGCGCACCATGGCGCCAGTCGGGGTGACCGCGATCGGCAACACGGTGTGACCCGCAGCCTCCAGGGCCTCCCACACGGCTGCGGCGCTGATGCAGGAAATGGAGTGTTCGCTGCTACGCCCACCGAACACGAGCGCCACCGTCGAAGCCGACATGGTGCGCACGGTATCGGCCTGGCGTTACCGAGCGCCGAAACACCACTACGGTCAGGGCATGAGCGAGAGGCATCACGCGGTAGATCAGGCCACGCTCGCGGTGACGGCTGGGCGACCTCCCCGCACCCCGGATGCCCCGCTGAACACCCCGATCGTTGCCGCCTCCACCTTCGTTGCGGGCGGTGACATCGAGTACGCGCGCGAAGGTGGACCGACCATCGCCGCCTTCGAGACGCTGGTGGCGCAGTTGGAGTCGGTCGATCTCCCGACCCCTGCACAGGCGGTCGCCTTCTCTTCCGGCATGGGCGCCGCCGACGCAATCTTGGACCTGGTGCCCCTCGGTGGCCGGGTCATCGCACCGACCACTGCTTACACCGGAGTCGCAGCGCGCTTGCGAGAACTGCGCGATCGGGGAGCTATCGAACTCGACCTTGTCGATATCAGCGACACCGCTTCGGTTTTGTCCGCGATCGACCAACCGGCCGCGTTGTTGTGGCTGGAATCCCCCACCAATCCGCTGCTCGAGCGGGCCGATCTCGATGCCGTGCTCAGCGCTGCCCGCACGCGAGGCCTGCGCTCGGTCGTGGACAACACCTTCGCCACCCCGATCCTGCAACGGCCGTTGAACTCGGGGGCCGATGTCGTGATGCACAGCGCCACCAAGGCACTCTCCGGCCACTCCGATCTGCTGATGGGCGCTCTGGTCACTAGTGATGCCGACCTCGCCGAGTCATTGCGGGGCAGGCGCACCCTCCTCGGTGCAACACCAAGCGCCTTCGACGCCTACCTGGCAACCCGCGGCATCCGCACCTTGCCGCTACGCATCGAACGCGGGCAACAAACCGCCGCCCTGTTGGCGGAAAGGCTCGCCGCGGAGCCATCGATCAGCCGAGTGCGGCACTTCGGCACGATGCTCACTATCGAATTCGGCAAGGACGCGCAGCGCGCCGACCGCGTATGCAACGCCACCCGCATCTGGGTGCATGCCACCAGTTTGGGGGGCGTGGAATCGTCGTTGGAACGGCGGCGTCGCTGGCCGTTGGAGGCAGCGCATGTCCCCGACGATCTGGTGCGGTTGTCCGTGGGAATCGAAGCCCCCGAAGACCTGTGGCGGGATCTGCACGAGGCGCTGCAAGCGACTTAGGCAGTACCTGCTAGCCGCGCGCGTCGGTCTCCGAACGGGTATCGCGCGCCATGAACGCCGCCGCCATCACGGTTGGTGAATGCCCATGGTGCAACACGTTCACCACCTGCTCGGTAATCGGCATCTCCACCCCGTGCTCGCGGGCCAACTCCAAGATCGGCGTGCAACTCTTGTAGGCCTCGCAGGTCTGTCGGGTGATGTCGATCGTCTCCTCGACAGTCAACCCGGAGCCGATGTTCTCCCCGAAGGTGCGATTACGGGACAGCGACGACTGACACGTTGCCACCAGGTCACCAACACCAGCCAGACCTTGGAAGGTCAACGGATCGGCACCCAGCGCCACCCCGAGGCGGGCCATCTCCGCCAGACCGCGGGTGATGAGCGAGGCTTGTGAGTTCTCCCCTAGCCCCATCCCAACGGCCATACCGTTCGCCACGGCGATCACATTCTTGACCGATCCGCCGATTTCGGTGCCGATCACATCGGTCGTCCAGTACGGCCGGAAGTAGTTCGTGGTGCAGGCCGCCTGAATCGCCTGCGCTGTTTGGGCATCGGTGCACGCGACGGTACTTGCGGTTGGCTGACGCTGCACGATTTCCCTCGCCAGATTGGGTCCGGAGATCACCGAAATCTGTTCGCTCGGGGTGCCGAGGGTTTGCGCAATCACCTCGCTCATCCGCATCGTCGTACCTATCTCGATGCCCTTGATGAGCGAGACGATGACCGCCGAAGTGGGGATAACCGATTTCCATTCCAGGAGATTGGCTCGCACGGCCTGCGCGGGAAGCGCAAGCACCACTAGTTCGGCTCCGTCTAGTGCCTCCGCGGCCGACAACGTGGCACGAATGCCATCGGGTAATTCCACTCCCGGGTGGTACGTACGGTTCTGCCTGATCGTGGTGATCTGCTCGACGGTGCGCTCATCTCGCGACCAGATCGTCACATCGCATCCGGCGTGGGCCAGCACCATGGCGAAGGCCGTGCCCCAGGAGCCCGACCCCATCATCGCTACCTGCATCAATGACCACCTTGCGGCGAAGGATCCGCGGGCGCACCGTGGTGCTCAGGGACGAACCTGTGCGCCGGCGGCTCGCCGCCACGGATCTTGGCCAATTCAGCACTCAGCGCGTCCATGATCCGGTCGGTCGCCTCCTCGAGAGTGTCATGGTCCATCGGACGATCGGCGAAGTCCGATAGGTCCACCGGCTCCCCGACGGAAACGTGCATCGTCTTGCGGGGCAACAACCGAAGTTCCTTGCGGTAGGGACGCATAACTTCGGTTGCACCCCACTGCGCCATCGGCAACACCGGCCGGCCTGTCGCGAGCGCGATTCGCGCGGCCCCGGTCTTGCCGGCCATCGGCCACTCGCCTGGATCCTTGGTGATCGTTCCTTCGGGGTACACAACAACGCATTCCCCGCGCTGGACAGCGGCAATCGCATCGCGAACCGCCGCTACTGCTTCCTTCGTTTCCCGATAGACGCGAATCTGCCCGGCGCTTTCGATGATCGAGCCGATCACCGGCACCCGGAAGACCGACTCCTTGGCCAGGAAGCGAGGTGGCCGATCGTTCTCCCACATGGCGTGCGCGATAACCAACGGGTCGAACCAAGAGATGTGGTTCGCCACGACGATGATGCCGCCGTCGTCGGTATTCAGCCGCTCCATCCCACGCCAATCGCGCTTGGTGAAGCCTGTCATCACCGGCCACAGCAAGAACACCGCGAT
The DNA here is from genome assembly GCA_964634545.1 of uncultured Rubrivirga sp. Lineage (GTDB taxonomy): Bacteria > Actinomycetota > Actinomycetes > S36-B12 > S36-B12 > S36-B12. Next base: position 5,971 of record CAZWIW010000082.1, read on the forward strand.
CCGATATCCCGGACCGAGCCGCCAGCGACGCCGCACCCGCGGCACACGGCGGATCGAATGACCGGTCATCCGCGCAGGCTAGTAGGTCAAAGCCCCGCAACGCCGGGGATAGCGTTCAATAGGCCGGTGGATACGTGGACCGCGATCGTGCCTATCCGCTCGCTGCATACGGGAAAGTCCCGGCTCACAGGACGCCCGGATCTCTTCGCCCTGACCGAATCCTTCGCCCGGGACGTCCTCGCCGCTTGCGCGAACTGCCCGGAGATCGACGAGGTGATCGTGGTCACCTCCGATCCGCAGGTGGTCGAACTCGCCGAGCAATGCGGTGCACGGGGCCTGCTGCAAGCACCGCCGGAGGGAATTAACGAAGCTATTGCCCAAGGTCGAGCCGCCTCCCGCGAAGGGTCACCGGTGGTGGCGATTCTCGGCGACACACCGTGCCTGACCGGCGCCGTCTTGACCACTGTCCTCGCCGCAGCCACCGAGCACGACGTCTCGTTCGTCGCCGATACCGCGGGCACTGGGTCGACAATCTGGTGTTCGCGGATACCAGGTGCCACGTCCCACTTCGGTCACCACTCTCGCGCCCACCATCGGGCGATGGGTGCGGTGGAACTTGGCAGCGATCAGCGGGGTGAACATTGGTTGCGCGCACGACGCGACGTCGACACCGCCATCGATCTGTGGGACGCGCAACGGATCGGCGTCGGCCCCGCTACCAACCGCACCTTGTCCTGAACGACAAGTGTCCTGAGAAACAAATCGGGGACCGCCGATAACGACGGTCCCCGATCCGAAGCGATAGTTAGCGACGCGTGGCCTTCTTGGCCGGTGCCTTCTTCGCAGTCTTCTTGGCGGCGGCCTTCTTGGCCGGAGCCTTCTTGGCGGCAGCCTTCTTGGCCGGAGCCTTCTTGGCCGGAGCCTTCTTGGCGGCAGCCTTCTTGGCCGGAGCCTTCTTCGCGGGTGCCTTCGCAGCCGAAGGATCCGCCAACTTCTTGGCGCCGGAAACCACGCCCTTGAACTCCGCACCTGGGCGGAACTTCGGAAGCTTGGTGGCCTTGATCTTCACTGCCTCGCCGGTGCGCG
>CAZWIW010000083.1:0-7050 GCA_964634545.1 uncultured Rubrivirga sp.
CTACACGTACTGACACACTCTTTCCCTACACGACGCTCTTCCGATCTCCACGAACACCTCGGCGGCCGGTTACCTGCCGTTGGCATGGTCAGCAGCGGCGGTCCTGGTGCTCGTGGTGGTGGTTGCTGGCTTCGTGAAGCGGGTGGAAATCCGCACGGGTTCGGGATTCCCATGGCTGGTGGGAGGGCTGTCCTTCGTTGTTTCCTTCCTGCCGTGGTGGGGACTCGCGGGAAACAACGTCGATCTCGGCACGCTGATCTACCGGGGACTGCGGGTGCCGCAGGGGATCGTGCAGTTCTGGGATCTGTCTCTTGTGATGGAGAGCGTCGATTGCGCTCGCTTCGGGTTCGACATCTACCAGGACAACAACGGCTGCATGCAGGACGCATCGATCTATGCACCCGGCATGGTGTGGTTGCAGTACGTGCCTGGTCGCGTCTTCTCCGAGGCGAACGTGCAGATCCTCGGCGTAGGAATGATCATCATCTCCTCGCTGGTGCTCGCGTGGCTCGCGCGGCAATCGGCAGGGCTCGGGCGAATCACGTTGCTCGTTGCTGCGTTGGGTGGGCCCTGGCTGTTGTTGCTGGAGCGCGGGAACATCGATGCGGTCCTGCTGTGGGCGGCGGCATTGGTGGTGCTGCTGGTGCGCCGCTGGGACAACCTCGCAGTGTGGGGTGTCGCCGCGGCCATCTTGTGGTTGATGGGTACCTGGAAGTACTACCCGTTCGCCCTCGGGCTGATGCTGTTGCCGGTGCTGCGGTTGCACCGGGGCTGGATCGTGTTGGTGGGCTTCGCCGCTGCGACCCTGGGTTACTTGGTCCTCACCTGGGAGAACTTCCTGTTCAGTCTGGGATCGAACACGAACATGATCGATTACGGGGACTACGTGGTGCTCGGTCGTGTGCCGGTGGTCGCGCGGATGCTGGGCACCGATGTGGCTGCGGGGGGCTGGCAATTCGGCGATCTGTTGCTGCTGATGCTCGCCATCTTCGCCGTGGTTGCCGGTTTCGCGGTCGGACGACTAGTGGGCGTTCGAAGGCCGTGGATGGCGATGCTGGCTGTAGGTGGCGCTGCGGTGTATCTGTCGAGTGTGTTGATCGCCGGTTTCGGGTACGCCTACAAGGCGACCTTCTTGCTGTTGGCGGTTCCGTCGCTATCCCGATTGCCTAGTTCCCGAATGCGCGTCGTGGCAGGCAGTGGCCTTGCCGCTTTGCTGCTGCTAGGTGTGCAGTCGGTGGTGGTGTGGAACACGGTGATGGTCACCATCGCAGGACTGGCCGCCGGATCTTTCGTCTTGGGATTCGCCCTGGCGGCGATCGCCGGTTCGCTCAGTTGGCGAGGCAGATCACTGGTCCCACAGCCGTGAAGCGAAACCGTCTTGGATGGACTCGCCCCGGAACACCAGGGAATCGTTCGGGTAGGGCCGGCACAGCGGGAATGCCGTCCAGCAGCGGTCATCGGCAGTCGGCGTGATCAGTTCCTCGCCCGTGGGCAGGGTGTAGATCGCGAGATCGGGGCTGGGGACCGGTGTGAGAGCAGCGGAAACGGTCCACGGCACCTGCGGGAACGTCACCACCGCCTGTCCCTCCTCGGTAGTGCCGTCTATGGCCGTGATTGCTGAAATGGCCGCTGGCGTGAGGGCCAGGGCCGCCACGGCAGCCGCGATGGGTATCGCGGTGCCGGGAAGCCGGCTGGCGGCGGCGACGGCGGCAGGAATCGCCCCGAGAAGCACGATTTGGCCCCAGGCGAACCGTGGATCGGGCGCTGAGAGGAACCACAGGGCAACGGCCATGGAGACGGGAACAAGCAGCCACAGAGCCGCGTAGGGCCGCGAGTGGGCTTTCTGGGGCGCTTTCGGCAGGGTTGTTCGGAGCAGCCAGAGGGCGGCGGCTAAGGCGAGGAGCCCGAGCATGAGGCGGATGCCCCAATCACCGGCCGATCGGTTGAGCCACTCCCCGACCCATGACCAGTTATCCATGACTTCTTCTGGTGCCGTGCCGGGGGTGCGGGCCCAGGAGACGATCCACAGCCGGGAGGCGGCCGGGTCGAAGGCTTTCCAATCCACCGGGAGGGGAAACAGGTCCAACGGGAAGAGGACCCATCCGGACTGGATCGCATCGCGCACCTGGGTGGTGAGAAGTAGGCCACCCGAGACCGCGGATGCAACCAGCGTGAGGGCCTTGGGTCGGTGAATCCCCGATCTGCCGCGCCGGAAGTAGACGAAAACCACTACCGCTGCAATAACGGCGAAGGCCCACAACTGGGTGCGAACGCTGGCTGCGGCGGCCAACACCACCATGCCGGTGGCAACGAGTTCGGTCCTCCGGGTGGTGAGTCCATCGGCGAGATAGGCAGCGCCCACGAGAGTGATCAGCAGCGCCACGGAGTCCGGCGAGGGGCTGGTGATTAGTTCGTCGGGGTTGCTCAGCAGGAAGGGAATCGCCCCGAAGGCGCTCAGCAGCAGGACGATGGTGCCCACGGAACGCGACGCTCTGCGATTGTCCAACAAGCGCAAGGTCAGATCGGTCGCGAACAAGAAGACGAAGAACCCGACCTGCAGCCGGAAGGCATCCACACCCCAGCCGGAGTTGGACAGCAACGCGGTGAGCAGGTGTTGGCTGTTCGTGACGCCGAATCGATCATGCAGATTCACAAGACCAGGGATAACCCGGTACTCGCTCGCGTACTGGATCGCATTGAGGTGGTAGAGCCCGGTGTCCCACTGATTTGCGGCCCCGAAAGCCGCGTGCGCCACCGCGATCAAGCTCAGTGCCAGCGCACCGATAACGATCAACGACCAGTACGGGAAGGATCCGCGTTGGGCGGTTGTTCCGGTGGTTGTTCGATTGCGACGTGTCGCGATGATGCCTGCGGCGATGATCGCTGCGGTGCCGGCAGCCAGAAGTGCGACCACAACAGCAGCTGTGCTGCGGAGCGGGGTGAAGAAGTTGACGACCAGGAGCAACAGCAGAGCCGCTGCCAGCCCGAACCACAACGCGATCCGTGCGGCGGTGAGAACCCCGAATCGGCGGAAGGTCAGTGCGGCTGCCGGCGAGCCGAGCAGCAACAACCAGATCGCCGTAAGCATCCAGGTGGCGATCACGGCAATCGATGGCACACATTCCCCCGGACCTTGAGCGCGTTCAGCGGCTCCTCATTATGCCTGCGGGGCTGTAGCTGCTTGACCCAATCGGCTTTTGGTCAGGCCTTCGGGCCGCGCTGTGCCTCTAGTGTGGGCGCGTGGTTCAGGCTCTCAAGCGCGAGCGATCGGGTGCGCAACGCTCGACGGCATTCGCCGCTGCCGGAATCGGACTCGCGGCTGCAGCGATATCTCTGCTGCGGTTATGGCTCGGTGATCGAAGCGCTCTCACCGAAGTGTTGTGGGCCGAAGACGGCCTTTTCCCGCTGTGTATCCATAAGGCCGACTTCCTGACCTGCACCACGCAACCCTTTGCGGGCTACCTGCTGTTCTTGCCCCGGGTATTGGCCTGGCCGGTCTCGGTATTGCCCATCGAACAGTGGGCGTTGGCTGCGAATCTGATCGCGGCGCTGCTCGCCGGTGTTTCGGCGTTCTTGGTCTTCTGGTTCGCTCGCCGGTACGGGTTTACGTTTTTTGTCTCGGTGGTGTTAGGGCTGTTACCGGTCATCGCACCGATGTCCGGGCTCGAGGCGATCAACGCTGTGGGAAGCAGTTACATGCTGCTGCTGTACGCCACAACCTTGGGCATCGTGTTCGGACAAGCATCGCGCGGATGGTGGTGGGTTCTCGCTGTCCTTGCTCTGCTCACCGCATTGACTATTCCTTCGGCCGTGGTGTTGCTGCCGGTTGTCCTGATCCAATTCCTGCGGGGCCGGATGCCGTTGACATGGTCGGGGCTCGTTGCCGGAGCGCTCATTCTCGGTTTGCTGGCCCAGACCTGGACTGCGCTGACGGCGCAGACGCCGCGGCCGGTATCCGTGACGGGGGAGACGTTGTCTTCGTGGGCGGATTCAGTGCCGATCTCACTGCTGACCTACTGGCCAGGCCTCTCGCTGGGCGAATACTCGTTCTTCACGAACTTCTCGCTCACCCCGTTCCCGGGAACCGGTTGGCTGGTTGTCGGTGTGCTGCTGGTGGTTGGCGTGCTGCTGGTGGTTCGGGGTTGGACATCGCAGGATCGGCTGTCGGTGGTGGGACTGCTGGTGCTCTCTGGCCTAGCCTTCGGCTTGATCCCCTCGGCCATCGGTGAGCCCAACAACCGCTACTTCGTGGTTCCGGTTCTGCTGTGGGGGGCTGCGCTGTTGGTGGCACTCGATCCGGTCATCCGGCGAACGCGTTGGTGGGTAACGGCGCTGGTGGCCGCGGTGGTGTTGGCGTTGTGGTGGCCGGCGATGCCGGCGAGTTGGTTCCGGTCCACGCCGGCGCCACCGTGGACGCAGGAGGTGGAGCGGGTCAAAGCCTTCTGTGTGAGCGATCCGGCGCTCATCGAGCGACCGATCTTCACACCCTTCTGGCCGCCGAACTGGGGGGATGGCCTGGACGAACCCACCCACCCGAACCTGCCGTGCACCACCGTGTTCCGGTGGATCGACTGAGATGGGTTCGCTGCGTTCACGCATCAGCGGTCTGATCCCCGGGGCAGGAGACATCGCTTTCAATCGTGACCGCTCCGCATCGGTCCCCGCATCACGCGCGCCTCGTGGTGGGTACCACCCACCGAACTACCTGGACCGGAAACCGCACGTGGTGGTGGTGCCGATTGAAGGTCCGCAATTCCCGGATTGGAAGCCGGGGACACGCAACTTCTACTACGAGGCGTACCAGTCCGCGAGGGAACAACTAGGAGAGTCTTCGGTGAGCGTGCTGGACGTGGCGCCGGGAGAGCCACTTGATCAATGGGTCCCTCGTTTGCAAGACCTCATCGGCGATACGAAAGCAACGCACGTAGTGACGCATATCGAACACGATCCCGGATCACCGGATACCTGGAACTGGGATGTTGCTTGGAACCGCATCGCTCCCGGGTGGGACGGCGTCTTGCTCGGAGTGATGTTCGATTCGGCCTTCGATCTGGTGACCATGAAGGCGCGCCGGCTAGCGCGGATGTCTCCGAATTTCGTGGCGGTTGACATCTGCATGCCCGCCGACGGCACCCTGGTGCGCGGACGATCGGAGGTAGGCCCGGTCACCATGCCGGTATCGCAACAGTCCATGGAGATGATCCGCGAGCGGCTGAAACAGGTGTCGATCGAACATGATGTTTCCTTCATCGGTGCGCTGTATCCGTACCGGGTACAACTGATCGAAACCCTTCGCGGGCATGGAGTGGATGTGGCGGTGAACCCGCACCGCGAAGACCCCACGCATGATTTCGCGTCCAGTCGCACCAACCAACCCGGTTGGTTGGACTACATGGCCGGTTTGGCTGCCAGCAAGATGACGGTGAACTTCTCCCGCTCCAGCGCCGGGGGGTTCGAACAACTGAAAACGCGTGTCATTGAAGCGACGCTGGCGGGGACGTTCCTGCTGACTGATGATCGTGATCGCAGCAAGGCGTACTTCACCCCGGATGTGGAATACGGCTACTTCGCGTCCGCTGAACAATTACCGGCGGTGATCGAACGCTGGCTAGCCGAGGATTCCGCCCGGATCGAAGGCGCGCGCAGCGCTCAGACGAAGGCCCAGCGGATTGCCACCACGGACTTCTGGTCGACGATCGATGCTGGCTTGAGCCGCAGGGGACTGCCGTCGACGCTTATCGGCGTCAGGTGAGTCGCCTGAAGCCTGTCTGCGCTGGGCCCGCGGGAAGATTCTTGAGAAGTGTTTCGTTGTCCAGGTTCGATAGTTCCGCGAACACCGGTGCGAGAGCTTCGAAGTAAGCCTCGAGGATTTGCGGGGTGTGCGCCAAGCTCGCATACAGATTCACCCCGGCGAGATAGCCGGCATCGAGCATGCGCGTGGTGATGAAGGTCCGTACGGCGATCGGATCCAGCCCCTCGATGGTGAAATTCGCCAGAGCCGGTAGGTGCCCAACGGTGATGGCCATGTTGTTCGTGCGCGCGAGTTCCTGCCATCCCTCCTGAACGGTGCTGCCGATCTCGTGGACGCGCGCAGGTGCGTCTTCCTCCCGCATGACCGCAAGAGTGGCAAGTGCTGCCGATGGCCCGATGCGCTCGGTCCAGAAGGTGCTGGAAATGAAAGTGGATTGCGCCGCCTGCATCACTTCGCCTCGACCGATGATCGCGGTGATCGCGTATCCGTTGCCGAGAGTCTTGCCGAATGTGGCGATGTCCGGCTCCACGCCATAGTGCATATGCAAGCCGCCAAGCGTGCGCCGGAACCCGGATGTGCACTCATCGAAGATGAGGACGGCCCCGTGTTTGGTCGCCAACTCCCGCACACCTTCCAGGAATCCTGGGGCTGGCGGTGTGGAACGTTGCGGCTCCAGGTAAATCACGCCGATATCTGGATCGTTGCTGAGCAACGCGGCTAATCCGTCGAGATCGTTGTACTGGAAAGGCAGCGATGTTCCCGCGAGTGCCCGTGGAACACCGTTGGGCTCAAGGCCGGGGAGTAGGTGACCTTCCAGGGAGTCGTCGTTGGTGAGGTTCGCGGCGAGGTACCAGTCATGCCAACCGTGGTAGCCGCAGAAAGCGACCTTGTCCCGGCCCGAGGCGGCGCGGGCGATACGAACGGCGATTGCGCAGGCCTCTCCACCGGAGCGCGCGTAACGAACCATGTCCGCCCACGGATGCAGCGTGATGAGTTCCTCGGCGAGATAGACCTCTTCGGGCGCGTTGAGCGTGGAGAGATTCCCCTTGTCCACAACTGCGCGAACCGCATCGTCCACGACCGGGTGGGAGTAACCCAAGATGTTCGTGCCGACCCCCATGAAGCCCAAGTCGAGGAATCGTCGACCATCAAGGTCCCAGATCGCGCACCCCTCAGTGCGATCGAAATAGGCCGGCCAGCCCGCGGGCATGTACATCTCGGAGCGTTTGGACAGCAGCAACGATCCGCCGGGAATGAGTTGCTTGGCGCGCTGCCATAGTTCGCTGCCGCTGGACACG
>CAZWIW010000084.1:0-6907 GCA_964634545.1 uncultured Rubrivirga sp.
TCGAGGAGTACGAAGAGCCCCCCATGGATGAAGCCATCAAGGAGCAGATGGCCGACTACGTCACGAGGCGTCGCGCCGAACTCGGGGACTAGCCGCAGTCAATTTGCTTAATCTCCTGTGTCCGTGCAGTGGGTCTTGCCACACTTGCCGTCGATCAAGGGGGTTAGGTGAAGGAATCATTCGACTACGTCATCGTTGGCGGCGGCTCAGCAGGTAGTGCTCTCGCGAATCGCCTCACTGAGGACGGATCGAAGACGGTCCTACTGCTGGAGGCAGGCCGCCGGGACTGGTGGTGGGAGGTCTACATCCACATGCCAGCCGCCTTGACCTTCCCGATCGGCAACCCGCGCTACGACTGGATGTACTCCAGCGACCCCGAACCTGGCATGGGTGGCCGCCGAGTTAGCGCTGGTCGCGGCAAGATCCTCGGTGGATCCAGCAGCATCAACGGCATGATCTTCCAGCGAGGCAACCCGCTGGATTATGAGAAGTGGGCGAGCAACCCGGGCATGGAGTCCTGGGACTACGCCCACTGCCTGCCCTACTTCAAGAAGATGGAAACCTGCCTGGCCGGTGCGGATGAATGGCGTGGCGGGTCCGGCCCACTAGTGGTCGAACGGGGCCAGGTTCGCAACCCACTTTTCGCAGCCTTCTTCGAAGCAGCACAGCAAGCCGGTTACCCCCTCACGTCCGATGTGAACGGCTACAAGCAGGAGGGCTTTGCCGCGTTCGATGGCAGCCTGCACAAGGGCCGTCGGGTCAACGCCTCAAAGGCTTATCTGACCTCGGCTCGACGTCGACCGAACCTCACAATCCGCACCCGTTCACTGGTAACGAAGGTACTCATGTCCGGCACGAAAGCGACCGGCGTTCGCGTCAGGTCGCAGCGCGGAAATTCATATGACGTCAGCGCCGGAGAGGTGATCCTCAGTGGGGGCGCCATCAACTCCCCGCAACTCCTACAACTCTCCGGAATCGGTAACACGGATCATCTGCGTTCCGTCGGCATAGAGCCCATCCACCATCTGCCAGGAGTCGGCGAGAATCTGCAAGATCACCTCGAGGTCTACGTGCAGCACTCGTGCACTCAGCCGGTGTCGCTCAATCCGAATCTGCAGTTCTGGCGTCGGCCCTTCATCGGTGCTGCCTGGCTCTTCGGCCGCACTGGCCCTGGCGCCTCCAATCACTTCGAGGCAGGCGGATTCGCCCGCAGCAACGAGGATGTCGACTACCCCAACTTGATGTTCCACTTCCTACCTATCGCGGTGCGCTACGACGGCACGGCGCCCGAAAGTGGACACGGGTACCAAGTTCACATCGGACCGATGTTCTCCGACGCCCGCGGCCACGTACGGGTCACGTCAAGCGATCCAACCAAAGCCCCGTCGATCCTGTTCAACTATCTGAGCACCGAACAGGACAAACGCGAGTGGGTCGAGGCGATCGGAGTCGCCCGCGACATATTGGGGCAATCTGCCTTCGGGCCATACAGCGGCGGGGAGATCTCCCCGGGCCCGCAGGTACGCAGCGAAGCAGACATCCTGGATTGGGTCCGGCGCGATGGGGAAACGGCTTACCACCCGTCCTGCACCTGCAAGATGGGGATCGACGAGATGGCCGTGGTGGATCCAGTTTCACTACGCGTCCACGGGATCGACGGCTTGCGGGTGGTCGATGCCTCTGTCATGCCAACGATCACGAACGCCAATATCTACGCACCCACGATGATGATCGCCGAAAAGACCGCGGACCGTATCAATGGAGTAAATCCCCTCCCACCGGACCACGCTTCGTTCTATCGTCACCGCGATCATGCGTCCCCAACCCCTGGAGGCGCAGTTAATTGACGGGGGGCGTTCACGGTGTCAGCGCTACTCATCGACGGCGAATGGTTGCCGGCAGCCACTGGGGCAACCCGAACTGTCGTTTGCCCAGCGGATGGTCGCGCCGTTGGCGAGGTGCCTGAGGCAAGTGCCCAGGACACCATCCGGGCTATCCAGGCTGCGCGACGGGCATTCGATAGTGGTCCGTGGCGGAATTCGTCGGGCTGGGAACGCTCTGCGCTCCTGCACGCAGTAGCCGACCGACTTGAGGCAGAAGCCGAGGTCGTGGCCGAAGCCGAGTCCGCTGATACCGGAAAGCGGATCGTGGAAGCGCGGTACGACGTCGCCGATGTGGTTTCTTGCTTCCGCTACTTCGCCGGCCTGATTCCCAAGGATGCTGGCCGGGTCATCGATACGGGAAGCCCCACCACCATCTCCCGCGTCCAATACGAGCCGGTAGGTGTCTGCGGACTCATCACTCCATGGAACTACCCGCTACTGCAAACCAGTTGGAAGGTCGCGCCGGCTCTGGCGGCAGGCTGCACCTTCGTTCTGAAGCCAAGCGAACTCACGCCTCACACGGCCATCTTGCTGATGCGCTTCCTCTCAGAGGCAGGTATGCCAGCAGGTGTAGGCAATTTGATCCTCGGGGCTGGAGCCGATGCTGGAGCACCGTTGGCCAGTCACCCAGAGGTCGATCTCGTGTCATTCACCGGTGGCTTGGCAACGGGCAGATTGATCATGGCGGAGGCAGCAGCGACCGTGAAGAAGGTTGCCCTTGAACTCGGCGGCAAGAATCCGAACATCGTGTTCGCAGATGCCGACTGGGATTCCGCGCTCGACAACGCGGCGACTGCGGTCTTCTTACACTCCGGGCAGGTGTGTTCTGCCGGTGCCCGCCTCATTGTTGAGGAGAGCATTCACGATCCTTTTGTTGAAAGACTCGTTGAAGTTGCCGAGGGCATTCGGCTCGGTGGTCCCCATGACGAGAAGGCCCAAACAGGCACACTCATCAGCGCAGCGCATCGAGACAAGGTCATTGGGTACGTGGAATCTGGACTCGCGGAAGGAGCCCGCCTGCGGTGCGGCGGTCGGGTTCCAGACGACCCCGCACTCTCCGATGGCTACTTCTACCTTCCTACGATCCTTGATGACTGCACCTCAGCGATGACCTGCGTCCAGGAAGAGTCGTTTGGTCCTGTCCTTACCGTTGAGACGTTTCGAACCGAAGAAGAGGCGATTCGCATCGCCAACGACACCTACTACGGCCTTGCGGGAGCCGTCTGGACTCAAGACGCATCAAGGGCCCAACGCGTCGCGAATGGGCTCCGGCACGGAACCGTTTGGATCAATGACTTTCACCCGTATCTGCCGCAGGCCGAATGGGGCGGCTTCAAGCAGTCAGGTGTCGGTCGAGAACTTGGACTTCAAGGCCTGTCCGAATATCTCGAGGCTAAGCACGTGTACCAGAACCTCCAACCAGAACCGAGCGGATGGTTCGACGTCCCCACTACGGAGTCACCATGACTATGACTAGTCCGGCTCCCTTTGAGATCGATGCCGACACAGCGATATCGGTTAAGGGCCTATGGAAAATCTTCGGTGACAAGGCCGACTCAATCATCGGTTCCCCTGATGCGGGGCTCTCCCGCCCGGAGTTACTCGAGAAGACCGGTTGCGTGGCCGCTGTGAGGGATGCCAACTTCGATGTAGCTAACGGCGAGGTTTTTGTCGTGATGGGATTGTCCGGTTCCGGTAAGTCGACCCTGGTTCGCTGCATGACCCGACTTATCGAACCGACGGCTGGTGAGGTGCTTATCGACGGCGAGGACATCCTCACCGCCTCCAAGGCCAAACTTCGCGAATTGCGCCGAACCAAGTTCTCCATGGTCTTCCAGCACTTTGGATTACTCCCGCACCGGCGTGTAATCGACAACATCGCGTACTCACTCGAAGTCAACGGCGTCAAGAAGGAAGCACGCCATGAGCGCGCCCTGGAGGTGATCGATCTCGTCGGACTCGATGGGTACGCGAACCACTTTCCGGAGCAATTATCCGGTGGCATGCAGCAACGCGTCGGATTGGCTCGGGCTCTCGCCGTGAACCCAGAGGTGATGTTCCTCGACGAACCTTTCAGCGCTCTGGATCCCCTGATCCGGCGAGATATGCAAAACGAAGTCAAGCGGCTGCATAGGGATCTCGGCAAGACGATGGTGTTCATCACCCACGATCTCTCCGAAGCTATGAAGCTCGGTGATCGAATCGCCATCATGCGTGACGGTGACATAGTGCAAATGGACACTCCCGCGAACTTAGTCATGCACCCCATAGACGACTACGTTGCCGATTTCACGAATGACATCCCTAAGTCCCACGTCCTCACCGCGGGTTATCTCGCGCGGCCCGCTCACGAAGGAGAAGCCGTGGATGGGACGTCAATTGACGCCCAGGAGATCGTCCGAGATGTGATCCCACGGATCGTCAGCGCGAAAGGTGCCGTGGGTGTCCAACGTGCCGGTCAACCAGTAGGTGTGATCGGAAAAGACGACATCCTCCATCTGGTTGCTGACGATGCACATGAAGGCAGTGCTACGTGAATGCCCTGAATACCCTTCCCTCCTGGTTGCAAAAGCGCAGCACCCTGGTCTTGCTGGTTATCGCGATTTGGGTGATTTTGGGGAGCCTGTTCTCTGGCATTCACACCTTGGAGCTATCAACCGCAACCAACACGCCAGCCACCGACTGGCTCCGGGAATTTGCGGCGTCCATCCGAGGCAGCCGCTCGGAATCTCCAATCTTTGTTTACGTCTTCAACCCAATGCGCGAGGTCATTGAAGGATTCATCGAACTCATCCGCGCACTCATCGCAGTGCCGGCTAGTGGCAATGTCATTCCGATCATCGGGTGGTTCGGGGTGGTGGCGATCGTCGGATACATCGTGTACGCCTCATCCAACTGGCGCACCTCACTGCTTTCCATGGGCCTGTTGACCGCTTGCGGCATGCTCGGGGTCTGGACCTACACGATGGACACGCTCGCAATGACTATCGGCGCGGTCTTGCTGTCGTTGGCGATAGCGATGCCCATAGGCATTTGGGCAGGCTTGAACGACCGTGTGATGGCTTTCATCAGGCCGGTGCTCGACCTTGCACAGATCCTGCCGACGCTTGTGTACCTGGCACCCCTGGCTCTTGTCTTCTTGATTGGAATCGCTGCCGCGACGATCGCAACGATGATCTACAGCATTCCCATCTGCGTTCGCATTACCGCCCACGCGATTCGCAGTTTGAAAGCCGGACCAATTGAAGCCGCGGAATCGATGGGGTCGACCCGGGGGCAGATGCTGCGCAAAGTCCAACTTCCCATGGCCCGACGCACCATCATCCTTGGCATTAACCAGACCACCCTCGCCGCGCTGTCCTTCGTCGTAATCGCTGCACTCATCGGTGCGCCTGGCCTCGGCAAACCTGTGATTGAGGCGCTCACGATTAGGAACGTGGGGGACGGTGTTGTGGCTGGACTCGCCGTGGTGTTCCTCGCCGTCATGCTGGATCGCTCAACTACCGCCGCCGTCCAGCACAGCGGTGAACTACCGCCCGAGGGTGCGGCCTTGATTCAGCGACGCATCGGTTTGATCGTGGGTGGCATCGTTACCCTCATCGCCATCTATTTGTCGCGCTTCCAACTCTGGGCGGCAGTATTTCCCGAGCAGCTAGTCATCGGTGAGTACATAGCAAACGCCGCCGATGCTGTAACCGAATGGCTCACTTCCACCTTCTACTTCCTGACAATCGGCCTCAACGAGAACTTCACGATCCACGTGTTGAACCGAATCGAAGGCCTCCTCGCGAACACCCCCTGGTACATCACCATCATTGCGATTTCGTTGATAGCGGCGATTATCGGTGGAAGGTTCGTTGCGGTCTTGTCGGTGATCCTGCTCACTGCCGTTGTTCTCATTGGACTTTGGAACGACGCCATGGTGACTCTCACTCAGGTCCTCATCGCCACGGCGATCGTCATGCTCATCGGCGTTGTGATGGGAGTCCTTGCCGGTCGAAATGCCCGCGTGGAACGTGCCCTGAAACCAATACTCGACGCGGGCCAAACACTGCCCGCTTTTGTCTACCTTGTACCGGTACTCGCACTCTTCGGACCTTCACGCTTCGCAGCGATCGTGTGTGGGGTCTTCTACGCCACCCCCGTCGTCGTTCGTGTTGTCGCAGACGGTGTTCGTGGTGTTCCGAGTGACATGATCGAGGCCGCCGTGTCCTCAGGATCAAGTACCACCCAGGTAGTCACCAAAGTGCAACTACCCGCCTCAAAGCGGTCCCTTCTCCTTGGTGCCAACCAGGGAATGATCTTCGTTCTCGCTGTAGTCGTTATAGGCGGGTTCGTAGGAGCAGGTGGTCTCGGCTACCTGGTCATCGTTGGTCAGTCCAAACCGGAGCTGCAGGGCAAGGGACTGGCAGCTGGCCTGGCGATTGTCTTGCTGGGTGTTGTTATGGATCGAATCGCGCAAGCCGGAGCGCGCCGCAATGAAAAGACGCCCGCGTGAGGGCGCAATCCCCAACCAACGTCCAATCCGGACGAGGGTGGAACCGAGAGGAACAGGTATGAGAAATCACCCAAGGAAGCGCTTGATCGTGCTTCCGGTGCTGGCAGCAGCCAGCCTGGTGCTCGCCGCATGCGGCGGCGACGTGAACGAGGCGGCCACCGAGGCCACCGAAGAACCCGTCGCGGAAGAGACGGTAGCCGAGGAGTCGACAGACGATTCGGCCACAGAAGAGGCGCCGGAGGAAGAAGCAGTTGTCGCAGACTGCGGCGACTGGGGCGTAGCCATGCACGCGTGGGTTGGATATACCGCCTCCGCGCAGGTGCTCTCCGATGTAGCCCGAGATGCACTCGGTTGCGACATCGAGCAGATCCAACTCGAGGAGGCCGGGGTCACCTACGACGCCATGGAAGCTGGCTCGGTCGACGTGATCGTCGAGGACTGGGGCGGTGGCCGCTGGCAGGAGTGGGTGGATCGCGGCGCTGTCCAGGAGGCTGGCCTGAACGGCAACGTCGGTCTCATCGGCATG
>CAZWIW010000085.1:0-4272 GCA_964634545.1 uncultured Rubrivirga sp.
CACCGAGGGTGGATACAACAACGATCCCGTGACCGGAGCGTTCATGCTGGACACCTCGGCAGTCGCTATGGACCTAGGGCACGGAGTCCAACCTCAGACAGTTTTTGGCCTGGTTACCGAAGCGCTCGCGCGGCGTCGAGCTGCCGGATTTCCCCCGTTCACCGTCATGTCCTGCGACAACATCCAACACAACGGTGACTTCGCGAAATCGATGTTCATCGCCTTTGCGCGGGAGAAGGACTCCGACCTAGCGGACTGGATCGACTCAGCGGTTGCCTTTCCGAATTCGATGGTAGATCGAATCACACCCGTGACAACTCAGGTGGATAGGGAAGTCGTCTCGTCGCATCTCGGTATCAGTGATAGCTGCCCTGTTCTCTGCGAGCCGTTCTTTCAATGGGTAGTGGAGGACAACTTCCCGACGGGACGCCCGCCGTGGGAGTTGGTTGGCGTGCAGGTAACAGAAGACGTCGCACCTTACGAAAAGATGAAGTTGCGCCTTCTCAACGCGAGCCACCAGGGACTGGCCTACTTCGCCCACTTGATGGGTTACGAGTATGTCCACGACGCCGCACAAGATCCGCTCATCGCGACGTTCCTGCATCGCTACATGGACGAAGAAGCTACTCCCACGCTCGATTCCCTCCCTGGCGTGGACCTCGAGCACTACAAGTCCGAACTCATCGAACGATTCGCCAACCCTCAGGTGAGAGACACCGTTGCTCGCCTTGCGGCGGAGTCGTCTGACCGCATTCCCAAATGGCTTCTGCCGGTCGTAAGGGAGCGTCTCGAGCATGGCGGCAGTGTTGCCCTGAGTGCTGCCATCGTGGCAAGTTGGGCGCGCTATGCAGAAGGAATTGATGAGGATGGTCGTGAAATCGACGTTGTGGATCCACTTCGTGACGAACTGATTCCTATTGCTCGTATGCAAGACGACGATCCCACGGCATTCATCGAGAACCGTGCGCTTTTCGGTGATCTTGTCGATCACCAAGGATTCCGTGATCCATATGTTGAGACTTTGTCTCATCTCAAATCGAATGGAGCACGGGCCACTTTGGCCTGGATTCTGGGACACTCCTAGCCATGAAACAACGTGTCAGTGTTCTGGACCCGGATCTCAGTCTTCGCATCGAGGAGCGCGAGGTCCCCGAACCCGGACCGGATGAAGTTCTCGTGCAGGTGAAATCCGTCGGTGTCTGCGGCAGCGACATCCACTACTTCGAGCACGGCCGCATCGCGGACTTCATCGTCGAGCAGCCCCTCGTCCTCGGCCACGAAGCCTCCGGTGTTGTCGCAAGTCTCGGAACCAACGTCACCGATCTCGAAGTAGGCACCACCGTCGCGATGGAGCCCGGCGTGCCGTGCGGGCGCTGCAAGGAGTGCCGCGCCGGGCGTTACAACCTGTGCCCGGATGTCGCCTTCTTCGCCACCCCACCCATCGACGGTGCGTTCTGCGAATACGTGATCCTGCCGCGGGACTTCGTGCATCCGGTTCCTAGCCACGTTTCCTACGACGCAGCCGCGCTGGTCGAACCACTGTCCGTCGGCGTCTGGGCCTGCCAGAAGGCGAACGTCTCGCTCGGCACCCGCGTCCTGATCACCGGCGGCGGCCCCATCGGTGCGATCTGCGCCCTCGTCGCCCGCGCCCGCGGAGCGAACGTCGTGGCCGTAACCGACGTCAACGGTGATCGGCGCGCGCAAGTAGAGAATTTGGGCTTTCCGGCTATTGATCCGATGAACGACGACATCCCCGAAGCAGACGTCCTGCTCGAGTGCAGCGGCGCCGCCCCGGCCATCGACCAGGGCATCCGGGCTCTCGCGCCCGCGGGCACCGCCGTCCTTATCGGTATGGCGCCGACCGACACCGTCGCGATCCCCGTCGGTGCGATCCAAGGCAAGGAGATCTGGCTGACCGGCACGTTCCGCTACGCCAACACCTACCCCGATGCCGTCGAACTCGTCGCCTCCGGCCGGGTGGACCTCGATGCGATCGTCAGTGGGTCCTACTCACTGGATGAAGTCGAGCAGGCGCTCACGCACGCGAAGAAGCACCCGGCCGACATGAAGGTGATGGTGCGGCCCTGACCGCTGGCGTACAGCCACCAATTCCTGCAGGTGGCGTCACAAGAAGAGCCTTCTTGTGACGCCACCTGCAGGAATTGGTGAGGGGTGGGGGAATTCGTAGGGGTGGCCCCGGCAGGATTCGAACCTGCGACGCACGGTTTAGGAAACCGACGCTCTATCCCCTGAGCTACGAGGCCGTGGAACGGCCAATGTAGTCAACCGGTGAGGTCCTGCGTGAGGCGGTAACGTCAGAGCGTGACCCCGGAAGACGCCGTCCTAGCCGCCTGCGCTTTGGCGTTGGGAGACGGAGATGTGGTCACCGATCCGGATCGGTTGCCCACCTATCAGCGGGATCGTTCGACGGGATCTCCTGCCGGGGAACCGATCGGGGTGGTGTTCCCTCGGACCACGGAGCAGGTCTCGGCCGTACTGGCCGCGGCCTACGAACACCGGGTTCCGGTGGTGCCACGAGGGGCTGGATCGGGGCTGTCCGGTGGATCGAATGCGATCGATGGTTCCTTGATCGTCTGCGTGGAGAAGATGTGCGATGTGCTGTTGGTTGATGAGGGAAACGGATACGTCGAGACGCAGCCGGGGATCTTCAACACCGAACTTCGCGAACACGTGGCAGGGCACGGTCTTTGGTACGCGCCGGATCCGGCATCGAAGGACTTCTGCTCGATCGGCGGGAACGTCAACACCAATGCCGGTGGTCTGTGCTGTGTGAAATACGGGGTCACGCGTGATTCGGTACTGGGCCTGGAAGTGGTGCTGGCCGATGGGCGCATCACGCGGATGGGGCGCAAAACGATTAAGGGGGTGGCGGGTTACGACCTCACCGGTTTGATGGTCGGCAGTGAAGGCACGTTGGGCATCGTGACGATGGCGCGACTGCGGTTGAGCCCGATCCCGCCGGATCCGGCAACGGTTGTTGCGGTGTTCTCCGATATCGGTGCGGCCGGGCGCGCAGTGAGTTCGATCATGAACGAGTTACGCCCGAGCATGCTGGAGTTGATGGACAACACCTCGATCGTTGCGGTGGAGGAGTGGCGGTCAATGGGACTGGACACTTCCGCCGGTGCGTTGCTGATCGGCCAGTTCGATTCCCCCGGCGCTGGCGAAGACGCCCGGCGGCTCGGGGAGATCTGCGAGGCGGGCGGCGCGAGCGAGGTGTATGTCTCGGAGGATCCGGATGAGTCCGAGATGCTCGTGGGGGCTCGCCGGATGGTTATTCCGGCGCTGGAGTTCGCCGGCGATTGGCTGTTGGATGACGTAGCCGTGCCGCGCACCCGGCTCGCGGACACGATGGTGGCGATCCAGGAAGTCGCGGCGCGCAATGACGTGCAGATCGCGACCTTCGGTCATGCCGGTGATGGGAACCTGCACCCGACGATCGTGACCCCCCGCGGTGATGACGACGCGGCGGCGCGTGCACAGATTGCGTTCGATGAAATCCTCGATGTTGCGCTATCGAACGAGGGGACGATCACCGGCGAGCATGGCGTCGGTTCCTTGAAGCGCGAAGCGCTCGCCAAGGAACTCGACGATGTGCAGATCGACTTGCATTCGCGGATCAAGGAAGCGCTCGATCCGCGCGGAATCCTTAATCCTGGGAAGGCTTTGCCCCGCTGGTAGGTGCGCTGTTGTTGGAATCGTCCCCTTCGAGGGCGATCTCCGGTTCGTCGAAATCGGCGATGGATTCCTTGACCGGCCGTCGGATCACCCAGGTGAAGAAGGCCACGACGGCGATCAACCCACCGATCACTTCGATCGCTTGCAGCGTTCCTTGGCTAGCGAAGTCGTAGAGCTGGCCACCGATCTGCTGGCTGAGGATGAACACGGCCATAACAAGAACGAACCAGCCGAAGCCCTTGCGGAGCTTGTCCGGATGGATTTTGCCGACCACTCGGGAGCCAACAAGTGCTCCGATGACGGCCATGGCAGTTACCAGGGCGGTGATGGGCCAGATCGTGGTGCCGTTGTCGAGTGTGGTGGTCGCAGTGTTGATCGAGACAAGTGAATCGCCACCAAAGCTCAAGGCATAGCCGAAGAAGCCCGCGAAGGATTTCATCGCGACCACGAGCAAACTGGTGGCGACAGCGTTTGGCATCGGTAGACCACCGAGCAGGGCAAGTGCCGGCACCACGAGGAAGCCACCTCCAGCGCCGACCAAACCGGTGACGAGGCCGACGATCAGGCCATCGA
>CAZWIW010000085.1:4372-6755 GCA_964634545.1 uncultured Rubrivirga sp.
GGGTGGTGGATCAGGTGTTCGTGATCAGCGGGATTCGGTTATGGGCGTGATGGTGGAACTGCCGGGGCGCCATTCGGCTTCGAAGCTGAAACGGTCGCCACGGATGTAGGTCTCCCGCCATTCGACAGGAACGTCCTTGGCCATGGCGGTGCGTTCGATATACAGAACTGCCACATGACTGGGCAATTGCAGGAGTTCGGCGATATGCGAGGGAGCGGTTTGCGCGGCGACTTGTTCGTGACCGGCGTCGGGACGGACGCCGCAGGTGCGGGTGAGGGCGTCGTACAAACCACCGGAGGTGAAGTCGACATCGAGAAGCGGTGCGGCGATGTCCTTGGGAAGCCATGCGGTGTCGACCGCGAGCGGTTCGTTGCCGGCGTACCGGACTCGTTCGAGAACCACGAGATCGTCGTTGGGTGCGATCTGCAGATTGCTGGCCACCGACGGGTTGACCGTGGTGCCTAGCCGACGTACCTCGCTGCGTTGGTGCGTCCCCTGATCCTCGATGGTGCGAAACAGCGAGTAGAGGGTGCCGAGGTTCTGGGAGTAGGAACCTTCCTCGATGGTGGTTCCGCGACCGCGTTCGCTGCGGAGCAAGCCTTCGTCGCGAAGCACCCGTAGCGCCTCGCGAACGGTGTGCCGGGAGACCTCGTACTGCTCGGTGAGGGCTATCTCCCCGGGAAAGCCCTCCTCGAACGCACCGTCGGCCACCCGTCGCCGAATATCCGCACTCACCTGCGCCCACAGGGGAAGCGGGCTCGAACGGTCCGGCAAGACCGGTCCCGGTATGGGCACGATCCCCACTCGGGGGGTGGTTTCGATCGACGTCACGAACCAATTGTACGAATGTCCGGACATTTGTCTACCGGCATGCCACAGTTGTCTCCATCAGGAAGGACAGGCCACGGATTTTGAGGAGAGCAGATGGCCGATCAACACCACCAAGTTGTCATCATCGGCGGCGGATCGGGCGGGATCAGCGTTGCCGCCCGGCTGAAGAAGGCCCAGATCGCTGATGTCGCGCTGATCGAGCCCAGCGACGCCCACTACTACCAGCCGCTATGGACGCTGGTCGGCGGCGGCCGCGCGAAGGCACCCGATAGCGCCCGACCGATGGCCTCGGTGATTCCCGCGGGTGTCACCTGGATCAAGGACGCCGCCACCGCCATCGACCCGGACGCCCACACCGTCACCACGGCTGGCGGCAAGACGATCGGCTACGACCGACTCGTCGTGGCCGCTGGCATTCAACTCGATTGGGATGCCATCCCCGGCCTACCCGAAGCCATCGGCAAGGGTGGTGTGTCGAGCAACTATCGCTACGACCTCGCGCCGATCACTTGGCAGAACGTGGAGAAGACCAAGAGCGGCAACGCGATCTTCCATATGCCGCCGAATCCGATCAAATGCGCGGGTGCGCCACAGAAGATCGCCTACCTCGCGTGCGACTACTGGCGCGAGCAGGGTGTGCTCGGAAACATCAACCCGATCATGGTGCTGCCCACTCCTGGGATGTTCGGCATCAAGGTCTGGTCCGATGTCCTGGTGCAGGTGGCCGCCGGATATGGCATCGACGTGCGCTTGAACTCGGTCATCACCGAAATGGACCCGGAGAAGGGCACCGTCACGATCAAGAACAACGAGACCGGGGAAACCGAGACGGTCGAGTACTCCTTCGCGCATATGACACCACCGCAGAGCGCACCTGATTGGCTGAAGAACTCACCGCTGGCCGATCCGGAGTCACCTTTCGGCTATGTGGGTGTCAACAAGCACACGCTGCAACACAACGTCTATCCGGATGTCTTCGCACTCGGTGATTGCACCACTACCCCGAACTCAAAGACCGGTGCCGCTATTCGCAAGCAAGCCCCGGTACTCGTGGAGAACCTGGTTGCATCCATGAAGGGAAGTGTGGGGGCTGGCAGTTACGACGGTTACGCCTCGTGTCCCATCACCACGAGTCGCAAGAAGATGTTGTTGTGCGAGTTCGACTACGACTTCAATCTGAAGCCGAGTTTGCCGGTCGTGGACCAGAAGAAGGAGTTCACGGACTACAACATGCTCAAGAAGGTCGGCTTACCCAACTTGTATTGGAACTTCATGTTGAAGGGTCGGGCCTGAAGCCGGGTACTCTGGGGTTGTGTCGGGCATCACGCGCGTGGCCGTCAAGAGGTCAATGCAGGACGAGACAAGCGATATTGCCTATTGGCTGTCTCGACCTCCTGCGGAGCGTATTGAGGCGTTGACCCAGATGCGTCGCGAATTCGAGGGGTGGACGGATGCAACTGAGCCCAGACTTTCGCGAGTTGCTCGAGTGCTTCGACCGGCATAACGTCCGTTACCTCGTTGTCGGTGGCTGGGCCCTCGCTGCCCACGGGGT
>CAZWIW010000086.1:0-6644 GCA_964634545.1 uncultured Rubrivirga sp.
GGCGGCGTGGGGCGTAGTCCAAGTCCGTGAATGACCGAACCGGTTACCGCCGGAATGAGGAGGAAACATGTCTGTCCCCACGATCCCGCCCACACCCCAGGGCGGCACCAACCCTTACGTCGGCTACTCCTATGGGCCGCCAAGCGCCCCGAACCCGAACCAGCCCCCTGCGTCCGGCACGCCGCGCAAGAGCCGGGCAGGTCTGATCACCGGTGTGATCGCTGGCGCTGCTGCCGTGAGCCTCGTGGCCGGCGGGCTCGGTGGATTCGTCGGCTACCTCGTCGCCGAGAACCAAGCGCCGGAGCAAGCCGCCGTGGCAGCGGCACCGGCCGTCGTTTCGAATGAAGGAACCGGCGCATCGATCGATCCGGTGCCGGCGCTGACCGGTATCGCCGATCTCGCGGCAACGGTGCAGCCAGCGGTGGTGCAGATCAACGTAGGCAGCGAAGGCCAAGGCGGCAGCGGCTCTGGCTTCATCATCAGCGAAGACGGCTACATCGTGACCAACAATCACGTGGCCGGTCCAGCCGGTGAGGACGGAACCGTCGAGGTCGTCTTCCCCGACGGAGCTACCGCGACGGGCACGCTTGTCGGCGCCGATGCTGGATACGACCTCGCCGTGGTGAAGGTCGAACGCAACGGGCTGCCTACCTTGGAGTTCGGTTCATCCGAAGCGGTGCGTGTTGGTGACCTCGCCGTGGCGATCGGTTCGCCGCTGGGTCTGCAAGGCACCGTGACCTCCGGCATCGTCAGTGCGCTCGAGCGCCCGGTGACCGCCGGCGGTGGAGGTTCTACGTCGTTCATCAACGCGATCCAGACCGACGCCGCCATCAACCCCGGTAACTCGGGAGGACCGCTGGTTAATGGTTCCGGCGAGGTGATCGGCGTGAATACCGCGATTGCTTCCCTGAGCGCGGTTGGTGGTGCCGCGGGCAGCATCGGCTTGGGCTTCGCTATCCCGATCGATACTGCCGAGCGCGTGGTCAACGAACTGATCGAGACCGGCTCGTCCTCCACCCCGGTGATCGGTGTCCAACTCGACACCACCTTCTCCGGACCGGGAGCGAAGGTCGGTCAGGTGACCCCCGGCTCGGGTGCTGACCAGGCCGGGATTCAAGACGGTGACGTCATCACGGCGATCAACGGTGAGGTGATCGAGGAGTCGACCGAGTTGATCGTGTCGATCCGCTCGAACGCACCCGGTGACACCGTGGAACTGACGATCCTGCGCGATGGCCGCACGCAGGACCTAACGGTGACGCTGGCCGCGGCCGAATAACCCACCTGCGGTGGTGCCCTAGGTGTCAGCCGGGAACTGACACTCAGACTCCCGCTAACACACAAGACCGGCGGCGCCGGGTGCTCGAACTCCTCCACGAGCCCCGGCGCCGTCGTTTGTTTTCGTCGTTGGTGAAGCCCGGTGATGCGAAAACTGCGGGCAATTGGCACTCTTGAGGCATGCCCACGTTCTCCGGAGCCGTCGATGTGGCGCGCGATCGCATCGCGCAGGGCTTTCGCAGCATCGTGTCCGGCGACCCCGACGGGACACCCGAATGGGTTCAACAGCTCGCGGACGGCATCGACGACGGCTACTTCGGGCCCGGGTCCGCCGCGTGGACCGTGCACGGTTCGCTGCCGACCTTGGTGGGCGGAGTCCGCGCTCTGCTGATGCAGGCCTTGCATCCGGGTGCGCTCGCCGGCGTTAGCGAACATTCGCGCTACGAAGCCGATCCGCTCGGCCGGTTGGCCGGCACCACCCAGTGGTTGACGGTGGTCACCTTCGGCGATACCGCAATGGCCGATCGCGAATGCGCGCGCGTGCGCGGCATGCACCGCAAAGTGAAGGGCACCTACCCGGTCGGAGGCGAGCAACGCCCCTACTCGGCCAACGATCCTGATCTGCTGCGCTGGGTGCACGTGGCGTTCACCGACTCCTTCCTTGCCACCCATCGGGTCTGGGGAGGCCCGATCCCCGGCGGTGAAGACGCCTACGTGCGCGAATGGGCGAAGGCGGGGGAACTTGTCGGCGTGGACAACCCGCCGCGGTCGGTCGCCGAACTCGACCAGCAGATCCGTGACTTCGGCCCCGAATTGCGGGGCGATGCCACCGCTTGGAAGACCGTGGACTTCATTCGCTCAGCGCCGGTTCCGCTACCGGCCCGCGGGCCGTACAGCATCCTGTTCGCCGGGGCAGTGGCAACCATTCCCGATTCGCATCGCAAGTTGCTGCGGTTGCCTCGGGTGCCACTCACCGTTGCCAAGCCGGCGGTTTCCACGATGCTCGGTGCGCTGTCTTTAGCGTTGGGACCTGCTTCGCCGTCGATGCGCAACGCGACCGACCGGGTCGAGCGGTTGTCCCAAGCCGAAGTCGTCTGACGTTGCGGGCGGGCTAGCGCTCGAGCAGTTCGGTCACCAAACTCAACGGCGGCAGCGATGGCACCGCGCCCTTGCCGGTTGCCGCGAGCGCGCCGGCAGCCGAAGCCCACCTCAGTGATTCGGCCATCGACAGCCCGCGCGCCAGTCCGGCGGCCAGTGCCCCGCAGAAGGCATCGCCTGCGGCGACAGTGTCGACAGCGGAAACTCTGAAAGCTGCGGTTTGGCCGGAGCCTTCCGGTGAACTCCACACTGCACCTTTCTCCCCGCGGGTGATGATCACGCAGGTGGGGCCGCGGTCCTGGAGTTGCTGCGCCGCCTCGACGGCATCGACCATGTTGTCGACCGACATCCCGGTGAGTTCGTGGGCTTCGTGCTCGTTGGGCACGAGGACATCGACGTTCTTCAGTAGTTCCTTCGGGTATTCGCGCACCGGGGCGGGATTCACCACCACCTGAGCGCCGATCTTCTTGCCGGTTTCCGCGGCAGCCACCATGACCTCCACCGGCACTTCCCCTTGAGTGAGGACGACGTCGACCGCTTTCAGCGATGCCAAGTGATCTGCCACTGCGGCTGGTTTCACCAGATCATTGGCGCCGGGAATCACGATGATGCGGTTCTGACCCGACGCATCCACCTCGATCAGTGCCGTACCGGATGTTCCGCTTGCCGTCGCGATGCCCTCGGAGTGAATGCCTTCGCGACGCACTACGTCGAGCAGCCAGTCCCCGGATCCGTCGTCACCCACCGCACCGATCATGTGGACTTCGGATTCCAGCCGGGCGGCGGCGACCGCCTGGTTCAGCCCCTTGCCGCCGGGATGGCGCTCCAAGGCGGAGCCGAACACGGTCTCCCCGGCACCGGGCATCCGATCGAGTTGGACGACAAGGTCGATGTTCAAACTGCCGACGACGGCAACGCGATTGTGCATATGGGCGATACTTCCACGCGTGACGGACGATGGGGCGGCTCTGGGTGTGGACTTGGGCACAGGTTCGGTCAAGGTCGCTGTGGTTTCCCCGAACGGAACGGTGCAGGCCAAGGCTTCCCGCGGTTATTCGCTTTCCTCCCCGCATCCAGGTTGGGCCGAAGCCGATCCACGCGAGTGGCTCTCCGCCACGCAAGCGGCCGTCATCGAACTAGGCGATGTCGTGGCGAGCGCGTCGGGCGCCGGTTTCAGTGGTCAGATGCACGGCCTGGTGCTGTGCGATGCGCAGTTGGAGCCGGTGCGCCCTGCGATCACCTGGGCCGACACCCGAGCTGGCGGTGAAGCAGCGAACATGCAGGCCGAACTCGGCGATGAGGTTCTCGCTCGGTTGGGATCGCCGGCGGTGTCGGGTTTCGCAGCCACCTCCTTGCGTTGGGTGGCCAGGAACGAACCGGCGGCGCTGAAAGCGGCGACGTACGCGCTGCAGCCGAAGGATTGGCTGCGAGCGCGACTCGGCGGCGATGTCGTCACCGAACCCAGCGATGCCAGCGGCACTTTGTTGGCGAATGTCGCGGCCGGCGCGTGGGACGAGGTTGCGCTTTCGTGGGCCGGGGTTGATCCCGCACTACTCGCACCCATCGTCGGGTCGCGCGCCGCGGCCGGTGCGATCACGTTGGGTGGCCACGAGTTGCCGTGCGTCGCCGGGGCAGCCGACACTGCCGCGGCCATCGTTGGATTCGGGTTGTCCATCAACGACGGCTTCACCGCGGTTGGCTCCGGATCGCAATCGGTTTCCCTCGTTGCCGAACCCGATGGTGGAATCGCACTGGGCACCCATCTGTTTGCCACAGCCGGCGCGCCGGGCAGCGGCTGGTACCGCATCGGTGCAGTGCAAAACGCCGGGATCGCATTGCGCAAAGCGCTGGAATGGCTCGAGGCAACACCCGAACAAGCGAACGCGGCGCTCGACGGGGGAGTTCGGGCGAGTGACCCGATCTTCGTGCCCTACGTGGCCGGTGAGCGCACGCCGTTCGTCGATGCATCACTTCGCGGAGCTTGGCTCGGGCTGGGTCTGGACACCGACCGGCAAGCGATGCTGCGCAGTGTGATCGAGGGGGTCGCTCACGCGGTCACGCTCGGTATGCAGGCGGTCGTCGATGCAGGCGCGCACCTGCCCGAACCATTGCCGCTCATCGGCGGCGGCACCGTCGATCCGCGGTTCCGCCAGCTCATCGCCGACATCTCCCAGCGTGCCCTATTACCTATGGAGGAGCCGGATGCTGCGGTGATCGGTGCCGCGTTACTCGCGATGCCGGGAGAGGTCACCGGATCGATGGCTGCATCCGGGGCCACGGTCGTGGCACCCAACGCGGACCGCGCGGAACTCCTGCAGGAGCGCCGAGCCCGCTTGGTTGACTACGTCACCTCTCGCGCATCGAACCCCCGATAGGGAAGGATCGACCTCATGGCGCAGAAAGTGGCAATCGGATCGGACCACGCGGGCTTCCACCTCAAGACCGCGCTCTCCCACTGGCTGGGTGAGCAGGGCTACGAGGTGGTCGATGTCGGTACCGACTCCGAGGAGCGCGTGGACTATCCGCATTTCGGTGCCGGTGTCGCACGCCTAGTGGCCGCCGGTGAGGTTGCCCGCGGCGTGGTGGTCTGCGGCAGCGGTCAAGGCGTGTGCATGGCAGCCAACAAGGTGCCCGGTGCCCGGGCTGGCGTCGTTCGCGATGATCTCGACGCAGAGATGATTCGCCGGCATAACGATGCCAACATCGCGTGCTTCGGTGAGCGGGTGACCGACGTCGCGACCGCGGTCTCCGCCCTCGCAGTCTTCATGGTGACGGACTTCGAGGCTGGTCGGCATACGGCCCGCGTGGATCAGCTCGGTGCCTTGGATCACGGTGACGAGATCTAACCGTTACGAGACCTAGACCACATCCGAAGGCGAGATGTTTGGCCCGTGCGTCGAATGGGTATAACCACCTTGTCTGAACGAACAGACGGGGACGAAGGGATGAGAAAATGCGCACCATGCGAAACCCCATGACCAAAAACCCCCTAACCAAGACCGCCGCCATCGGCGCGAGCGCGCTGCTCGGTGTCACCTTGCTCGCGGGCTGCTCGTCGTCCTCCGATGAGCCGGCCGCCGAGGAGACCACGAGCCAGGAAGCGACCGATGAGTCCATGGACGGAGATTCCACCCAGATGCTGCCGCCGGTGATCATCGAGCCAGGCCAGACCGAGGCCACCGCGAAGGTCGGTGACTTCCTCGACATCGTCGTCGACGAGGTGATCGGAACCACGATCGCCACCGACAACCCGGAGGTCCTGGAGATCTCGCAGGCACGCCAAGACGGCGATGCGATCTTCAATCCGGGCGCCCAGGCGTTGGCTCCAGGCGAGGCGACGATCACCGTCACTACGCCGGACAACACCAGCTACGACATCGCCGTCACCGTCACCGAGTGACGACAACACACGGCCAAGGAGCCGCGCGGGTGGGACTTGCCACCTGCGCGGCTCTTCCCGTGGGCGATCCCGACGACGCCGCATTGGTTGCGGCGTTTCATGCGAAGGACATCGACGTCCAGTGGATTCCGTGGAACAACACCGAGCCGAGTGACCTGCGTGGTCTCGTCGATGCTGTGTTGATCCGATCCACCTGGGACTACACCGAGGACCGCGAAGCGTTCTGCGTGTGGCTTGATGCCATCAGTGACACCGAATTACCGGTCTTCAATCCAGCGCCGTTGGTGCGCTGGAACAGCGACAAGCGCTACCTCGCTGATCTGGCCGCGGCTGGTGTTCCGACTGTTGGGACGACAGTTGTCGATTCCCTCGATCAGGAATGGTTCGTCCCGGAAGGTTTCGACGAGTTCGTCGTGAAGCCGTCGGTTGGTGCAGGTTCCAAGGGTGCGCAGCGCTTTGCCGCGCAAGACCTCGAATCTGCGCGCACGCATGCCGAGCAACTACTCGCAGCCGGCCGCACGGTTTTGATCCAGCCATATTTGCCGAGTGTCGATGCCGGATCCGAGACCGCCTTGATCCACTTCGATGGAGTGTTCTCGCACGCCATCACCAAGGGCCCGATGCTGGGACGTGACGGCAAAGCCGAGATGGTCGATGGCCTCTACGTTGCGGAGGTGATCGACCCCCGCACACCGACCGCCGCCCAACTCGACGTCGCGCAGCAGGTGCTCGCCGCCGTTCCGCACCCCGGAGGGCTCTACGCCCGGGTCGATCTCATCGACGCCCCGGACGGATCCCCGGTGCTCCTCGAACTCGAGATGATCGAGCCTTCGTTGTTCTTCGCCTTCGATCCCCCTGCCGCCGACCG
>CAZWIW010000087.1:0-6614 GCA_964634545.1 uncultured Rubrivirga sp.
ATCTCCATCAAGGAAGAGCGCTCGCACCTGGTCAAGGAGCACCTGTGGGTGCTGTGGACCGACTACTTCAAGCCTCCGCACTTCGAGAAGTACCCGCAACTCAACGAGCTGTTCAACCAGGCGACGAAGCTCGCCGGTGCCGGCGGCACCAAGGGTTCACTCGACCCCGCCGTTGCGGACGAACTGCTCGGCAAGATCGACGAGATCGCTGGCATCTTCTGGGAGACCAAGCAAGCGGCCTAACGCAACACAGCGCGCCAAAGGGTCCACTGCCTACGGGCGGTGGACCCTTCGTCGTGTGTGTCTCGTTGTGTGCGCCTGGCCGCGGGTAGGTTGCCCGCATGATCCGCGAGGCGAAACCCAGCGATGTTGCAGCCATTCACGACATGATCGTCGAGTTGGCGGTCTACGAGAAGGAACCCGATGCGGTTTTGGCCACATCCGATGACTTGCACCGCCACCTGTTCGGACCTGACCCGGCACTGTTCGCCCACGTAGCCGAAGACGAAGACGGCACGGTCGTTGGTTTCGCGTTGTGGTTCTTGAACTACTCCACCTGGCTCGGCAAGCATGGCATCTACCTCGAGGATCTGTATGTCAAGGCGGACCACCGCGGCGGCGGTCATGGCAAGGCGCTGCTCGCGCACCTCGCCGGTATCTGTATCGAGCGGGGCTACGGGCGTTTGGAGTGGTGGGTGCTGGACTGGAATACAGGCGCTCGCGGCTTCTACGAATCCATTGGCGCCCAGGGATTGACCGAGTGGATTCCCTATCGGGTTACCGGCGAGGCCTTAACCG
Source organism: uncultured Rubrivirga sp. (assembly GCA_964634545.1). Lineage (GTDB taxonomy): Bacteria > Actinomycetota > Actinomycetes > S36-B12 > S36-B12 > S36-B12. The sequence goes on from CAZWIW010000087.1 coordinate 799, forward strand.
ACCTCGCATTGGGTAGTGGCATTGGGTAGTGGCATTGCGGGCAGCGTCACTCGCTGAGCGCGCACCGCGGCCACATCAAAAGGGCGGGTCGGGCTCTCGACGGTGACGTTCACTCACCGAGCAGTAGTCGATGTGGATCGCGGGCCCGAGTGCTGGTTCGAGGTCGAACGGGTGATCGCGTCCCCACGGGCGATCGCGTCCGGGTGGGTGTCCTCGTTCCGACGGGTAATCGAGTCCGCGCGAGGGTCGCAGCGAATGCCCAGCTGACAGCGCAGCAGCAACCACATTGGCGAACTGCTGCTCCAAGGTCACCTCGACTACGGACGGTGACTGGTGTCGGTAGCGCCGACCGTGAGGCGATATCCACGTGCAGGCACCATCAGCGCGGGAATCGTCCAGTCGCCATCCTGCATGGGTCTTGAGTTGGTGATGGCGGGTGCACAAGGCACCGAGATTGTCCGGATCCGTCGAGCCGCCGTCGTCCCACGCTTCGGCATGGTCGATCTGGCTGCTGCGCGCTGCCCGGCCGCATCCGGGAAAGCGACACGTGCCATCTCGACGCACGATGAACTCGCGCAGACGCGCGGGCACTCGGTACGTGCTGCGACCACATGCGCTCAGCACCCCGGTGACCGGATCGGCAACGAGCTTGCGCATGGTTACCGAGACGGCTGGGTCGGCCAGGAGTTCACGAAGTTCATCCGCATCGATCTCGGCTCGGTCGATGGTCGCGTGATCGAGACCGTCGACCATCGCGCTGACCAACTCGGCCATGGAGTGCAGGGAGTTTGGAGTGTTCGGGGAGTTCGGGGAGTTCGCTGAATCCGAGGACTCCGCTGAGTTCAGGGAGTCCGCACCGGCAACGCCACCGCCCATTGCCGGGACAACGACATCAAGACGCACCTGCGGTGCGCGACCGCCGAGCACCAGCCTGGCCAAAGCCTGCGCGCGGCGCTCCCCTGCCGAGAGGGACCCATCCTCGATCAGCGCCGCCTCTTTACCCACGGACTCCATCACGGCCCGTGCAGCCGGAGTCGACATGCGCGCCAAGAGGACGGAGATGCCGTCGGACTCGTCGATGATCGCGACTTCGCGCGTGCACCGCTGCTGCTCGCGGCGCAACCGCGCTCCTGCTGCGTCGAGGGACGCAAGTGTCCGCTTGGCAGCCGCACGCGTCTGCGCCACGGTTCCCCGGCGGGCCACCCGCAGCACCCGTTCCTCGAAAGCTGCACACATCTGCGAGTAGACGTGCCCGGCGTCCGGTCCAGCCGCGTCACGGGCGGACAGGCGCCTGGACCACTCCGCCACGACACTTGCATGCCGCCCCGAGATCACACCACTGCGCAGAGCGGCGAGGGTGGCCGGCAGATGAGCATGGAGTTGGCGGGCTTCCTCGATCAGCATTCCGGCCTGCGACGGTGACCAACGCAGGGCCGCGGCGATCTCCTCGCGGACGGCATCTTCGATCTGCACGAGGCGTGGACTGCGACGATCCTGTCCATCCGCGGATTCGACGGTGAACTCCTCCACCCGCGGCACCGGATCCGCTGCCTCGACGAGAAGGTCAGCGCGCACGGCTTCAAGCCGCGCGATGCAGCGCTCGAGGCGTTGCAGATCGTCAATGGCGTCGGTACTGCTTCGACCCCCGGCGTTCAAATCGTTTGACCGCAGCAGTGACTTTACCTCCGACGGGAGGTCAAAATCGACGGCTGCGTGCTTCATGACCCGAATCTATGCGGGGGGTGTGACAGTCACGGGAGTAAAAAGGGTCGATCCGCCTGTCGGCACGCATCTGAGCCCACATCGGTGCCACACTCGCCACATGAGCACCCAGTTGAGCCAGCAGGTCCTGACCGAGAAGTCCGAAACCGGCATCACTTTCGCCGGCTTGCGCAAGCTGAACATCGTCGCCGGGTTCGCGCACCTGACGCAGATGTTCTTGATCCTCTTCCTCGCCACCGACTTCTCCCTGCCCATCACCGCCGCGTATGTCTTCGGCCCGCCCGGAACCCCACCCAACGATCCGGTAACCATCCTCGATTCACGTATCGCCTGGGGCGTCGCTCTGTTCTTCGCGCTCTCGGCGTTCTTCCACTTCGTGGTCGCCAGCCCGTGGTTCTACCCGCGCTACGTGCGCGGCCTGCAGGCGGGGCACAACTATTTCCGCTGGGTCGAATACTCACTGTCGTCGTCGATCATGATCGTGTTGATCGCGCAGATCGTCGGCATCTCCGACGTCGCTGCACTGATGGCGATCTTCGGCGTGAACGCTTCGATGATCCTGTTCGGCTGGCTGCAGGAGAAGTACGAGCAGCCCGGTGGCGGCATGCTGCCGTTCATCTTCGGCTGCATGGCCGGCATCGTGCCGTGGCTCATCATCGTGGTGTGGACACTCGCACCCGGGTCAGCGCAGAAGCCCGAGATCCCCGGCTTCGTGATCGGCATCCTGATCTCGCTGTTCATCTTCTTCAACTCGTTCGCGCTCGTGCAGTGGCTGCAATACAAGAAGATCGGCAAGTGGAGCGACTACCTGCGCGGCGAGCGCAGCTACATCGTCTTGAGCCTGGTTGCCAAGACCGCGCTGGCGTGGCAGATCTTCTCGGGCACGCTGGTTCCTGCGTAACACCAACTTCAATCGCGTCGTAGTTCTCGAAACAACGACGACGCCATCACGATTGAACCAACCGGTAGCTGAACGCCCCCTACTCCCAGCGACTATTCGACTTCCCAAGCTGACGTCGAAGTGTTGTAGACGAGCATCCTCGTGCAGACTGAGCCGCCGTCGCCCTCGTTTATCCACTGCGACCAGGACTGACTCCAGCCACCCGAGGCGACACCGGACCAATTCAAATCCTCACTTGCCGCCTCGTCGCATGTGCCTGTAACTGAACGCGGGAACTGCTGAATAAGTGGCGCCGGGCCTGCACCAGCAGACGCCACACCCCCGGGAGTGGCGGAAAACGTGACCGTGAAACCACCGTTAACAACAGGCCCACCCTCATCTGCGTACACAACTACGGTGGCATTAAGGGCGCTGGGATCAACTCTAAGGGTGATTTGTGGGGCGCTCGGAGTGACACCACACGCGCCACTCGCCCGGGTACAAGCGTTACCTGACTCGTCAGTCAACACACCGGGTGCGTCTATTAAGAAGAATCCATAGGAGCCCCACAGAGCCGACGACACAAATGTGACTGTCGGTGCGACCACATCCGACGGGGCGAAGTTGGCTCCCTGTAACGGCCCTGGGTTTACTGGCTGACTTAAGGACCCGGAAAACGTCACAGAAGTATCGGCATGCGACGGTGCAGCTAGCCCCACGACCGCTAAGCCCAGAACACCGGTGATGGCGAGAATCTTGGAGACCTTGATGACCGTCATGCGACGCCTCTTTTCGAAAGTTGCATTGGACTTTCGGACGTTATGTGGCTTCACGCGACAGGGGGCGCTCAAGGCGAGTGAATTCATGCCAAAGTCGGAACACATCGCGCCAACACGACGGGCTGCCGCTGTGCCCGATGAAGCTCTCCAGAAATGTCGCGAATTGCTCAAAGAATGGCGTGAATTGTTCACTTCACCCCGCTAGGGCGACGAACCCCCGGGTGACCATGTGGAGCGGGCTGCTGGGCTCGCCTGGTCGAGCGGTGGGGTGACTTCGGTAATGACGGCAGATCCGTCTTTGCTCTCTGCACGCGCCCGTTCCCGTGCCCGAATCATTGTGACCGCCTTTGCTGCTTTCGCACTCCTGCTGACAGGTGTGCCGAGTGCATGGGCGGAGGAACTGAAGCCATCCGAGGAAATCACGCCGACGCAGTCGGATGACAACCTCAACGTCGACGAGTCGGAAGCATCCGAATGGAACATGCCTTCGGAGATTCCGGCTCTGTGCATCCCGAGCGATGCAACAACGTCATCGCCATCTCCTAGCGCATCGATTTCTACGACGACTTCCGTTTCGCCGTCACCGACATCCGATGAGTCGCAAGAAGCGTCCGCTTCACCGGAAGTAAGCGAGTCCGGCGATCCCGAAACACCGGACGACCCAACGACGACGCCTTCATCCGACGAGACGCTCGATGCTCGGACCGGATCCCTCGGCGACGAAACGGAAGCATCACCCTCGGTCGAATCACCTTCTTCTGAAGCGTCGTCGTCTGAGTCGTCGGCCGAGAGCGCCAGCGAAACACCTGTTGCCGATCCCTCCCCCACCACCGAGGAAAGCCAGACGGCCAGCCCCTCACCGAGCCCAACTGTGGAGGAATCGCCCTCCCCGAGCCCCTCGCCCAACCTCACGGGGGGCGAATCTGCTTCCCCCAGCCCGAGTGCGTCGGCCAGTGCATCTCCAAGTGCCTCGGTGAGCACGTCTGCCAGTCCGACCGCGGAACCGGTGGTGTGTGTGGGGTCGGCTGAGGCCGTCACGGTGGAGCCAGGGCTGAACGAGGTGACTGTGTTCTGGACCAACGCGAGCGAGGGCCCGGCGCCGGAGGGCGTCTACATAGAGGTGACCGGTCCGGAGGAGTTCGCCAAGGTCGTCGCGATCCCCGGCCCCGGAACGCAACGCCAGGTCAGTGGTTTGCGTAACGGCGTCACCTATTCCTTCCGTGTCATCACCGCCACCAGGGACGGCAGCGCCGCTCCGACTAGCTCCGTCACCGCCACCCCGTCCACGGGTATGGAGGGTGTGGTCGCCGGTTTGATCGTCGAGTTCGAGCCGGGCAGTGAGAAATCGAAAGGCGAGCAGAACGTTCCGGGTGAAGAGCGAGTGGGCGACGTCGATCTAGCAGTTGCGGAGAAAGTCAACAACGACGCAGTCCTGGTGGAGCTGTCCGAGCCGGTGGACGTGGACACCGCCACCCGCATCGCTTCCGACCTTGCCGCCGACGAGGAAGTCGCGTGGGCGGAGCCGGACCAGTTCTTGTTCACCGCCCGTGAGACGACGTTTGGTCCATCCGCGATTGACACATCAGCGACAACTACCGAATGGAACCTGGCGGGTGCGTATGGCGTGGACGCAGCGTTCGTCGAGGATCGCGAATCCGCTGGTGAAGGCGTCACCGTTGCGGTGATCGACACGGGCATCACCAACCACCCCGACCTAAAGGCCAGCCTCGTCGATGGTTACGACTTCGTCTCGAGCCCGGACAAGCTTGCAGCAGTCCGGCAGGCGAACGCCCCACCGGTCGCGTTCGACGCCGACTACATCGACGAAGCCACCTACGGCGCGATCGGCCGTGACGCGAACCCGACCGACCCGGGTGATTGGCGGGAGACCACACCCGCGCGGGACTCGAGCTGGCACGGCACCGGAATGGTGGGACTGATCACCGACGTGGCTCCGGGAGCGAGCATTCAACCCATCCGCGCGCTGTCCTGGCGCGGTGGCTTACTCAGCGACATTGCTGCGTCCATCACCTGGGCCAGTGGTGGAACCATCGACGGCGCCCCGGCGAATGCGAACCCGAGCAAGGTCATCAACATGTCCTTCGCCGTCGAAGCGATGTGTCCGACTGCTTTGCAGGACGCGATCGATGGCGCCCGCGAACGCGGGAGCATCCTGATTGCCGCGGCAGGTAACGCCAGGGACGACGCCGCCAGGTTCGCTCCGGGTAACTGCAGCGGCGTCATAACTACCGCCTCAACGAACGAGGCCGGCTCGCGTGCCGATTACTCCAACTACGGCTCAGCGGTTGACATCGCCGCTCCCGGTGGCGACGCCACCACGCCCGTCAGTGTCCCCTCGAATACCGGGGCCACTACTCCTGGCGAGCCAACTCGCGCAGGAGACTTCGGCACTTCGGTTTCGGCCAGCCATGTTG
>CAZWIW010000088.1:0-6521 GCA_964634545.1 uncultured Rubrivirga sp.
TGGTGCCCAGGAAGTACGCCGATTGCATCACTTCGCTGTAGGCGATGACGTAGGCGAGCGACGTCAACTGGAACATGATGATCGCCAAGCCGAGCAGTGGCGGGATCGCGATGCGCGCTGCCTGCGGCAAGATAACGAACCGGAATTGATCGCGGTCGTCCAAGCCGATGGCGTTCGCCGCCTCCCGTTGACCACCGCCCACGCTTCGCAGGCTCGAGCGGATGATCTCGGTGGCGTATGCGGCCGCGGACCACGTGAACGCCCACACCGCCGATGCCAGCGCGGACAGCACGATCGAGAGTTGAGGCAGGCCTTGGTAGAACAAGTACAACAAAACCAGCAACGGCAGTCCGCGCCCCACTTCCACCAGGACGAGGATGATCCACCGGATGGGTGCGATCCTGCTGTCCATCAACACGGCAAAGAGCAGCGCCAGTGGGTAGCCCAAGGCCAGGGAGATAACGGTCAACTGGATCGCTTTCCACAATCCAGGCAGCAGTTCGACCACGTAACCGAGCCATGTCGTCAGATCCATCAGGCCACCAGGTACTTCTCACGCAGCCGCGCATCGAAGCGCCGAGTCCAAATGCCGACGGGTGCACTCAACAACAGGTAGATAACGCCGACGAGTGCAAAGGCGGTCAAGCCTTGGCCGGTGTTCTGGGCCACTTGATTGGCTCGGAACGTCATCTCGACCACACCGATCGTGGACGCCAACGCCGAATCCTTCATCAGGCCGATGCCGTACGTGGCCATCGATGGGCTGACCGTGCGCACCACCTGCGGGGCGATGATGCGCACCAGTAGGTCGGGCCGGCCAAGGCCGATGGACTTGGCCGCCTCGATCTGTCCGGCCCCCAAGGCGGCGAGGCCACCGCGGTAGATCTCACCGAGGTAGACCGACGCGATGATCGAGAAGGTGATGATCGCCGATTGGAACGGGCTGAACCTCAAACCCAGCTCGGCCAGCCCGAAGTAGACGATGAACAGCCATACCAGCGGTGGAACGCTGCGGATGATGTCCACCACACCACGGGCGATGACCCGAACCCATCTCCGCGCCGATACCCGCGCCGCAGCAACGCCCACTCCTCCGAGGGCGCCGATTGCGAAGCTGAGGACCGTGATCGCGACGGTCCAGACAACGCCTTGGACGATGTACCAAACGGTGGACAGGTCCATCAGCGCCCCAACACCGCGCTGAGGAATTGCTTCGTTCGCTCGTGGCTTGGATCGCTCATGATCTGGTGCGGATCCCCGGATTCCACGATGCGGCCATCGACCATGACGAACACCTGGTCGCCCACTTCTCGCGCGAAGCCCATCTCGTGGGTGACGACCATCATCGTCATGCCCTCATCGGCTAGTTCGCGCATCACCGCGAGGATCTCCGCACCCACTTCCGGATCCAACGCCGAAGTCGGCTCATCGAAGAGCATCACCTTGGGATCGAGGGCCAACGATCGGGCGATAGCCACTCGCTGTTGCTGACCGCCCGAGCAGCGCCCGGGGTAGGCGTCGGCCTTGTCCTGCAGACCCACTCGGTCCAGCAACACCAGTGCGCGCTCGCACGCCTCGTCGCGGCCTCGACCGAGCACTCGGCGCTGAGCCAGACAGATGTTCTCCATCACGGTCAGGTGCGGGAAGAGGTTGAAGGACTGGAAGACCATTCCCACATTGCGGCGCAGGGTGGACAGTTCCTTCTTGGTCGCGTGCTTGTGGCCGGGTCCGATGGTGATGGTGAAGTCACCGATCTGCAAGGTGCCACTGGTGGGCGTCTCGAGCAGGTTCATGCAGCGCAGGAACGTCGACTTACCGGCGCCGGATGGTCCGATGATGGAGAAGACGTCTCCTGCGTTGACGTCCATAGATACGTCATCGAGTACCCGCACCGGACCGAAGTCCTTGGTGATGTGTTGCGCACTGAGATACGCACTCTCATGGCTCATGACCGCTCACCACCGTTCGCCCGCGCTGCCACCGCCGTCAACTCGATGCGCTTCTCACCGCGGAAACCGGCTACGAAGACCGTGGTGCGCGGGGGTAGTTGCCTGCCGGCGAACCACCCGCGCCACGCGGAGTCGTAGGCCTCGAAGTCACCTTGATCCATCAGATACACCGTCACCTGCAGGACCCGGTCGGCTCCCGAGCCAGCACGGGTCAAATTCGCGTGCAGGTTGTCCAGGCACTGGCGGGTCTGGGCTTCGATCCCGGCCGGAGTTGTCCCGTCCGCCGCGACCGGAACTTGCCCGCACGGGTAGACCAGATCACCCAGCACCGTGGCGGCCACGTAACTCTTGGCCGCGCCATCGGCATGGGGCAGGTATTCAATGTCGTTCATTCGGCCACCAAGAACTTCCGGGATCGACGCATCAAGGTGGCCCACTCATCGGGATCCACCGCCACTCCGTGCCGTGCTGCCGTCACACCGCACTGCTGCCGGTGTTCCGTAGTCATCAACAACCGCCCGCCGGGCAGTTCGGCCTGGCGCAGGAACCATTCGCGTTCACCGAGCGAGGGACCGGCGAACTCACCGGGGATGTCATCGTGGGCATACAGGTTCCCGGCGTCGTCGACGCTGTAGCCGGAGATCACGCCATCGCGCACGCTGCCCCACACGATCGGCGCGCCCGTAGTTTGCAGGTCCCATACGGCGGTGGCGACTTCTCGCACCGCTTGTCGGCCGCGCACGCGTACGCAGATGCCCGGTCGACCCAGGGCAACCGCCACCGCATGGTTTCCGACGATCACCGCGCTGGTGCGCCGGTTGTCGGTGATGCGCACGCCGCTTTCCCCGGTTGTCATCCGCAAGGTGCGTCGAGTGACGAACCACCGCCCAGCATCGGCGACCGCCATCTCCACTCCGGTGCCCCACAGCAACTCCGCCTGCGCCACGAGTCGCCCGGCCGCTTGCGCCTCGCCCCACGGATACCCGGCTGCGCGCAGCGCCCGGTAGGTCTCCTCTTTGACCTCGCGCACGGAAACTCGAGTGTCGTCAGTGGTGTCTTTCATGATGCTCACCCCGACCCCTCCCCTGCGCCCTGCGGCACGAAGACGTCTTCGAACAGCCGCAGCCAGTTCTCCCCCATCACTGCGGCCAGTTGGTCATCGTTCAGTCCGGCGTCGGAGAGCGCGTTGGACAACTCCGGCAGATCCAACGGCGAGGAGAACCACTCTGGCCACTCCGGCCAGGACGCACCACTGCGCGGCTGCCAGCGTCCATCGCGCAGGAATTCCACATACGAGGAATCCCAGTTGCGCGTGCAGTCGCTGCCGAGCCCCACATGCTCGATACCCACCTGGTCCACCAAGCGCACGACCATCTTGCAGAACTCTTCCTGCGTGGTCTCCTTGCCGCCGATCACATTCGGGTAGAGGCAAGCACCGATGACTCCCCCGCGCTCGGCCACCGCGTTGATCACTTCATCGGGCTTATTGCGTGGCGTGTCGGCGAACCACAGCGGGTTGGCGTGGGTGATCGCCACCGGCTTGGCCGAGGCGTGCACGGCATCCAACGACGTCCTATTCCCCACGTGCGAGAGGTCGATCAGCATGCCCACGCGGTTCATCTCCGAGACGACGATCGACCCGTATCGGGTCAGACCGGAGTCATGCGGGTCGTAGCACGCGCCGCCCACGTGGTTTTGGATGTTGTAGGTCAGTTGCGCGATGCGCACCCCGAGGTCCCAGAACACTTCGACCATCGAGTAGTCCTGCCCGAACGGGGAGGTGTTCTGGAAACCGAGCACCACGCTGACTTCACCGCGTTCGGCGCACTCGCGAATCTCCTGCGCGCTGGTGACGATGCGGAAGAGCTCCGGGTTCTCGCGCTGCAGGATCTTCCAGTCACCGATGTTGCGCAGGGTTTCGAGGGTTTCCTCCCACACCGCGCAGGTGGCGTTGATCCCGTGCACACCACCGTCACGGATCTCGGTGAGGACCTCGCGATCCCAGTTGCTGATCTGCAGCCCGTCGAAGACGAGCGGGGTGCTCACACCATCTCCTGGGGCCGGGGCAAGAACAGCCAGTCGTCCACATTGCTGCCAGCGTGGATGTCGGCAACCGTCGGCGCGCCCTCGAACAAGGTGACCCGCAACCAATCGGTGGACTGCGGGTTGTAGTTCTCCATCCCGTAGCACGCCAACTGGAACCGCTGCAGATCCAACGGCAGGAAGTCCGCGGCCAGCGGATTCACCCGAGCCTCGGAGTAGGGAAGGTCGGCCACCGACTGCACCCGCTCGACGATTCCCCAGTGTTCGTTGTGTGCAATGAGGAATTCCCCGACCGTCATCGTCGGATCGACATCCGCCAAACTCGCGCGCAGGCCCGACACATCCCTCGCGATCCCTACCGGATGTTCGGTGATCTCCCCCTTGTCCTTGCCACGCTCGCCGCGCCGCGGTTCCTGGTTGTTCTCGGAGTAGAACCAGAACTTGGCCGTTTCGGCTTCGAGTGCGAAGTCGATGGACAGCGCCCACGCGTAGTGCTCATCGATCAGCGCGCGCAACTCCTCCACGCTCATCTGTGGCTGCAGGTGCGTGCGATCCACGCACCGCATCAGCGCGGCGATGTCGGCATCGAGGGATGAATCGACCTCCACCAGCACCGAATCCACGATCTGGCGCAGCTCCAAGGAGACCTGTTCAGCCAACTCGTGCAATCGAGCCCCTGGCTCGGAGGTGCTCACGCCATCCATGGCGCGGGTCTCGGCGAACTCACGCGCCCACCCCACGACCATCTCCAACTCGGCCGCGAGCTCCGGTCCGGAGGGGTACGGATCGGTGCTGAAGGATTCCTTGGCAGCGAAGTACTGCTGCGCGCGCGCCAGCAGCGATCGCACCCGATCCCACTGCGGACCATCAGCCGCCCAGGTCTGTTGCAGCGCCGAGGCCAACGGCAACTCGCGCATCGCCACCCAAGCGTCCATCACCTGCGGATGCCGGATCACATACGGCACCATTCCCAGGCCGGTGGCGTTCCCCAGCCCGAGGTAACGACGCCACGCCGGGTCAAGCGGCACTGCGGCGCTCCCCCGCGCCGCCGCAACGTGCTCGACTAGGTCAGCACTGAACTCTCGGAACAGCCACGCGCACAACATCTGCGCGCGATAGGGCATCGACAGCGGATGCGCCTCTTCGATGCCGTCGAAGTCGCGCAAGCCCCATTTGCCGTTGCCGTAGAAAGCGGTGCTGCGCATGATGTACGCGGCATCGCTCACCGCATCGGCTTCCGGCTGGCGGCCGCTCGCGAGCCGATCGGCCACATAGTTGAAGAAGCGTTCGCTGCGGTTCGCCCGACCCCAAATCAACGACGTATCCTCGGCCCGCCCATCCTCTTGCTTGGTGACGTGCCCGGACAGCCCATCGATCACTTCGAACGACGCCTCCCCGTCCACCAGTGCGATGGTGGCGTCCCAGTCTTCGGCGATCACCCGATCTGTTCGCGTCTGCTCATCGATCACCTGGGAGAAGATGACGGCTTCGAGGACGTGATCGGCTACCTCCACTCGATAGACGGCTGTTCCACGGCCTTCGGCATCGAGTTCCCACACCCGTCGGGTGACCTTCCCGCCGTTGTCGGCCAGATAGCGGGTGAGTGCGCGGGAGAAACTGTGTCGGGTCTGCCGGGAGCTGCCGAGTTCATCCGGCCGGCAAGCGATCGACGCTGGTCGCGCGCTGACCTGAAGTGCCTCGAGACGTTTCGTCGGTCGGATCATCACCCACCTACCCGGGGTGCCACGCGCCGATAGACGCTCTTGGTCACGGTGAAGAACTCCGCGACCGTCTCGGCGTTCTGCTCACGCGGCCCCGGGAAGGTCGAATCCTTCAACCCACCGAACGGCACGTGCAGTTCGGATCCGGTGTTGGGCGCGTTGATCTTGATCAGCCCTGCTTGCAGTTCGCGCGTGGCCTGGGCGATGTCGGCATCGTTGCTGGAGAAGATCGATGCCGTCAGCCCGAACTCGGTGTCGTTCGCGATCGCGATCGCCTCATCGAGCGATTCCGCCCGCACGATCGTGGTGATCGGCCCGAACACTTCTTCCTTGCAGGTGCGGATGTTCATCGTGCCTTCGAGCACCGTGGGTGCGACGAAGAAGCCGTCCCCCGAGGGCACCGATGCTTGGGCCACCACCGTGCCGCCCTCGGCGAGGGAGTCGGCTACCGCGGATTCGATCTCTAACTGAGCCTTGTTGGAGATGACTGGCCCGGTTGTAACCCCGCCTTCCATCCCATCGCCCACCACCAACGCCGAGACCAAGGACGTGAACTCCGGCACGAAGGTGTCGTAGGCACTGCCGACCAAGATGATGCGCCGCGTTGCCGTGCACTTTTGCCCGGTGCCGGACATCGCGCCCACCAGCAACTGCGCGGCCGCGTACCCCGGATCCACATCCGGCATCACGATCGCGGCGTTGTGACCGCCGAGTTCCAACTGCACTTTCGCACCGCGAGCGGCAGCAACCGCCGCGATCTGCTTACCCACTCCCACCGACCCGGTGAAGGTGATGCCCGCAACCCGCG
>CAZWIW010000089.1:0-6385 GCA_964634545.1 uncultured Rubrivirga sp.
GCCCCGGGGAAGCCCGGGATGCCGACGACTATGCGGCCGCCCTCGCGGCACTGGAATAGGTCACATCCACTCCCCACAGGCAACTCGGGCATTTGGGGCGCCGCAATTCTCGAGATGCGCATTCGCCCAATCCGGTGTGGACTACGGCTAGCCGCGAGCGCGGGGGGCCCGAGACCCAAGCGCTCGCGGCCCTTTCATGTCCGGGGCGCGGTCTGGGCCTTTTGGCACTCAGGAATCGGAATGACGGATCGGAGCTTCGTCCGCGCGCGCCTGGTTGATCTGCTCCATATGCGACACGATGCCGCCGATCAACGCGATCTGGGCCGTTCGCTCCGCCTCCCGCACCGCTTGATGGGCGGCGGTCTTGCCGACAGTTCGGGTCGGATCGTCGGTCGCCATATTCGCTGCCGTCGCGGCAATGAGATCCGCGAGTGGGGACAACGCCGCGGGAGGTAGCGCGGTGCCACCGGCTGTTGTGGTCGACGCTCTGCGCAAGTCCGAGGCCAAGGACAGCGCGCGAGTGGACATCGTCTGGCAGGCATCGACTTCCGCCTGCACGGCCGCGAAATCGGCTTTCGTGACCCGGAAGTTCCAGCGACGGTTTCGTTTGAGATCTTCAACTGCCGCGGCCAGGCCGAGTACCTGGTTGCGCAACTCCACGGCCTCGTCGAACCAGCCGCGAACGGTTTCAGCGTCGGGGTTGTCGCGTAGTTCGACCGCGATGCGTTCGAGCAGGAGCCCTAACCTCTCCTGGATGTCATCGGCGTTGTCTTCGAGTGTGCGTGTCGCCTTTGTTGGTGAAGCCACGTAACTTGCGATGATCGCGAAGAGCGCTCCCACCACGATGCCGCCGAAACGCTCGACCGCCAATTCGGTGGTCAGATTGGTACCGACCACCAAGATGACGGTGACCGCCAGTGTCGAGGCGACGATGGGTGACTCCTCGGGGCTGGCTACGTGCAGTACCCGAGCGACGACGAAACAAAGGGCCACGAGCAGCAAGATGGATAACGCCCCGCTGCCGACAACGGACACGATGCCCAGCGCCACGGCTCCGCCTAGGAGCGCACCGAGGACCTGGATGAACGCGCCCTTGGTGGCTTGGTGGAAACTCACCTGGGTGGCGACCACTGCGGTGATAGCGGCGGGAACCGCAGAGGCGTACGGGAGGTACTGGCCGGCGATGTAGGCCAAGAACGCAGCGATGGTCGTAGCAGCAGCGATCCGGGTGTACGTCCGGTCGATGCGTGCCGCGCGCTTGCGTAGTCGTTCGGCTCTCACATCGAAAGTATGGACCCGCCGCCAACTCCACGTGTCATCGTCTGAGCCTCGAGGGGATCGTGGGTTACATGGATGGCCGGAATCTGCGCCCGGGCAATGACCGCAAGGACGTCCTGAGCCAAACGCGCCCGCAAGGGGGCATCCAGGGCACTGAAGGGTTCATCTAGGCACAACGCGTCAGGTTTCGCCGCCAGCGCCCGGGCCAGGGAAACGCGCTGGGCTTGGCCCCCACTGAGTTGCTCGATCGATCGGTCCCCGTACCCCTCGAGGTCGACCCAGGTGAGCAGGCGATCGGCTTCTGCTCTGGCTTCCTCCCGCGAGATGCCGGCGCGGCGTGGTCCGTAGGCGACGTTGTCCCGGACATTCAGATGCGGGAACAGCAGTGCCTCTTGGAACACCATCGCGACGCGTCGTTCGTTGATGGGCAGTGCAGTGATGTCGCGTCCGCCGATCTCGATGCTGCCACCGAGGGCGGGCGTGAGCCCGGCGATGGTGCCCAACAACGTCGACTTCCCGCATCCGCTCGGGCCCACCACAGCCAGGACATCGCCTGGAGCGACGCTGAACGTGAATGGTTCGCGCAACGGTGAGTCGTATCCGATCACGAGATCAACGACGCGAAGCCCGGTGGATTCCTTCATCTGCGACGCCCACCTCGATCCACGGCAGCGACCAGGGTGGTCGTCATGATCACCAGCACGACAGCCAATGCGGCGGCAACACCGAACGATGCTTCCCCGGGTCGGCCTAGCAACCGTGCGATCACCAACGGAACGGTAGGCCCATCGGCGCGCGCCAGGAACGACGCAGCACCGAACTCACCGAGCGAAACTGCGCAAGCCAGGCCACCTGCGGCGACCATCACGGTGCGCAGAGCGGGGCCATAGCCGGTCCACCACGCTCGCGTCGGTCGAGCACCGAGGTTCGCCGCGACCGTGACCAGCCGCGGATCTGTTGCGCGCAGCGTGGGGGTTGCCACGGCCACCACGAGCGGCACCGCGATGAGCGCATGCGCGATCGGCACCAGCAATCCGGTGGCGCGTAGATCCAGTGGTGGGCGGCCGTAGGCGAGCAGCGTGCCCAGGCCCAACGTCGCAGCGGAAATACCTAGCGGCAAGGCCGTTGCGATGGCGAACGCCCGACCGATACGTCCGGTGAGAACCGAGACCGCCGCCAGACCACCGACAACTGCCGCCACCGCCCCGGTTGCGATCGCAAAGGTCAAGGATCTCGCCATTGCGTTGAGCGGTGAGCCGATACGGGTGCTTCCGGCATCGATCGTGTTCGGCCCGAACAGCCCCGACCACCAGGCGAGCGTCCAGCCACTACTCGACCGCAGCGATGCCCACACCAGCGCCAACACGGGTGCGAGCACGATGACTGCCGCTGCCGTTGCAACCACTTTCACTGCCACCGAAGATCGACCGCGCGGGCGAATCAGTCGCATGGGTCGCGCGGAACCACCGCGCTGGGCAGCGCGCTGCCGTGCCGCCCACACCAGTACCGAACCAACCACGAGGGCCTGGATCGCCGCGCTCACCGCGGCACCTTGGAAGTCCAAGAGAATAGAAGTTTGGCGCAGCACCAAGGACTCGAGCGTGCGAGTAGAGGAGTCACCGATCAACAGAACGACGCCCAAGGACGTGAACGAGAACACGAACACGATCGCGGCAGCAGAGGCGATCGCCGGGCGCAACGCCGGCCAGGTGACCGTGCGGAACGCAGTCCACGGGCCCGCGCCCAAGCTCCTGGCGGTGAGGTCCATTCGCGGGTCGATGGTCACCCAGCGCGCACCGACGATGCGCACCACCACCGCGAGGTTCAAGTAGGCGTGGGCTAGAACGACGATCGCGAAGCCCGAACCGAGCGATCCGCCAAGTAGCGCCCGAAAGGCAAGCGCCACGACCACAGTGGGCAGGACGAACGGAACAGTCGCCAGGGCCAGCGCCCACCGGCGGCCCCAGAATCGGTAGCGCGTCAGCACGTTGGCCATCGGCAACCCGATGGCCAACGCCAGTAACGTGCTGACGATCGCTTGCCCGCTTGCCAGCCCTGCTACCCGCCAGGGCAATGGATCGAAGAGGTAGCCCACGGTGCCCGGGCTGATGACCTGACGCCCGAGGGACGCCAGTGGGATGGCAAGGAACGCAACGAGGAACGCCGCCGGCACCACCCACGCCCAGCGCAGCCACGTGGGTGCGTGCACGCTAAGGACCCTTACCTACCCATGACCGAGCCCCACTCGGTCAGTAGGCCCTCCACGTTCTCCGCCACATAGTCGGCGGGCAGCTGTTCGGGCCTTTCCACTTGTCCGGCGAACTCGGTGAACACTTCCGGCAGCGGGGTGCCGGCGCGAGCGGGGAAGACGAACATGTTCAGCGGGATGTCCTCTTGCACGGGTGCGGACAGCAACCAGTCGACCACCTGCTGGGCGGCTTCGACGTTGTCGCTGCCGGCGAGGATGCCGGCATACTCGATCTGCCGGTAGCAACCGTCATCCATGGACGAAGTGGAAACGGTCTCCGGCGGCTCGCCCTCGGCGTAGACGATCTCGGCCGGTGGGCTCGTTGCGTAGCTGACGACGATTGGGCGGTCACCCCCACCACCGAAAGTGAAGTCGCCGTAGTAGGCATCGCTCCACGATCCGGCGATGGCAACGTCGTTGTCCTTCAATTGTTGCCAGTAGGTGGGCCATTCGTCGCCGTATCGCGCGACGGTGGACAACAGGAATGCCAGGCCAGGGGAGGAGGTTCCGGGATCTTGCACCACGAGCAGGCCCGAATAGGTCGGATCGACCAAGTCATCGAGCGTGGTCGGCGGGGCGATTCCCTCTGCTTCGAACCAGGTGTCGTCGATGTTGATGCACACATCGCCGAAGTCGATCGGGGTGACCAGTCCGTCGAATGTTTGGTCCGCGAGGTCCGGTCGCAACGAGTCAGCCTCCGGGGAGGTGTACGGCTCGAAGACACCTTCATCGAGTGCGCGAGTGACGAGTGTGTTGTCCACACCGAACATCACATCGGCGGTGGGTGCGCCCGCCGCCAGGATCGCTCCGGCCACCATCGATCCGGCATCGCCTCCGGAGACCAATTCGATGTCGATCCCCGAGGATTCCTCGAAGTCGGCGATCACGTCCTCGCTCAACGCGAACGAGTCGTGCGTGAGCAGTTGCACGGTCACCGGCTCATCGGCTGACGGAGTAGCAGCAGACTGCGTTGCGTCCTCGGTTGCGTCGGTGGTGGTCTCGTTCGTGCTGCAGGCAGTGAGAACGAGGGCACTCGCAGACAGCGTCGCGAGCACGGCCGTGGATATGCGTTTCATGGAATCCTCCCTATCGCTGGCATTACCCAGATCAGGTTCTGTTGGGTCGGCAGCCGCGACTGCCCTCTCAGCCCGCCGTATCGCGCGAGCTCCCCAGTGCTTTAGTTGTACGTCCAGCATAGCCCTCGATGAAGACGAGGGCATCAGGGCTGCTGGTTAGGAAACGCGTGGCAGGTGCGCAAAGGCCTCGGCGACACCGTGGTTGACGATCGCCCCGCCGGCGACGTTCAGCCCGAGGGCGAAGGCGGGATCGCTGCCCAGGGCCTCCTGCCAGCCTTGATCGAGTAGCCGCACGACATAGGGAAGCGTGACGTTGGTGAGTGCATAGGTGCTGGTGTGCGGAACCGCTCCGGGCATGTTGGCCACGCAGTAGAAGATCGTGTCCGCCGCCGGATACGTCGGATCTTCGTGCGTGGTGGGACGCGAGGATTCGAAGCAACCACCTTGGTCGATAGCGATGTCGACCAACACCGCGCCGGGCTTCATGCGGGCAACCAGTTCGTCCTTCACCAAGTGTGGTGCGCGCGCACCGGCCACCAGCACCGCACCGATCACCAGATCGGCATCCAAGCAGGCGCGTTCGATCTCGAAGGTGTTGGAGGCGATGGTGTCGATACGCCCGTGGAAGGCGGCGTCGATCTGTCGCAACTTGGCGATGTTGGTGTCCAAGATCTTCACGTTTCCTTGCATGCCGACAGCGATAGTGGCCGCGTTGACTCCGGCCACGCCGCCGCCGATCACCACCACGTTCGCACTCGGCACTCCGGAGGCACCACCGAGCAGCACCCCGCGACCACCCGATGCGCGAAGCAATGCTTCGGCGCCGACCTGCGGAGCCAGTCGACCGGCGATCTCCGACATCGGGGCGAGTAGCGGCAGCGAGCCGTCGGGCAGTTCGACGGTTTCGTAGGCGATTGCGGTCATGCCGCTGTCAATCAGTGCCTTCGTGAGTGGTTCATCGGCTGCGAGGTGCAGGTAGGTGAACAAGACGAGGTCCGAACGGAAGTACTGGTACTCCTGCGCGATCGGTTCCTTGACCTTCAGCAGTACGTCCGCGGTGGACCACACCTCGGCGGCGGTCGGCAGCATCGTCGCGCCGGCAGCGATGTACTCCGCATCGCTGATGCGAGATCCCTCGCCAGCGCCTGACTCGATGACCACCTCGTGCCCGTGCCGGGTGGCTTCCACCACTCCGGCGGGCGTGATCGCCACGCGGAACTCGTTGTTCTTGATCTCCCGCGGAACCCCTAGTCGCATGGCTGCCTCCTGCCGACGCTGATGGAGGCAACGATCGGATAAAGCGATGACAATGTCCAGATCTGCGGAACAGATGGTCGTACATTGACCAGATGAGCGAACAAAATGCGAAATCAGCCGGTCAGAGGGCGGCCCTGCCGAAGAATCTGCTGGGCTCGCTGGATGACATCGACAAGAAGATCGTCGACGCCCTCGTGCGCGATGGCCGCCAGCCCAACAACGCGCTCGCCGCCCGGGTCGGTATCGCGGCCTCCACCTGCCTGGCTCGTACCCGCTCGCTTATCGATCGGGGCATCATCCGCGGATTCCGCGCCGATATCGATTACTCGACTGCGGGCGCCGACCTGCAGGCGGTGATCTTCGTGCGCGTGCGCCCCGCAGCCCGGCCAGGACTGATGGCGATGACCGAGCGCTTGGCCAACGAGCCGGGCGTGCTGAACGTGTTCTTCATCGCCGGTGCCTATGACTTCCTCATCCATATCGTCGCTTCGAATACCGAGGGCTTGCGAACGTTCGTCGCCGGCAA
>CAZWIW010000090.1:0-4759 GCA_964634545.1 uncultured Rubrivirga sp.
GCGTCGATGAACGCCGCCAGCCCACCGGCGGCTTGCACCTGGGCGATCGCGTGAAGTGCGACGGTGGTCTTGCCGGAAGATTCTGGGCCGTACACCTCGATGATGCGCCCGCGCGGGAGGCCACCGATCCCTAGCGCGACATCCAGTGCGATGGATCCGGTGGGAATGACCTCGATCGGAGCCCGGCCTTCATCGCCGAGGCGCATGACCGATCCCTTGCCGAACTGCCGCTCGATCTGCTCGAGCGCGGAGTCCAGCGCCTTCTCGCGGTCATCGGACACGGTGGGCTTGCCCGCGGACTTCTCCGAGGACTTGCTGCTTCTGCCGGCCATGGTGCTCTCCTCGCGGTTGGGATGTTCTCGAACATCTATGGGGGTTTCGTCCCTTGCGAAACTAGAACCACCCTGTGACATCCACCCCGGGCCCGCTAGCCCCCGCACTCGACCTGGGGATAGCGATCCCACCTCGAGCCGGCCCCTGTGGACAGTGGCACTTTTCGTGGTGAGGGCTTCCGTCGGGAGCGAAACTACATCGAACGGGTGTTCGAAGCGCGCCGACACGCCGGCAACATCGCCGCACCCGCGAGGGCCAGCACCGGAATGGCCGCCACCGCGTTGAGCACCGCGTAGGACGACATCCACACCACCACCCCGGCGACCACCCCGCCCACTGCCCCTGCCACGTTCATCGTCAGGTCCGACAACCCCTGGACCGAGGGGCGCTCGCGCGGCTCGACTTCATCGGTTACCAGCGTCGAGCCGGCAATCAACGTGCACGACCACCCCAGGCCGAGCAAGAACAAGCCGATGCCCAGCATCAGGACGTCGTCGGCGGCGGACAGTCCGCTGATCACCATGGAGATCAACAAGATGACGATGCCCGCGCCGATGACCTGCATCCGGCCGAAGCGATCCACGGCCATGCCCACAAGAGGCGAGAAGGCGTACATGCCTGCCACGTGCACGCTGATCACCAACCCGATCAACTGCAACCGCACGTCCACATGCGCCATATGCACCGGAGTCATGACCATCACCATGACCATCGCCACGTGGCCGATGGCAATCGCGGCGATGCCGAAGATCGCGCGCGGTCTGCTCTTGAGGTGTTCGATGCCATCACGTAGTCGCGGATGAACGATTCCCGGTCCATCGGCGCCGCGCAGCTTCAAGGACTCGCGATACGGATCGGGGCGCAAGAAGACAAGAAGAACGACGACGGCACCGAGCGTTACGACCGTGGCAACGAGATACGGCCCCGTCAGTTGCGGCAACCCCCAGGACAGCGCCCACAGGCCACTGACATCGAGCAGGTTCGGCCCGGCAACCGCACCGATGGTCGCCCCCCACACCACCAGGGACAAACTGCGTGCACGGTGGCGCGGTGTGGCGAGGTCGGTGGCTGCGTACCGCGCCTGCAGTCCGGCGGCCGAGGCCACTCCGACCAACAGGCAGCCCGCGTACACACCGAACAGCGAGCGCTGCGTGGTGCTGACAACGACGACGATCGCACCGATCCCGCCGAGGAAGTAGCCAAGGGATAGAGCTGCACGCCGGCCACGGGTGAGTGCGAGTCGGGCCAAGGGCAAAGCGAGCAAGGCCGCGCCGAGCACTCCGAAGGTTTGCGCCAGGCCGGCGGCGGCTTCGTTTCCGCTCAGCGATGCGGCGATCAACGCACCGGCTGGTAATGAACCGGCGACCGCCACCCCACCTAGGACCTGACTAGCCGTGAGGGTCGCGACCGATCGGCGCTGGATTCCGTGGACGACCGAAGTATCGAGCGGATCGACGCCCGTCTCCACGCCCGCGCTCATGTCTGCTCTCCCTGGCCGTGCGACAACTGCTGCGCCAACGACGCTCGAACGATATCCGCATCGACCGGGTACTCGATTTCGAGCAAGGCGTCGATCACCACCTGCGGATCCGACTTCCAGGCCTCGTGATCGACGAGAACCGCTCGCCTCCTGCCCAGCACGTCTTGCAGGCTGCGGGTTGCATCCCGCAAATTGGCGACGGTGCGTTCGAGCGCTGCGAGTGCGTCGGGATGGTCCTTCCACCAGCCGCTGTGCGCCGCCTGCTGCGGGTCGCGAACGTTCACCAGGTAGCGCATTCCCGGAAGCAGGGTGTTGAGGAACAACAGGTGGCCGGTGAGTGCATCAGGGTCCGCGATGTGCCCGACTTCGTAACGGACCTCCTTGAAGCCGCACCACCTGGTGGCAGGCTTGGGGCGCAACAGGAATTCGATGACATGCCGCCGCTGGTCTTCCAGCACTGCCTGCGGATCGAGTCGAGCCGTTCCGAACCACGGGTGCTGCGGTTTCCCGGAATGGTGGCGGTCGGCGGCTGCGGCGATGGCCGCTAGGTAGTCCTCGATACCGCGAAGCGCTGCGTAGTTCTCGCCGCGGATGATCGTGCCCGGGTGCGCGTTCAGGGCCGCCTGCAGTGCGGTGCTTCCCGATCGCCCGAACGTGACAATCGTCAGGTACTGCAGATGCGTCACCGCCGCAGCCTACGGCCCGGCTCGGTGCGTTAGCGCAAGAAAGAGGGCACCTCGATCACGTCACACACCGCCTCCCACACGGCCCGGGTGTCGGTTCCAGCGTCGAAAGCCTGCTGCACTGTCGAGCCGAGAGCGGGAAGGACGACATCGCACGACCACGAGGAGGCATAGCCCTCGCCCAGGACAGCATCGAGGCGCTCCCAGAAGTCACTTCGCCGCATGCGGGATATCCTCCACCGTGTCGCGAGATGCAGATACCGGCGGGCTCAGCCCGTGGGCGCGCGCGTGGGTTGACGAGGCACTTGGAACCCCCACACCGGTGCAGGCGCAGGCCTGGCCGGTGCTAGCCGAGGGTCGAGATGCCGTGCTCGTTGCACCGACTGGATCCGGCAAGACCCTTGCGGCGTTCCTTGCCGCGCTCGATCGCTTGCAGCACACACCCGTTGATGAGCGCGGCAGGGTGCTGTACGTCTCGCCGCTGAAGGCGCTCGCCTTCGACATCGAACGCAACTTGCGCAGCCCGCTGGTGGGCCTGGAGCAGGTCGCAGCCCGCGACACGGGCGCGCCAACCGATCCGATCACGGTGGGGGTGCGAACCGGCGACACCCCGCAGAGCGAACGCACCAGGCAAGCCAAGCACCCACCGGATGTGTGGATCACTACCCCGGAATCGCTGTACCTGCTGTTGACCTCGCAGGCGCGTGCGGCGCTCGCCGATGTAGACACCGTCATCATCGACGAGGTTCACGCACTCGTGGGCACCAAGCGGGGCGCGCATCTGGCGTTGAGCTTGGAGCGCCTGGAAGAACTCACCGAGCGACCGGTGCAGCGCATTGCCTTGTCGGCAACTGTGCAACCCGTCTTCGAGGTGGCTCGCTATATCCGCGCAACCGATCCGGATTCGGTAGCGGTCATCGCCCCGCCGATCGACAAGAACATCGTCGTGGAAGTCGAGTCCACTGTTGCGGACTTCGACCGCATCGGTGAGACGGTGGTGGACACAGACGGCAACGACGTAATCTCCGGAAGCGCCGCTGGCGACGCCGAACGTGAATCCGTGTGGCCCTCTGTCGCCGAACGCGTCGTCGACATCGTCGCCGCACACCGCTCGAGCATCGTGTTCGTGAACTCACGGCGGCTAGCCGAACGCCTTACGGCCAGGATCAATGAGCGCGCGGAGGAACGGGAAGTTTCCACTTTGCAGGTGCCGCTCGCCCGTGCTCACCATGGCTCGGTTGCGAAGGAAGTCCGTCGCTCGATCGAAGATGACTTGAAACAAGGTCGACTTCGCACTGTCGTGGCAACCAGCAGCATGGAATTGGGCATCGATATGGGCGAGGTTGATGTCGTCATCCAGATCCAGTCCCCCACATCGGTGGCCAGCGGCCTGCAGCGAGTGGGGCGCGCCGGCCACGGTGTCGGGGAAACCAGCGTGGGGCACGTGATCGCCACGCACGCCCACGATCTGCTTATCGCGCATACGGTCGGAACGCAGATGATCGAACGACGTATCGAGGATGTCCACGTTCCCTCGTTGCCGCTCGACGTCCTGGCCCAACAACTCGTGGCGATCTGCGCGATGGACGAATACACCCGCGGGGATCTGTTGGCGTTAGTGCGTCGTACCGCGTCCTTCGCGACACTGTCGGAGCCGCTGCTGGACTCGGTCCTCGCGATGCTTTCTGGAAGTTACCCATCAGATCGGTTCGCCGAGTTGCGTCCACGGTTGGTGTGGAATCGGCAGACCGATGTCCTGACGGCTCGACCCGGCGCCCAGCGGCTCGCCGTCACCAACGCCGGCACTATCCCCGACCGCGGCTTGTTCGGGGTGCATGTGGCTACCGAAGGAATGCCACGGGTCGGTGAACTCGACGAGGAGATGGTCTACGAAACCCGCGCCGGCGAAGTGATCACCCTGGGCGCGAGCAGTTGGCGGGTCGAGGAGATCACCCACGATCGAGTGCTGGTGACCCCCGCGCCCGGCGCCTCGGGCCGAATGCCGTTCTGGCACGGCGATGCCCTGGGACGACCGGCCGAGTTGGCACCGGCCATCGGACACGTGGTGCGCGGGAATGACGTCCAACTCCCGGCACTAGCCACGTATCTAGACGCCCAAAGGCAGGCCACGGGAGTGATTCCCGACGACCGAACCTTGGTGATAGAGGCCTTCCGGGACGAGCTGGGCGACTGGCGCGTGGTGGTGCACTCCCCTTACGGAGCACGGGTGCACGCACCCTGGGCGCTGGCACTTCGCACGATC
>CAZWIW010000090.1:4859-6340 GCA_964634545.1 uncultured Rubrivirga sp.
GGCACCGTGCTGCCCCCGGGCATCCCCGATGCCCACCTCGTGGCCGTCGTCGATCCGATGGGCGATCTGCTCGCGCGCTTCGCCCGCACCCACGGCCCGTTCACGGCCGAGGACGTCGCTGCGGATCTGGGGCTGCCGATCGGAGCGCTCACACCGATGCTGCAAGGGATGGTCACCTCCGGGGCCCTGCTGCGTGGGGAATTCCGGCCCGGTGGAAATGGCCAGGAATACTGCGAACGCGACGTGCTGCGCCGCATCCGTCGCAGCAGTGTTGCTAAGTTGCGCGAGGAGATCGAGCCGGTCGACATGACCGACTACGCGCGCTTCGTTCTGCAGTGGAACGGCGTGCAGACGCTCGACTCGAGAACCAACGCTGCGACTGCCAGCATCGACGACACCGCCGCTGCCCTGGATCGGCTCAGTGCCCTCGTCGTTCCTGCCTCGAGCGTTCTCGCGCTGCTTCGGGCGCGGGTTCCTGCCGCCGGCCTAGGTGCCATCGACACCTTGCTGACCTCGGGTGCGCTCACCTGGTGGGGGCACGGTTCGCTGGGATCGCGGGATATGACGATCGCGTGGGCGCCGCGCGCGATCGCCTCCGAAGTGCGCTCGATGCTCAAAGGCAGCGAACCGACACCCCGCGCGGAACTGTCGCCCACCGCACTGGCCATCCTCGATGCCCTCAGCGGCGGCGGTGCCTTCGATTCAGACGCTATCCACGCGAGTCTCGTTCGAGCCGGCACCGTCGTCTCGGTGGACACCGTCGAGTCGACGCTCTGGGATCTGGCAGCAAGTGGCTGGGTCACGTCCGATTCGTGGACTGCGCTGCATGAACGGGTAAGTGGCCGCCGTCGGCCCACGGCGCAGCATCCAGCCACTCGCTCGCGCGCTCGCTCGCGATCACCGCGCCGGAACCGCATGCTGGTTAGGTCCGGTGGTCCTCGGTGGTCGCTTGCCGCGGGCTGCCCATCCGCAGATGGTCACGCCACTGCGACCTCCACTGCGATCACCACTGCCACGCACAACGTCACTGAGTCGGCAGCGCTCGAGTACGCCGGCATCGTGTTGGAACGTTGGGCGGTCGCTTCGCGGGTGAGCGTTGCCGCGGAGCAACCCGTTGGTGGGTTCGCCGGGCAGTACCGAGTGCTGTCCGCACTAGCCGAGGCGGGCTCGTGCCAACGCGTCTACGCGGTCGACGGTGCCGGAGGTGCCCAGTTCGCCGTCAACGGAGCGGTCGACGCCCTCCGCGAGGTCGCCAGTGATCTACAGCAGGGTCGGTTTTTGCTTTCGGCCAACGACCCAGCTCAGCCATTCGGCACGTTGTTGTCGTGGCCGGATTCGAAGACCATCGAAAAATCGAACGCACCCCGACCGGCCCGACGAGCCGGAGCGTTGGTGCTGCTCGATGGCGCCACGCTGCGTGCCTACGTGGAGCCCTCCGGTTCCTCGTTGGCGACATGGGGCGTGGAATCAGACGATGCCGC
>CAZWIW010000091.1:0-6082 GCA_964634545.1 uncultured Rubrivirga sp.
CTGGCCGCCGCTGCGAAGGAACCGTGGTACTGCCCGATGACCTTCCACCGTTCACGCACCGAGGGGCTCAGTACAGCCAAGGCGTCGGCCAGGATCTCCATCGACCAGACCTGGGCGGTGATGATCACTCCCGGCTCGGGCCCGATCGAGCGCAACAACTCGACCAGTTGTGCCACCGCGGTGGCACGTAGGTTCGCTCGAATGCGCTCGGTTTGTGCGCTCTTCTTCGGCCACACCTCGGGCATCAGTACCTGCCGTGAGCAGTCCCACTCGATCTCATGAGCTGGTTCATACGGCGTCACGCCGACCGCTGTTACGTCATGCCCGCGCCGGTGCAGGCTGTCGGCAAGCAGGTGAACTACCCGCTGGGCACCGCCGAGTTCGTCGATGTTGTTCGCGCAGATCAGGATCCGGGTCATCGGGGCGCCATCGCCTTCAGTGCCTCGCGAACCGCCGCCACAACATCCCTGGTGTGTTCGATCACCGGATAGCCCGCGGGAAGCGGTGGCAGTAGGTACCGCCGCGCGCCGTCGTCCGGGCGAAAGACGATGGACGGGCCGGCAGTGTCGATCAGGGCGGGATCGTCGGTGATGAGCACCTGCGCGTGTTCCATGATCGTCGCGAGCGACACCGCGCGAACATCGCGGATGGATCCCCACAGCCGGGTCGGAACGGATTCCTCGATAGCGCCTCCGGCCAACAGGTAGCAGTGATCGGCCAGCGCCTCGTCCCACGCCGTGAGATCCAGCGGCCAGGGGCGTGGCCCAGCTGCCGATGCAACCGGGAGGTAGGCGATTACCGGTCGGCGTCGCGGTAGGTCGAAGTCTCCTGGCAGCAGCGCCCCACGGGCGTCGGCGAGGACGGATGACGGTCCCCCGGCCCGGCGCCGGGCGGCGTTACCCAACCGTCGGGACCACGCAACTGGGCCGCCGGCCATCCCCGCCGGTCGCCAATTCACACTCGCCCTTTCACCTGCATAGAACTCCGCACCCGCCGGCCGGTCGGCGAAAGCGATCGACGGGAAGGCCACGAAAGTTCCGTCCACCCCAGCGCCGACACTCCTGATGGCGGTGACGTTCACCTCGTTCCCGCGAGCTATCCGGACGCCCACCGATCCCCTGTCCGAACGCATCAGCGCACGGCGAATATGTACCGACGGGGAACCAGCGCCCCGCCACACACGACGACCGGATGCGCTTTCCCCCGCCCTGTGCAGCGGTAAGGACGCGATCACGGCACCGCCTCGATCACTCCACACCAGTTGCGCGCTGACGTCGGCAGGCAAATCACCTGCGAAGTCGGTGGTCTCGATCGTGGTCGATATCCGAGAGCCCTTGGTGGAGAACTCGGTGAACTCATGGAAGTACCGACGGGTGGAGAAGGGCATGTCGAGCAATTGCAGGTGCGTGATGTCCAACCACCAGGAAGCCGGCTTGCCCAAGGCCGAATCGTTCGCCCATTGGTCAGCTGATGCTTGCCAGTACTCCCGCTCACCATCGACAACGACGACGGTGTCCACCACCGATGCCCACCGTTCCCAGCGCATCGCCACGCGCAGCAGTTCCATGTCCGATGTCAGCAATCCGAAGAAAGCAACCCGCAACGCGGGCCGCACGTGTTCGAAGGCACGAATATCGATCCCGGACACGTAGTCACGGAACACACCCGCCAGGGCCTGCGCGGCTGCGGCATCGGGGTGCTCACCAATCGTGGACAGATACAGGTATCCCTCGTGACGCAGGAACTTCACTGCCTTTGCCAACTGCAGTTCCTCGCTGGCGCCAGACAACAAAGCATCCATCTGCCGGTTGATCTCGACCCGGTCGACCACATTGCGTTGCTGCATCCGACCTTGGGTGATCGAGGCCTCGTCGGCTTTGCGATCGACGTTCCAGATGTAGACACACGTTTGCAGGATCCCGATGCGTTCGGCCGCCAAGAAGCACCGCAGAGTGAACACCTGATCTTCGAACAGAAGCCCGGGAGGGAAGGTGATCGAATGCCGGACCAGGAAGTCCCGCGAGTAGATCTTGTTCACGCTGATGGTGTCGTACAGCAGGTCGGGTTCCTCATCCAGCGAGGCGACAACTCGGTCAATGCGGTGTAGGTCCGGCCGCCACACCTTGTCCCGGTCCTTGCCTACGTCGTGGCGCACCGCGGTTCCACAGACCAGATCCGCGCCCCACTGTTCGGCGGCGTTGAGCAGGTTGGCACAGGCGTGGATGTCCAATTCGTCGTCGGAATCGCAGAACATCACCCACGGTGCACGCGCCAAGGCAAGGCCGTCATTGCGGGGCGCGCTGCATCCCCCTGAGTTCTCGGTGCGTTGCACGTAGCGGATTCGGGGGTCTTGTTCGGCGACCGCGGTCACGATCTGCGAGGTGGCGTCGGTCGAGGCATCGTCTACCACGATGATCTCGATCGAGTGCAAGGTCTGACCGCGCACCGAGTCGATGGCGCGCGAGATCCGGGCGGCGTCGTTGTAGCCGATCAGGATCACACTGACGAGAGGTTCACTCATGTGGCGTCCCGAAGCCTGCGCGCGCGCTCGATGAGCACACCGGCGCGTTGGTCGAAGGAGTGCTGTTCGGCGATCCGCGCCGCGGCCGAGCGCCGATCCGATTCATCACCGAACACCGCATCGACGGGCTGCGAAAGTAGGTCCACAAGATGCTCTTCGTTTGAATAGACCACCACGGATGCACCGAAGGTCTCCTCGAGCCCCACTGCTCGATCGGTAAGCACCCGCGCTCCACTCGCCACCGCGTCGAATAGTCGATTCGACAAGAAGCCTTCCTCGGCCATTTCGCGATGATGGTCGTTCAGCACGATCTCGGCTGCGGAGTACGCGGCCGGCAGATCCTCGTTCGCCAGGAATTCTCCGGTTATTCGCGATGCATCGACGAACTCGGCCCACCCCACGCCGTAGAGCAACAGATCATCAGCCCGATCCGATTGCAACGCACCGCGCACCGCTGGGCGGAATTCACCGCGGGTGGAACCCACGAACAGGACGTCGCAGGAGACCGGGAAGGCATGCGGTGGCGTGAACCGCGTGGGATCGGTGGCCTGCAAGAGCGCGGTCACCTCGATCCCCTCCGGCGCATTCCAGTTCTCGCTGGCCACGAATACGGCGTCGTAGGAACGCAGTTCCTCGGCAGTAACCAACTCCGGGTGGGAGATCACCCACAGCATCCAGACCGCGGACCGATCGGCTGGCGGCACTACCGCACGCAGCCCGCGCAGCACCACCACCACATCGTCCTCAGCCCGGCGCTCGCTGGCCGCCCCCGCCCGGGACACCACCCGGGCACGCTGACCTGCCCTACGCAAAGCGGCCGCAAGGTCGCGCGCGAACCAGGTGTCCCCCCACTGTTCACCGGCTTCCCCTTTCGGCGCCGACGTGACGATCGTCCACTGCAAGGTGGGCTCGGATTCGCCCGACAGCCGTCGCCGAATCCGCGACAGGGCCGTCATGACCGGCCCCTTCCCCGCAGAAAGCCCGCACCCCAGGCACCGTGCATGGTGGCGAACACCGCAGGCAGCCGAAGCGCTGCAGGCAGGTCGCCGGTGCGAACTCCGGTCACCACCGAGGCGACCGCGTTTCCAACTGCGTAGACCGCGAGCGGCGCCAGCCCGGTGGCGACAACGCTCCCCCGCCCGCGCATCGCCCCAACCGCCGCTACACCCACGCCGGATGCGATCGTCGCCACGGTCACCGGCGCTGCGAGGTATCGCACCGAGATCGTCGACGGATGCCGGCGCGCAACTTCGCGCCGCCAGCGGCCGTAGTCGTGGTACTGACGCGCAAGCGCGCGAATTGAGTGACGCGGTCGGTAGGTGACTTTCAGGTCCGGGGTGAAGTAAACGACTCCCCCGGACTCGCGGATCCGCAGGTTCAACTCCCAGTCCTGCGCGCGTTCCATGGATTCGTCGTACCCGCCCACGCGTTGCAGTGCGCTGCGCCGAAAGCAGCCGAGATACACCGTTAGGGCCGGTCCTTCGTCACCACCGACATGGAAGGACGCATCCCCAACGCCGAACTTGCTCGTCATGGCAGCGGCCACTGCCCGCTCGAAGTCTCCGGTGCCTTCGGCGGCCATGATCCCGCCGACGTTGTCGGCTTCAGTGCGCTCGAGAACTTCGACCGCGGTTGACACGTAGTCCGCCGGGATCATGGCGTGCCCATCGACACGAACGACGACTTCCCCGCTCGATGCGGCGATCGCAGCATTCAGCCCTGCGGGGGTGGATCCGGTCGGGTTCTCGACCACCCGAATGCGGTCGGACTCGGCCACAAGTGCTGCGGCAACCGAGGCGGTGTCATCGCGGCTCGGCCCAACGGCCAGCGTTATGTCCAACTCCCCCGCGTAGTCCTGGGCGAGGATCCGACCGACCGCAGTGCGCAAGTGCCGCTCCTCGTTCACCACGGGCATCACCACGCTGACGCTCGGGAGTGACTCGGGTGCGGGCATACCGGCCTACTCGGTGCCCAGGGCCGGTGAGCGCACCAGACCGGGATATTCGGTGGTGGTCTTGGTCAAGAAGTGCTCTTCGGCGACCGGTGAGGTGTTCGCGGTTCCGTCGGAAGCGTGACGCACGTAGGTGTAACCGAGGCCGTGTGTGCGGTACACCAGGCCGCCGGATTGCAGCACCCGATCGAGCAGGCCCTTGTCCACCGACCGCGGCAATGAGCGCCACCCGCCTACCTGCGCGAGATCACCGGCTGAGATGCAGATCGTTCCGCCAGCCACGAAGCGTGCGAAACGTTCGGCCGGGTAGGTCGGGCGGAACACGGTGGTGTCCGCGCCTTCGAGGTAGACCCAATCCAGTGCTTTTCCGACGATCTGTGCGCCGGAGTACATCCGCGCGAGCACCAGATCCCAGATGTGTGTTGCTGCGTAGTAGTCGTCGTCGTCCATCTTGGTGAGTAGTTCACCGTCGGCGCGAGCGCTCGCGGCGATCAAGGCATGACCGAGGGTGTGTTCGGCCGGCACACCGATGAGCACCCACTCGCCCTCCCAGCCCTCCAGCAGTGATCGCACCCGCGGTGCGTGCTGGGCGACATCGCTCTCATCGCCATGCAGCACCAGAACCAACTGCAAGTGCGGATAGTCCTGACGGCGCACCATGGACAGTGCGTGGTCTAAGCGCTCGGGTCGATGGGTGGACAACAGCACACTCACACTCGGCCACGCCGTAACCGCCGGTTGCGGGGAGAAATCGCGAAGGGCATCGCGCCGACCATCCACCGACATCCGCTGCCAGGCGAGGTAATCGTCGGCTGCGGGCAGTTCGGCCTCGGATTCGACACCGATCACACCCAAGGCGGCCAACTGAGCTCGCAGATCCGGATCCAGACCCAACACCCCGGTAACAGCCGAGATGGAGCGCAAAGGCTTGACGTCGAGCATGTCGATCTGCGGTCCGAAGCGGCGTGTGATGGTGACCGCATCGACGATCTCACCGATGGAGTCGGACGCCCGACCGTGTGGGCGGTGGATCGTGGGATCGATCCGCACGTCGCGGTCGTCCCACTGCCCTTCCCGCACTTGCACTACCCGCTCGGCGAGTTCGGCAGCCACAGCCGTGGCATCTGCGGCACCACCGACCAGCAGAACATCCGCCCGGCGCACATGCGCATCGATATCGCCGTCTTCCTGCACGTCGCGCACTTGCTCGGCCAGTAAGCCAGCCGCCGGGACGCCCGCGGTCCAGGTCAGCGACGGGAAACCACTCGCCGTGGGTTGCAGCATGCGCAAAACGGCCGAGAGGACCACAGCCGCGTCGTGGCGTTCGCGCAGCGTGAGGCTCACGTCGACACCGTCACCCTTCGGCAGCATCGACACGCCATCGACACCGTCGATCCCCGGGGATCCCGTCCAGCCGCGGTGCGGACGGCGCCAACGCTCGATCCGCACGTGCACCTCGGTCAGGTGCGCCACGCCGATGGAGGCGGTGATCAGCCGCCGAAAGGCCCCCAGATGGTCGGCCCGCACGCTCCAGTGGTCCCCCGTGGAACTGGATCGCTCTCGCACCCGGGTGCCCGGCACGGGCGTCATCGCGGGGCTCGCCATGCCGC
>CAZWIW010000092.1:0-5933 GCA_964634545.1 uncultured Rubrivirga sp.
AGCGTCGTAGTTTGGCAGCAGCGGGGCGAACCCACGAACTTCCCGATGTTGTCGAGGAGTTGAAGGTAGCTGCGCGGGAGCGGGGCCTGTGGAACCTCTTCCTTCCCGATTCAACGGATCCCGCACACGGGCTCTCGGTGCTGGACTACGCACACGTAGCCGAATGGACCGGTAGGTCCGTGGAGATCGCCCCGGAGGCTTTCAACTGTTCCGCGCCCGATACCGGAAACATGGAAGTCCTGCACATGTTCGGCAGCCCCGAGCAACAGCAGCGCTGGCTGCAACCGCTGCTCGACGGACGCATCCGATCGGGTTTTTCCATGACCGAACCCGATGTCGCTTCCTCCGACGCCACCAACATCAGCACCCGCATCGAGCGCGACGGCGATTCCTACGTCATCAACGGCCGTAAGTGGTGGACCACCGGGGCGATGGATCCGCGCTGCGAGGTATTGATCGTGATGGGCAAGACCGATCCCGATGCTGAAAAGCACCGCCAACAATCCATGATCCTGGTGGCCATGGATACCCCCGGAGTGGTGGTGCATCGATCCCTTCCGGTCTTCGGCTACCACGATCAGCACGGACACGGCGAGATCGAATTTCGAGATGTGCGAGTTCCGGTCGCGAATCTCATCGGCGAGGAAGGCAGCGGGTTCGCGATAGCCCAGGCTCGACTCGGTCCAGGTCGCATCCACCACTGCATGCGAATGATCGGTGTAGCCGAGCGCGCGCTCGAGATGATGGTCGCGCGCGCCAAAGAGCGAGTCGCATTCGGAAAGCCGCTTGCCGATCAAGGCGTTGTGCGCGAGGCCATCGCACTATCGCGGATTGAAATCGAGCAGGCGCGGCTGTTGACACTCAAGGCCGCCGCGATGATCGATGAGGTCGGCGCCAAAGGAGCACGAACCGAGATCGCCGCAATCAAAGTGGTCGCCCCGCGCGTTGCCTGCGAGGTGGTGGATCGAGCAATCCAGGTGCATGGCGGTGCCGGCGTGAGTGACGACACTCCCCTCGCGGCGATGTATGCCGGCGCCCGGTCGCTTCGGTTGGCTGACGGGCCCGACGAAGTTCACCTTCGAGATATCGCGCGCATGGAATTGCGCCGCTGATCATGTCCGATCGCCACTCGGTTCGCGGTGAAGACGCCTTCGACATCGCAGCTATGGATCGTTGGCTGCGCGCTGAAGTTCCGGACCTTCCTGCGAAGGAGCCGGAGGTACTGCAGTTCGCCAAGGGCGCCTCGAACCTGACCTACCTGCTCGATTACGGAGATCGACGGTTGGTGTTGCGTCGCCCGCCAGCGGGGACGAAGGCGAAGTCCGCGCACGACATGGGGCGGGAAGTGCACGTCCTGACGCATATTCGAAATCAGTTCGCATCCGTGCCCCAAGTGTTCGCATACTGCACGGACGAGCAGGTGATCGGTTCGCCGTTCTATGTGATGGAGAATCTTGAAGGACTCATCCTGCGGCCGGACAACGCCGACTCCCTCGACCCGCAATCCGTGCCTGGAATCGGCGCTGCGTACGTAGATCGCTGGGTGGACCTGCACAGCGTGGACGTTGCTGCCGCGGGCCTCGAGGATTGGGGGAAGGGGCCCGGATACGTACACCGCCAAGTACACGGCTGGTCGGATCGTTACCGCAAAGCACGTACCGACGATGTTCCCGACGGCGAAGCGGTCATGGCCTGGCTTTCCGATTCTCAACCCGACGACGTAGCCGCGTGCGTTATCCATGGCGACTGGCGCCTGGACAACATGGTGTTCGACATCGATTCGGGTGCTGCCGACACACCATCGGTCGTGGGAGTGCTCGATTGGGAGATGGCCACCATCGGTGACCCACTCATGGATGTCGGGGCGGCGCTGGCGTACTGGATCGATGCCGACGATTCCGACATCGATCCGGCTTTCGCTGCGTTGAAGCGCCAGCCCAGCGACCTGCCAGGCATGCCCACACGGGCGCAAATCGTGCAGCGCTACTGCGATCGAATGGGCTTCACGGATGTCGACTGGCGCTTTTACGAGGTGTATGGGTTGTTCCGCCTCGCCGTCATCTTGCAGCAGATCTGGGCGCGCTACCGATCCGGTCAAACAACGAATCCCGCCTTCGCGCCGTTCGGGCAGGCCGTGAACGTGCTAATCGACCGGGCAGCCCGGGCCCGAGAGTGACGGCGACGGCGACGCCAACGACGCCGCCACCAAACCTTGTTCTTCGATCGCTTCGAAACCGCGGCCGAGCGCGATGTCCACGCGCGGACCACCCCGGTCGTCTTCAACGAGCACCGCGTCAGGGAAGAAGAACTGCAGCAGCCGTGCGTTGTCTTCGCCATTCGCGCCGTAGCGGATCTCCCCCACCCCACGCAGCGAGACACCAAGGGGATCGTTCTCCACTTTGTTGATCCCGAAACCGCGCAGACTCAATTCCTGGGCGACGCTTCCGGCTAGCCCACCGCGATTGGTGGAGTTGTAGACGTTCACCACTACGTCGTCCGGGCGCGGTAGAACCTCGGCTGGAGCCACCAAGGTCGTCTCACACGGCTCGGGTTCGGCCAGTGGCACGTCCGTCGCCTCGGTGGCTTCCTCGCCGGCCACGATGGTGGGTCGCTCTTCATCGCTACCCGTCAACAGTGCGGCCGCGAATCCTGCCGAAAACAGCACCAAGACACCCACCACAGACAACAACACGATCAGCCAGACCGGTCGCTTTGCCGGTGGGCGCCTTACCGGACCAAGGGTGCTCATTGGGCGCCACTCTAAGCCTCCGACGCGGCCTCTCGATCTCGCTGGGCGGACAAGAACTCACGCACCAACGAGGCGCCCTCGTCGGCTCGTACCCCACTGACCACCTCAAGACGATGGTTCAACCGCCGGTCGCGAACAAGGTCCCAGCGCGAACCGCTGGCCCCGTACTCCTCGTTCCACGCCCCGAACACCAACGTGGCGATCCGTGCGAGCACTGCGGCACCCGCGCACATCGGACACGGCTCCACCGTGACGACGAGTGCGCAGTCGCTCAATCGCCAATCGCCGATCTGATGAGCGGCCTCGCGTAGCGCCAAGATTTCAGCGTGGGCTGTTGGATCGTGATCACGCTCGCGTCGGTTGCCTGCGGCGGCGAGGACGTCGTCGTTGTTGTTAACAACTACAGCGCCGATCGGAATCTCACCCGATTCGCCAGCAGCTCGTGCCTGATCCAGAGCCAGCCCCATCGCCCGCTCGTAGCGGATGCCCGGCCTGATCACGCGTTCGCGCGGGACCACAGCGCGGCGATGCCGAGTCGTTCGGCGATCGCGGTGAGTTGCTCATCCGGGTACAACTCTTCGTTGCCGCACAGCAATTCGATGTCCTCACCGCTCACACCGAAGTCTTCGAGCAGACGAACATCACCGGCGGGTTCGAATTCCTCGACGTCATCCTCCGTAAGCCCGAGCATGTCGATGGCTTCTTCGGCAAGCGACCAGTCCCACGCGGCGGCACCGTCGCTGACCACGATCTGTCGGCCTTGCGCGACTTCGCGCACGAGAACGAAGAACTCATCGCTAATCGTCACCGCGCCGAACACACCACCTTCCCCGGGGAAGCGGGACAGCGCGGAGATCAACGCTTCCATCGAAATCGCCGAGCGCGCGGGGACACTCGACACCTGCCAGGTGCCCTCCTCCCGCCAAAAGACACGGAAGGACTCGACGTCCTCTGCACTGACCACCTGGGTGCCCATGGGTAGATCGTGTCATGACACGGCCCAGAGCGTCAGCCGGACGACTACCCTGCCGTTCATGCGCACATTGGTGATCGATCATCCACTCGTAGCTCACAAGATGAGTCGGCTGCGCCGCGAGGAGACATCCTCAGCGACATTCCGTCTCTTGGCCGAAGAACTGGTCACCTTGTTGGCCTATGAAGCTACTCGGTCCTTGACCGTTCATGCCGAGGAGATCACCACTCCGGTGGCCACCACCACCGGCTACGAACTCGGTGAGCCGAAGCCGCTGGTGGTGCCGATCCTGCGCGCTGGTCTAGGGATGCTCAACGGCATGGTGAAGTTGATGCCTACGGCCGAGGTCGGGTTCCTGGGTCTGGTTCGCGACGAGAA
This sequence comes from uncultured Rubrivirga sp., assembly GCA_964634545.1. Classification (GTDB taxonomy): domain Bacteria; phylum Actinomycetota; class Actinomycetes; order S36-B12; family S36-B12; genus S36-B12. Next base: position 4,101 of record CAZWIW010000092.1, read on the forward strand.
CACGTTGACGGCGTCGATCTATGCCGATCGACTGCCGCACGACATGCATGATCGCCAGGTGTTCGTGCTTGATCCGATGTTGGCGACCGGCGGCACTCTGGTCGCCGCAATCGACATCCTGCTCGAACGCGGCGCGAAGGACGTCACGGCGATCTGCCTGCTGGCTGCGCCGGAGGGACTGGCGCACATGGAGCAGACTTACGGTGGCAAGGACGCGGACGTCACGGTCGTGACGGCCGGCCTGGACGAAAGGCTCAACGAGAAGGGCTACATCGTTCCCGGACTCGGCGACGCCGGCGACCGCCTCTACGGCACCGTCTAACCGTTTCCCCCGGATTCCGGGGGATTCGCTTCTCTTCCCCCAGAATCCGCGGGAATCTGCGCGTTTCACCCAGCTTGAGGTGTCCTCATGTTCCTAGCGCGAGCCGCCCAAATCCGGGCCACGACATCGCCCGGGAAATCCCATATTTCGTTCCATGTCCAGCGAACAACGATCAGACCCAAAGCCCGCAGCCGGTCCTCACGGATCTTCTCTCTGCGCAGGTCTTGGGGATTGTCGTATTTGCCCAGCCCGTCGGCTTCGCCGATCACGCGCCAATCCGGCCACCACATGTCTACCCGCCCGATGAAACCCCGCGAATCGTGGAAGTCCTGCTGCAAGACCGGCTCCGGTAGGCCTCGATTCACCAACCGGATACGACTAATCGACTCCAGCGGCGATTCGGCGCCAACTCGCGCGAGATCCACGAGACGTGAGGCATCGGTCATGCCTTTGGTACTGATCCATCGTGACCCGATTTCCTTCAGTTCGTCATGCGAGGCTTCCATGCGAAGAGCGGCATCGAAGAGAGCCACCCGGTACTCATCCGCAAGACCCACCGACGCAGTCATCGCCGTAGCAGCGACCCCGACCACCGGAACACCAGCCGCAGTCGTCACGATCTCACCGGTGAGGTTTCGGCTGACGATGCGAACTCCTTCCAGTCGGTTACGAGGCTGAACCCCGCTTTGTGCCGGTCGAATATCGCGTCGGGAGTCTCGAACAAGATCAACGAAAGCGGGCTCACGCGTCGGTAGTGGCAGTTGGTGCAATTCCGCCGCGAAGGGACCGCAGGCATAGACCGGTTGACTCATCCCCGCCATCGCGGACAGCGCGAGGATCCTTCTGTGCAGCGCTTCGTCGTTCTTGGCTAACTCCCACGACGATGCCAGGCAGTAGGCACCGTGGCGAATGCGCTGCACGTACCCTCGCCGCTGGAGAGCCAAGACTTCCGGACGCGAGATGCCCCACTTCGCCAGCTGGCGCAGCGTGAAGACGGGCATAGCGTCATCGAGGCCTCGAACCAACTGCTTTCTAACCTCTTCGATCCGGCTGTCGTCGATCCATGCACTTCCCATGCCCCGACGATGCAGCCTGCAAAGGGGCAACACGAGCGTCCATCTCGGTGCTGTGGACGCCGAGCACGGCTCCTGGGGAAAACGCACAGACGTGGACGGATTCCGGGGGAAGCGAAGCGAATCCCCCGGAATCCGGGGGAAACGGTTAGACGGACTTGAGGGCGGAGACGACCTTGGTCAACGAATCCTTTGCGTCACCGAACAGCAGCGTGGTCTTCGGATCGAACAAGATCTCGTTCTCGATCCCAGCGAAGCCCGGGCGCATCGACCGCTTCAAGAACACGATCTGCTGCGCTGCGTCCACGTCCAGGATCGGCATGCCGTAGATAGGTGCACTCTGGTCGGTGCGGGCAGCCGGGTTGACCACATCGTTTGCGCCGACGACCAGCACCACATCGGTGGCCGAGAACTCCGGGTTGATCTCGTCCATCTCCT
>CAZWIW010000093.1:0-4507 GCA_964634545.1 uncultured Rubrivirga sp.
TACGCCCAGTTCGCAGGTGCCGTTCGCGCCTTCGCTGGAGGGCTCCAGCAGCGCGGACTCGGGCCGGGCTCGACCATCGCGCTGATGTCTCCCAATATCCCTGAGTTCGCGATCGTTTTCCATGGCGCCGCCGTTGCGGGGGTCGCGGTCAGCACCATTAACCCGACGTACACCGCGGAGGAAGTCAACTTCCAACTTCGGGATTCCGGCTCGACGTTGCTAATCACCATCGCGATGTTCGCCGAGACGGCAGCGGCTGCGGCCGCGGATTCACCGGTAACCGAGATTTTCGTCATCGGCGATGCCCCCGAAGGCATGGCCTCCTTCACGGACTTGATGGGCGCACCTATCGAGCAGGTGGATGTGGATCCCGACGAGCAGATCGTGGTGTTGCCTTATTCCTCAGGAACAACCGGCTTTCCCAAAGGCGTGATGCTCACCCACCGCAACCTGGTGGCCAACCTCGTGCAATGTGAAGACGCCCTCGAAGTCGAGGACGGCGAAGTGGTGCTGGCAGTGCTTCCGTTCTTCCACATTTACGGGATGCAAGTGCTGATGAACTTCTTCCTCAGCCGCGGATCCACCATCGTGACAGTGCCCAGGTTCGATCTCGAGCAAAGCCTCGGTCTGATCCAGGAGCATCGCATCACCCGTCTCTTTGCTGTGCCGCCCATTGTGCTCGCGCTCGCAAAGCATCCGTTAGTCGATCAATACGACCTCTCCAGCCTGAAGCAGGTGTTCTCCGGTGCTGCACCACTGGGCGCCGAACTTGCCCTCGCGGCGGCGGACCGAATTGACTGCGAAGTGGTCCAGGGCTACGGCATGACCGAAATGAGTCCGGTCTCGCACGTCACTCGAATGGGGGGCTTCAAGCCGGGGACCTGCGGGGTGACCGTCGCCAACACCGAGTGCCGCATCGTCGATGCGGAGAACGGCGACGACCAGGGTGTCGGCGGTGTGGGTGAACTGTGGGTGCGTGGCCCTCAGGTCATGAAGGGATACTTGAACAATCCCGAAGCCACGGCGGAAACCATTGACTCAGAGGGTTGGCTGCATACGGGCGATGTCGGATTCATTGACGAAGACGGTCATCTCACGATCGTCGACCGGGTCAAGGAACTCATCAAGTTCAAGGGCTTCCAGGTCGCCCCGGCGGAGCTCGAGGCGCTGCTCCTCACCCATCCCGCAATCGCCGATGCGGCTGTGATCGGGGTTCCCGATGACGAAGCCGGCGAACGGCCCCGCGCCTTCATCGTGGTCAAGCCGGATGCCGAGGTTTCCATCCAGGAGATCACCGACTTCACCGCCGAGCACGTGGCCACCTACAAGGTCGTGCACGATGTGGTCTTCACCGATGAGATCCCCAAGTCCGCCTCGGGCAAGATCCTGCGTCGCGTCCTCCGCGAGGCCTGAACGTGTGATCCACTTACCGGGTGGAGTTGCGCTCGCTGGTCACCATCGCGGCGGTCGGCATGACCGCTGCACTCCTGACTTCGTGCACGTCGAGTGTCGACATGCCGAACGAGGATCCATCCCCGACCGAAGCGACGTCAGCGTCACCAACGCCAACACCCGAGGAATCGACGACACCCGATTCGGCGGCGCAGCCCTTCGAGACTTGGCAACGAGCACTCGATGCCACTGCCCTGGCTGGGTCAGCGGACATCGATACCCAACTCATCACCAATGTCGAAGGCTTCGAGAGAATCACCCAAGGAAACGGTTGGATAGACGTCACTACCGGCACCGGTGACATCACCTGGACAGACGACCGATCCCAGACCCGTGAGGTCCGCTCTCCAACAGGCCACTTCCTCGAACTCGACGGCACCTGGTTCGCGGTCCCTGGTGACTTGCCGACGACCGTTGCCTTCTTCCCGCTCGAAGGTCTTACCGGAGCCACGGATGCCAGCCTTGACGGTTCGGAGGACGTCTTGGGTTTTCCCACGACGAAGTTGACCGCCACGCTCCCGGCTGACGCCACTTCCCTTGGCTTCAGCCAAGAAGAGTTGTCGGCTTTCGATCCGAGTACCGGCTCACTCCAAGCAACGATCTGGATTGACGGCGACGATCGAATCGTGCGGGTGCTCCGTGAATACTCCACTACGAGCCTGGACGGGGATTTCGTGGAGGCCGTCTCGTTATCGGTTCTCACCGGTTTCGGCGCCGAACGCCCACTCGACATCCCGGAGACCGCCGACGCAATTCCCGCACCCGCGTAAATCAGAACTTACCCCTGCTTCACCTTTCTTTGGAGCCAGCCTTACCCGTGCTTCCCGATAGTGATAGCCGCTCGAACAAACCAGCAAACAGTCAACTCAGAGTCATCAAGGAGTCAACATGATCACCATTTCCGTTGATACGAACATGTGCAACAACTACGGCCAGTGCTGTTTTGAGGCCGAAGATATCTTCGCGCTCGATGACGACGGTGTTTTGCAGTTCGTTCCCCAAGCCGATGACAGCCGTCTGGATGAACTTGAGAACGCAGCAGATGCCTGTCCGATGCAGGCTATTAGCCTGACCCAGTCATGAGCGATCCAGTAGTCGTCGTCGGAGCCGGCCTGTCGGCTCTACGCACAGCGGAATCGTTACGCAGGAACGGCTACAACGGCCCCATTCGGGTAATCGGCGAAGAGAAGCATCTGCCGTACAACCGACCACCGCTATCCAAGCAAGCGCTTTCCGGTGGGATTGAGCCAGATGAACTCGCCTTCCCGCATCGCGCGAGCATCTCCGACGTTGAATGGACTCTGGGAGTGGAAGTCGTCAGCAGTGACTTCAGGTCCCGGACACTCACCACTGACGACGGCGCCACGATCTCCTTCGGCGCCCTCGTGATTGCATCAGGAATCCGCCCGCGCAGACTGCCCATTCCCGGTCCGCAAGACGGCCGCGTTTTGCTACGAACCATCGAGGATGCTCACCATTTGCGGAACCGACTGTCCGCAGGTGTCCGACTGGTGATTCTCGGATCAGGGTTCATCGGATGTGAGGTCGCAGCCACGGCACGTGGCCTTGGATGCGAGGTCGACATCGTTTCGCTCGACAGCGAGCCGATGATCCGGCCCCTTGGCGCCGATCTCGGTGCTGGCATGCGCGAGCACCACGAACAGCACGGTGTTCGCTTCCACCTTGGTCGCACGATCACCGAATTCACCGGCAAGGACCAGGTGTCAGGAGCACTCTTGGACGATGGCACCCACCTGGAAGCCGATCTCGTTCTGGAGGCCGTTGGATCCGTCGCCAACACCGAGTGGCTGGAGGGGAACGATTTGGACCTGTCGAACGGTGTGCTCACCGACGGGTACCTATCCGTTGTCGACTCACCAGTCCCCGCGGTGGCCGTAGGCGATGTCGCTCGCCACCCCAACGCACTCTTCCCGGGTGAGACGATGCGAATCGAGCACTGGAACATGCCAACAGACATGGGCAAGCGCGCCGGGTCCACCCTTGCGTCGTTGATTGCCGGTGAGCCAGTGGCTGGAAAGCCCTTTGACGCCTTGCCCTCATTCTGGAGCGACCAGTACGACCAGAATCTGCAGTCCTTCGGGATTCCCGGTGCTGCAACCGGCTACGAAATCGTCGAAGGCAGCTACCGCGGTGACTGCATCGTTGAGTACCACGATTCAAGCGGCGTCATCGGTGTCATCGGTGTCAACCGCACTGCCGAACTCCTGCCGTATCGCAAGAAACTCCTTGCCCGGAATCCGTGACCGAAACGTGACCGCACCAGGGACCCGTTCGGGCCGCGGGTGCGTCCAAACTTCGTGGTGATGACCAGGTTCCGTTCCCGGAAGTCCGGCACGAGGCTTGTTTTGCTCGCGCTGGTAACTGGGCTATCTCTCGTCGCTTGCGGGAGCGGCGCTTCAGTCGGAGAGGGTTTCGAGATGGAACCACCCTTGGCTTCCGATTCGACTATGGCCGATTCCATCCGAGAAGAAGGTTCGATCCAAGAACAAGTCATCACCACCGCAAACGTCTTCGTCGAGGTGAAGTCCCTTGATGCAGCCGTGGACGAAGTCGTTGAGCGCACCCAGGCAGCTGACGGAACCATCGACGCACAAAGCATCTACCGACAAAACGGTTCGGCTAGCGCGATGATGACAGTACGTGTCCCGTCCGATGGGCTCACATCCTTCCTGGCCGATATCGAAGAGCTCGGCACAGTGCGCAGTACCGACATCAACTCCCAAGATGTCACCTTGGAGGTGATCGACATCGAGGCTCGCATCACCACTCTCGAGGATTCGATTTCCCGCCTACGCGAACTTCAGCAGCAGTCGACTTCGGTGAGCGATCTCGTGGCCGTGGAGGCCGAACTTGCCAACCGGCAGTCCGAACTCGAATCCCTGACAGCACGGCGCGACTATCTGGCCAATCAGGTCGAACTATCGACGGTCTATCTCACTTTGTCCGAAGAAGAGACAGGTCCTGCCACCTCGCCGGACTTCCTGGGCGGACTGCAACGTGGATGGGACGCGCTGCTCACCCTCGGGGCTGGGCT
>CAZWIW010000093.1:4607-5921 GCA_964634545.1 uncultured Rubrivirga sp.
CTCACTCATGACGCAGCGCCTCGATCGGCCGCAGCGATGCAGCTCGCTTAGCCGGGTAACTACCGAAGAACAGACCGATGGCCACACTAATGACGTAGGCCCCGACAACGGAGATCGGAACGACGGAAGGCGAGATCCCAGCGATCTCGACTTGCGATACGAGTAGTGCCACCAGGAGCCCCGCCGTGGCACCGAAGACCGAGAGCACCGTGGCCTCGAGCAGGAACTGCAACAAAATGAACCTCCGCGAAGCACCAATGGCTTTACGGATGCCGATCTCCCGGGTTCGCTCGGTGACCGAAACCAACATGATGTTGGTGATCCCAATCCCGCCGACGAGCAAACTAATGGCACCGACCGCACCGAGTAACGCAGTGAAGACGCCCAAAGCCGTGTTGGCTGTCTCCAGCAGGCTGGCCTGGTTGAAGATCTCGAAGTCACGCGTGCCCTCGATAGTTCCGTGCCGCTCATCGAGGATGGCGATCGCCTGCGCCTCTGCGAGGTCAGTGGTGTCCGGGGAGGTGGCCTGCACTGAGATCAAACTGACTTCCCCGTAACCGGTGATCGAGTTCTCAACGGCTGACAGCGGGGCGACGATCACATCGTCTGGGTTGGTGAACGACGCGCCCTTCTCCTGCTGCACACCCACGACGGTGAACGGGACACCGTTGCACGAGATCCGCTTTCCCAACGGATCGGTATCGGGGAAGAGGCTTTCGGCAACCGTGGAACCGATCACCGTGATGCGACGCCCGGACAACTCATCGGCGTTGGTGAAATAGGCACCGGAAGCAACCGGGGAGTTCGTGATTTCGAAGTAGGACGGCCACGTACCGACCACTTGGGTGGAATGACTGAGATCGCCGATAGTGCACGTGACCGCAGCTCGCTTCTCCGGCGCGGCGCCGGCGATATCGGGCGCGGCGATGGGGTCGTTTAACGCCGCCGCATCATCGACAGTCAGTTCTTGCACCGACGGATTGACGATCTCCCCACCGCGGTTCGGATTCTCCGGTGTGATGGTGAGCAGGTTGCTGCCAAGGGATTGGATGCTGGAGGTGACCGAGTTCGACGCCCCCTGACCAAAGGCGACCAGGATGATCACGGCTGCAACGCCGATCATGATGCCGAGTGTGGTCAGGATGGAACGCAGTCGATTTGCCATAATCGCTTGCCAGCCGCTGCGCAACGCTTCGATGAGGATCATCGAACGCCAGCCCGGACATCGGATTCGACACGCCCATCACGCAGCGTCACGACTCGACCGGCTCGCGCGGCCACTTCATCCTCGTGGGTAATGATGACAATCGTCTT
>CAZWIW010000094.1:0-5878 GCA_964634545.1 uncultured Rubrivirga sp.
GCCAGTGAGCGGGACATCCGCGCCACCGAAGGCTTGCCGTCTCCCAGCGCGTTGTGCGGGGTGACCGAGAAGGAGTAGAGGGCTGCCGGGTCGAGTCCGCTGAGCTCGGCCTCCTTGGTGGCGGCTTCCATCGTGATGGGCTCGCTGCCGTCGGCCGGGGTGGCGGTGATCGTGTAGCCGATGGTGTCCCCGCCGCGGGCCTTGGTGGCCTTGTGGTTCCAGGTCAGATCGACGGTGCCGACCTGGTCGGTGGTCATGACGGTCAGATCGCTGGCCTTACCGACCTTGGTGACGGGGCGAACGGTTGCTTCGTCGTTGTTTGCCGAAACCGTGTAGTCCTTGCCTGCCTTGAGTTTGGTGAAGGTGGCCTGGCCGTCCTTGTTCGCCATCTTCGATTGGCGCTTGACGCCCTTGGCGTTGATGGTGACCAGCGTGCCGGGCTCAGTGGTGACAGTCACCGCGCGCGGGGCGCTGGGGGTGGCCTGCAGCAGCGCGGTCTGATCCTGCGCGACGACCACGCCGGCCGGATCGGTGGCCACGACCTGCGCGGCGTTGGCGGGGGCGGCGGTGAAGACCGCGGCGCCGGAGATGAGGAGGGCGGCGGCCACTGCGCCGAACTTCTTGCTGTTCATGGCGGGCTCCTTGGTGGTGCGTGTTTGCCGTTTGGCCTTACGTCGTGGTTGTCACCACGACACGCCGCACCTGAAACCAAGTGAGAACAACTTGCGACGCCACGAGAACTTCTGTGGCGTCGCTAAATTTCCGTGAATTACGTGAATCGCGTGGCGAGTGAAAAAACTGTGACGAACGTGAAAACCGTCAACGTGCCCGCGTGACGATCAGCGTCCCATCGCCGATCACCACGCTGGCGGAGAACACGCTGGTGTCGAGATCGTCGTTGAGCCGGTTGGCCATTTCGCGGTTGATGATCCGTAGCTCAATGCCCTGGAAGATCGTGGTGCGGGTGGTCTCAGTGTTGAGCTTGGTGCGCTCATCGATAGCGCTGATCTCGAAGACTGCGGAGTTATAGCCCGAGGGCAGCACGCAATCGACCACGCGGGCGCGGGTGTCCACGGTCGGCACCGAGCAGCGCACCTGCTCGCCGGTTTCGATGTTCACGAAACGAAAGCCACCGGCGGTGGCGTTGGCGGTGCTGGCCTTAGCGATCACCGGAAGGTTCACCCGCGCGGTGTTGGTCGTCTGGTTGGTGATGACCGACGCTGGCGAGACCCCCACCAGGGAGATTCCGGCCGAATCCCAGGCGGGCATGATCCCCGGCGCAGTGGTCCAGGTGAAGTTGCCGGTGGCGGGTTGCTCGGTGGCGTGGGCGGGGCTGATGGGGCTGGCAAGTGTTGCGAGCGCCGCGGCGACGAGCGTTGTTGCCGCAGCGAGGGGTCCGATCTTGCGAGCCATGAGCGCTCCAGCCGTGGGGGAAGGTGGCCGTTCGACTGTCAGGATAGCCCCGTGCCGGGCGAATCGAATGCTGCGAATGGCGGTGCTAGAGGCTCGGTCGTGGCCGCCTTGCGGGCGATCGTGGGGGAATCGCAGGTCCTGGATTCGCCCGAGTTGATGGCGCCGTACTGCATCGACTGGTCGCGGCGGTGGTCCGGGCCGGCGCTGGCGGTGGTGCGGCCGGGGTCGGTGGAGGAAGTGGCCGCGGTGGTGCGCGCGTGCGCGGCGGCCGGGGTGCCGGTGCTGCCGCAAGGTGGGAACACCGGGCTGGTGGGCGGTTCGGTGCCCGCGGCGAGTGGTGACGCGCAGCTGCCGGTGATCGTGTCTTTGCGCCGGCTGTCTTGGATCGATCCGGTGGACGCTCTCTCTGGTCAAATGTCGGTGGGCGCGGGCGCAACGCTTGGCGATGTGCAGCAGGCGGCGCGTTCGGCCGGCTGGGAGTACGGGGTGGACTTGGCCGCGCGAGATTCGGCAACCATCGGCGGCACGGTCGCCACCAACGCCGGCGGCATCCGGGTGCTGGCCTACGGCATGACGCGCATGCAGGTCGCCGGCATCGAAGCGGTGCTGCCCGACGGCTCGGTGATCTCTCATATGTCCGGCCTGGCGAAGGACAACACCGGTTTGGATCTCGCGCAGTTGCTGTGCGGGTCGGAAGGAACGCTCGCGATCATCACCGCGGTGCGGCTGCGGTTGCATCGCCCGGCGGGGCGGACCTCGCTCGCGTTGGTCGGCTGTTCGGATTACGACGACGCTTTGTCTGTGCTCGCCACCGGGGCGGTTGGTCGTGTTGTTGCCGCGGAAGTAATCGACGATGTCGGCATGCGCCTGGTCGAGCAGGTCGCTGGCCTGCCGTATCCGTTGTCGCAGCGCCATGAGTTGGTGGCTCTGCTGGAAGTTGCCGACGGTGGCGGCGGAGATGGGTTTGCTTCGGAGGTGCTGGAGGGTCGGGACGTCGTCGTTGGTCTTGATGCAGCCGAAATCGAGCGGCTGTGGCAATACCGGGAACGGCAATCGGAGGCGTTCTCCTCGCTCGGGGTGATCCACAAACTCGATGTGTCGGTGCCGCTGGAGAAATTGGCGGCGTGCGCGCGCGAATTACGGGAAATAGTAAATGAATTTAATTCAGTAAATGAAATCGGGGTTTTCGGGCATTTGGCCGATGGGAATATCCATGTGGAAATAGCCGGGCCAGCCGAAGACGATCTTTCCGTGGATATTGCGGTGTTGGAATGCGTCGCGCGTTATGGCGGTTCGATTTCCGCCGAGCATGGAATTGGGCGGGGAAAGGCCGAATTGTTGGGGTTGTCCCGCTCGGATGCCGAGATCGCCGCGATGCGCGCGGTGAAATCAGCGTGGGATCCCCGGGGGCTGATGAACCCCGGTGTTCTGTTCGCATAATCCACAGGCCAGATGAAAGTGACATTCCGTCCACAGGTCTCGATTCGTGGTGCACTGATGAACGAGAGGCGCGATGAGGTAGTCATGTGGTCTCGTCCGTTAGCTACCGACACATGGCTAAAGCCCTGCGTCGTAACGGCTGTATCTCTCGTCCGGGTAAGGGTGATCATGAGAAGTGGTACTGCCCTTGCGGGCAGCACATGGTGGTCATCACGACCAAGCGCACCGTTTCTCCTGGTCTTGTGCGGCAGGCGGTGCTTCGGCTTGAATGTCTTCCGAAGGGGTGGCTCTCATGAGGAATTACACGGTGCGTGCGAAGAGGTGGACGTCCGGCGGGGATTCCGGCTGGGAACTCCACATAGATGGTGTCGGCATAACTCAGGTAGATGATCTCGACCAAGCCAGGGACCAAGCGCGAGACTTCATCGAGACGCTAACCGAACGAAGCGCACGAAGCGTCGATATCGAGGTCCTCGTGGAGGATCCTGTTCGGTAACTGATGTGGATCTGCAGAAGATCATGAACCGGGCGTTTTGTTCATGTGAAATAGGAATGGAAATTCGCTGAAAGTCATGAACCGGTCATGACTTTCCAATGACCGGTTAGTTCGACATTTGTCGAATAACGCGTCAGAGGTTAGTGTTGGAATATCCGCGGGGGCGCACAGAAAAGCGCAAAGTGAATGCGGGCGGTTTTTCTGAGCGGGAAGTCGAATTTGTTGACCCGGCCCGCGTAGGAGATCTGACATATGGCCCAGCAAGTTGTAGTTGTGGACGACATCACCGGTGAGGCGGGCGCCACCACGCGCCGGTTGCGGCTGGACGGCGTGGAGTACGACATCGACCTGACCGAGGAGTCCTTCGCCGGCTTGCAGGATCTCTTGCGCCCGTACCTGGAGAAGGCGCGGGTGGTGCCGATGAGCAAGCGCGGTAAGCCGAGTGGGTCCGGTAAGTCGGTAGGCGCGGAAGGTCGCGGAACGCCGGTGCGCCAGAAGCAGGAACTGCCGGCCGCGAGCTCGACGATCCGGGCGTGGGCGGCGGCGAACGGGATCGATTGCCCTAAGCGCGGGAGGATTCCGGCGGCGGTGGTGGAGCGGTACACGGCCTCGATGGAGGTTTCGTTTACGGGGTAACTCCCCTTTGGGTGGACAAATTTAAAGTGCAAGTTAAAATTTGTCCATGTTCATCGAGCGGAGCGCCACGGCCACGGTGGAACGGCTGGCCGCCGGGTTCCCCGTCGTGTGGCTGACAGGCCCGCGGCAGTCGGGAAAGACCACTCTGTCCCGACATGTGCGCCCGGACTTGCCTTATGTCTCTCTCGAGCAACCCGACGAACGGGATTTCGCGGCCACCGATCCGCGGGGCTTTCTGGATCGATTCCCAGACGGGGCGATTATCGATGAAGTTCAGGCAGTCCCCGAACTCATGTCGTGGTTGCAAGGAATCGTGGACCGCGATGGACGCATGGGTCACTTCATCCTGACTGGCTCGCAGCAACCCGCGATTGCGCAAACCATCAGCCAATCACTTGCTGGGCGAGTGGGACGCGTCGAATTGCTGCCGCTGTCCGGAGCGGAACTACTCGACGCGCAATTGCTTCCGGAGTCACTTGACGAGGTTCTCCTTACCGGGGGCTACCCGGCGTTGTTCGATCGAGACGTGTCGCCTGCGGACTGGCTCGGCAACTACGCCGCAACGTACGCCGAGCGGGACGTGCGACAACTTGCCGCCGTGCGCGATCTCGAAACCTTCAGCCGATTCCTGCGGATGTGCGCAGCGCGATCGGGACAGATCCTGAACATGTCCGCACTGGGTGACGACGTTGGTGTCTCATCGGTAACGATCAAGTCCTGGCTGTCCATCCTGCGGGCCACGTACATCGTCGATTTCGTCGAGCCCTATTACGCGAATGTCAGCACTCGTCTCGCCAAGCAGCCGAAGCTTGTGTTCCTCGATGTGGGACTGATGGCTTACCTGCTCGGAATCCGCAGTGTCGACCACGTGGCATCCAATCCACTTCGTGGAGCGCTGTTCGAGACGTGGGCCATCACCGAGGTGATCAAGTGGTGGCGCAATCACGGCGATGACAAGCGAGCGACGTTCCTTCGTGACAAGCGAGGTGGCGAGATCGATCTCGCCTTCGAAGAATCAGGACTGTTTCGAAGCATTGAATTCAAGTCGGGTAAGACCATCGGCTCGGACTGGGTGAAGGGCTTCGAGGCGTGGCAGTCTCGACTGTCCTCCATCGAGTGGGCCGATCCCGAGATCGTGTACGGGGGCGAGGAATCCATGGTTCGCTCTCGCGTGCGGGTCCGAGCCTGGCGTGACTTCGCTCGCGATCCGCTGGGTTAGCTACGAGCCCATTGGCCGCGCAGCTTCGACGGTTCTTCGATGAGGGCGATGGCGCCGGCTTCGGTGAGTTCGTCAGCATCGCCGTAACCCCACAGCACACCGATGGTGTCGATGCCGTGCTGGCGGGCGCCGTGCACATCGTGGTGGCGATCACCGACCATCAGGATGCGGTGCGTTGTCGAGTTGGCGTTGAGTTGTTCGAGGGTGTGTCCAACGACGAGCGCCTTGGAATCGCGCGTGCCCTCCAAATTCGCCGCACCGATGAAAGCGAAGTGATCGCGCAGACCGAAGTGCTCGATTATGCGGGTGGCGGAGAAATCCGGCTTCGATGTTGCGGTGGCGAGGGTGACGTCGTCGTTGTTGAGGCTTGTGAGTAATTCGGGGATGCCGGCGAAAACTTCGTTCTCGAACATGCCGACTTCGTGGTAGTACTCGCGATAAATCGCTAGCGCCTGGGTGACTTGCTCATCGGTGAAGTTGTAGTGCTCACGCCACGTGACCGCGAGCGGCGGGCCGAGGTGGGTGCGCATAGTGGTCTCGTCCGGCTGCTCGATGCCGAAGTGATCGAAGACGATGCGCATGCCGTTGACGATGCCGGGGGCGGCGTCGGTGAGGGTGCCGTCGAGGTCGAATAAGACGATGTCGGGTTTGTTGTTGGGCTGGTTTATGGGCTG
>CAZWIW010000095.1:0-5641 GCA_964634545.1 uncultured Rubrivirga sp.
GCTCGAGGTTCGGGTAAGCGGTGTTCGTCAACCTGAGCCGGAGGCGGCGCGCATCCCGGTCCGCACGACCGTCACGGCCGAAGCCGAGGAAACCAACTCCGACGAGTAAGCGAGTAATACTCGAACAAGTAGTGAAGGTCCGGCGCAATCAGCGCCGGACCTTCACTACTTGGCGACCTTGAGTACTGGGCACCTCTGCATGGAGGAGTTCACCCTGATTTCCCTTTGCACTACGCTGACAAGACTTAGCTGATCGGTTGTTCCTCTGCCGACCGCCGGCTCCCATGTCGATTCAACGGAGTTACTTCTTGTCATTTGCCGTTCCGTCCTTGTCCCGTCCTGCCTGGATTTCGCCCCGAGTCATGAAGACCGAGGCACTCGCGGGCCTTGTTGTAGCCATCGCTTTGATCCCGGAAGCCATCTCCTTTTCCATCCTCGCCGGAGTGGACCCGCGCGTAGGCCTGTTCGCCTCTTTCACGATGGCGGTCACCATCGCGTTCACTGGTGGGCGTCCAGCCATGATCTCCGCAGCAACTGGGGCGATCGCATTGATCGTTGCCCCTTTGGCCCGTGATTACGGGCTGGAATACCTGGTTGCCGCTGTCATCCTTGCTGGAGTCATGCAGGTGCTTTTGGCGTTCTTCGGTGTGGCACGGCTGATGCGATTTGTTCCGAGAAGTGTGATGGTCGGCTTCGTCAATGCACTCGCCATTTTGATTTTCTTGGCGCAACTGCCCTATCTGGTGGACGTGCCATGGATCGTCTACCCCATGGTGGTCGTCGGCATCGTGATCATGTTGGTGCTACCTCGATTCACCACGGCAGTTCCCGCGCCACTTGTGGCTGTAGTACTTCTCACCGTGGCGGCGGTTTCCCTTGGCTGGAGTGTTCCGACTGTCGGTGACCAAGGAGAACTTCCGGGAGGTCTACCCATCCTGGGAATCCCAGCCGTTCCGTTCACGTTCGAGACTTTGCGCATCATCGCTCCATTCGCATTGGCGATGGCTCTCGTGGGTTTGATGGAATCGCTGATGACCGCCAAGTTGGTGGACGACATCACCGACACTCGCTCCAACAAGACTCGGGAGTCATGGGGTCAGGGAGTCGCGAACATCGTGACCGGCTTCTTCGGCGGCATGGGCGGTTGCGCGATGATCGGACAGACGATGATCAACGTCAAAGCCAGCGGTGCGCGCACTCGACTCTCGACCTTCCTCGCCGGCGTCTTCCTGATGATTCTGGTGGTCGTTCTGGGCGACATCGTTGCCGTCATTCCGATGGCAGCTCTCGTCGCGGTCATGATCATCGTGGCCTACTCGACCTTCGACTGGCACAGTCTGAAGAGCCTGCCGCACATGCCAAAGAGCGAAACGATCGTGATGGTGACGACTGTCGCAGCAACCGTCATAACCCACAACCTTGCCATCGGTGTCGTGACCGGAGTTGTCACAGCGACGGTGCTTTTCGCTCGCAGAGTTGCCCATCTCGTGACGATGACGCGAGAAGTTGCCGATGATGGTGAGCACGTCACCTATGAAGTGCACGGTGAGTTGTTCTTTGCCTCGAGTAACGACCTCGTTTATCAATTCCAATACGCCGATGATCCGCACTGGGTTGTTATCGATCTATCCGGCGCCCATCTGTGGGACGCATCCACAGTCGCCGCTCTCGATGCGATCATCTACAAGTACGAGCAACGAGGGCAGACCGTTGATGTTCTCGGGCTGAACAAGTACAGCAGGGACCTGCGTGCTCGGCTGGATGGAAGAATTCCGTTAGGTCACGAGTAAACCGACCGTCAAGCCTTCGGGTGGTTGGGGATAGGCTTCCTCACTGAGAAACGACGGACTTGTGCAGAAGTCCGTTGTCCTTCTTACGGGTCGCTAGCTCAATGGTAGAGCTGCGGACTTTTAATCCGTAGGTTCGGGGTTCGAGCCCCCGGCGACCCACTCTTGATTTGTGGTCTCGGCCGGTGCGTGACAGGTCATTGCTCGCAGTTGACATTGGGCAAGCAACGAAATGGTTGCAGTCTGACTCGGAGTGTCCCTTCGAGTGAAGCAGGTGTGTATGCGATCGACAATCAAACGAGTAGCTGTAGTGGGAGCCCTCACGGCACTCGTCGCTAGCGGCAGCGCGGCGGTGTCCGCCACCGCGGCGGAAGCGTCCACCCACAAGGCATCTATCTCGGTGTTCCACGCAATTCCCGAGGGTCTGGGTGTCAACGTGGTTGATGTCTATGCCGATGGTGGACGGATCATCAACAACCTGAAGTCCGGAGAGATCAAGAGCCTGCGGGTGCGTCCAGGCACGTACGACCTGGAGATCTATGTCAACGGGGAAAGGCCCCGGCGTGATGATCCCGTACTCGAGGTTGAGAATGTGACTTTCCTGGCGGGCACGTGCTCGACGGTGACCGCGAATCTGGATGAGGATGGAACCCCGACGACCGATGTCTTCGCCAACTGCGTAGCACGAAACGGACCCGGAGAGGGACGCGTGACGGTGCGGCATATCGCGGCCGCCCCCGCGGTCGACGTTCTCGCAGGAGGCAACATGGTGTTCGGCAACATCACCAATGGCGCAGCCGCCACCAAGAAAGTTCCAGCTGCCACCTACGCGATAACTCTCAATTCCGCGGACTTTGACACCCAGGTCCTCGGGCCGGCCAACGTTCTGGTGAACCGACCTTTCAACACGATCGTCTATGCATGGGGCTCGGCCGCTGATGGAACCTTGGCTTTCAAGGTGCAGCGCGTTCCGATCAATCGGTAGGCCAAATGCGGATTGTCTAGACGCTCACTTCGGTGAAGGATCCGGTCCACGAGATCTCCTGTGTTCGTGCCGGTGAGGTGAAGTCGACCTTGTTCAAATCGACCACGTACACGTTCGGGTCCGTAACGGTGCGATAGGCGTAACGCTTGCCGGTGAGATTGGCGATCGAGTCCCACACGGTGACTTCGTCGTTGGTCCCGCCGCTAGGAGCCGGCTCGCGCACGATTCCTGGCGTGATGTCCAAGGTGTTCAAGATGTGCAGGGCAATGAGTTCAGCCTCATGCCCGTCCTTGGGTTTGTCGCTCAGCGTGACTTGAGTAGCGGCGCGAATGAATCGTCCTGGAGGCGTGTAGTCCCCGGGAAGACCCATGAGCCCCTGCCCCTGACCAAGGGATTTGACGGTCAACTCCCCGACTTTCACCGGATCGGGCATTTCCGCCGAGAGGCCCACGTAGTTGGCGAGATTCGTCAGATGCCAGTCGAGGTAGGGAGCGTTCGTGCCGATGCTCGTCGGGTTGTCCACGATGTGAACACCGTCGGTGTGCAATTCGATGGCCAAGGATGCTTTGGTGTCGTGAACGAGGACGTGACACGGAGGTGCGAAACCCATGCCAGGGTCGAAACCCCAGACCCGCACGCCCTGCATCGCCGCCTTCACCTCCTCAAGAGATGAGCAGGTACCGAGCAGGTACGCGATCAGGTCCAACTCACCGATGTCATTGCCATCGCCCACGAAATCGGCGTACGTGCAAAAGCCACCGGGCATGTAGAGGAAGTGTGCACTCACGCCGGCATCGTTCATCCCATCGGATAGGTGCTGGGGATTGCCGAAGGCCGACATTCCAACCACGCCATTCTTAGCTGTCCATGACTTCCCAACCTTTCCGGTCGGAGCGCTGGACTCACCTGAGTAGTTGTTGGGCAAGATCCCCAGCGAGGTAGGAATCCCGACCGGGAATTCCATCGATCGTCCGACGACGATGCTTCCGTCGTCAGCGGGCTTGACCTTGAAGTTCGTGCACATAGGTATCCATTCATCGTGATTTAGCGTGAACGATAGATGGACGGTCGACGAGTTCGCTACGGTCTTGCCGATGTCAACCGTTGATGCGCCTGAAACCTCGCCCGCGAAGAGTCCGACAATCGCCGTTGCCTTCCTTGGCCTCCTCGCCGGAATCCAACTCATCGATCCAGCCGTCGCGAATATTGCGATCGTCGAGGCTGGCAAGTCCCTTGACATGACCGGATCGGTGTTGGCATTGGCTGCCAGCATTTCCACGTTAGCCCTCGCGGCCACCGTCCTTCCCATGGGATTCCTCGCAGACCGGCTGGGACGTCGAAAGGTCCTGCTGGCGGCATTGCTCTTCGCTGTTGTGGGCGATGTCATCGTTGCGTTGAGCCCGATCACCGCGGGTTATTTCGCTGGCCGGGCCCTTGCTGGAATCGGAGTCGGTGCGACTTTGGCGGCATCTTTCGCCTACGTGCGATTTGTTGCCCGCCCCGGCAAGGTCGCATCGGCTTTGGGGCTGTGGAACCTAGTAATGGTCGGCTTCTTCATTGCGGGTTCGTTGATCGGCGGCCAACTAGCGAGCATCGACTGGCGCATTGCCATGTTGTTGGTTCCTGCGCTCGCGCTGCTTTTCTTCTTCTTAACCCCACTTATCCTGCCGCCGATGCCGAAGTTGAGCGGCCCGCGTCCGGACTATGCCGGAATGATCCTCATCGCCATTGCGATGATCGCATTCCTATATGGCGTCAGCCAGGCATCAAGCGGATTGCGAAGTCCAGCGTTCTTGATTCCCACGTTTGCCGGCTTGGCACTCTTCGGTCTCTACTACGCGGTTGAACGCAAGGTCGCCAATCCGATCTTCCCGCCGACCTTGTTTGCCAGTGGCATCTTCGCTGCGGCCATCGTGTCCGGTATCGCGTGGAATTTCGCGCAAGCGACGGTGCAATTGCAGACGAGCAACTTCTGGCAGTACGTCCAGAACTTCTCGCCTGGGGAGGTGGCACTGGGGCAAACAGCGATGCTGGTCTCTTTCGGTGCCGCAGGAGTGCTGGCTGGTCGACTAATGAAACCAGGGATGCGCTCGCTTACCTTGATGGCCGGCGGCTTCGTTGGCCTCGCCGGCGGACTCTTGCTGCTCGCGTTCGTTGTCGAAAATACGCCGTACTGGGTCATGGCGATCATGTTGTTCATCTTCGGATTCGGCCTAGCGTTCGTGTCCGTGCCGCAGTCGGCTTTGTTCGTTGCCGAGGCGCCGAAGTCATCCTTTGGGCCGGTCACCTCTTTCCGAACGACCGTCGGTCAGCTGGGCTATGCAATGGGCTTCGCGGTCAGTGCGGCGCTCGTGAATGCTTTCGGGCAACGCAACCTGCTTGGTCGGTTGGAAGAGTCTGGAGTTCCGGCCAGCCATCTTGGTAAAGCGATGGACGATGTCCGGCTCTTCATGCAAAGCGGCAGCGACCCTTCCGGTGAGTTGGCGAAGAAGGCTGTTGACGATCTCGGTCCGGCCTACGCCGCTGGATTCAATTGGGCGGTCGGGCTGAGCGGAATCGCGGTGGGCCTTCTTGGCGTGATCACCGTCCTCTTGCTGGTCATTGGTCTCCGGCAGGCCAAATCCGGCGAGAAGGAATCACCGCAGAATTCCTCTTCTTCCTGACTACCAAAACCCGGTTCCCATTGAGGAAGTGGGAACATGGGGCATAGGCGTTCGGTCGAACTCAGAAACGGAGTCATGGATGCGTGGTCTTGCACTACGCAACCCCCGCTCGTGGTTTGCCTTGGTTTTTGGGGCCCTCGCTCTGGGCACTGGCCTTGCGTGGATGTTGGCTGCCGGGTGGGGTGTTGCGCCATTGGATGCCTTCA
>CAZWIW010000096.1:0-5488 GCA_964634545.1 uncultured Rubrivirga sp.
GGACTTCGTTGAACCGGATGTCGTTGTGCAGTTGGGTTACCCGCCGAACCGTGTGGACTTGCTGACAACCCCATCGGGTGTGGACTTCGAGCAGTGTTGGAAAGACCGATTGAACGTGACGCTAGATGGCCTGGAGGTGCCCTTCATCGGGCTAGAGGGCCTCAAGGCGAACAAGCGAGCTTCCGATCGAGCCCAAGACAGGGTTGATGTGCAGTCCCTTGAGGCGATCGACGAGTAGGTCAGTTCCTCGCCTGAACCTGGTGCGCAACGTTTGTCAGCGTTGCCGTAAGGCGTTCGCGGATCGGTTCAGCGTCTTTGGCCAGGCCACGCTGGAGATGCGCGTAGTGCTGGCGACCACCGGTGGTTTCGAGTGGAATCGGCTCGTAACCCAGATCGGCAAGGTCATATGGCGAGGCGCGCATATCGATCTCGCGGGCCTGGCAGGCGAGTTCGAAGCAGTCGAGAACGAGTTCGCCGGGAACATACGGCTGGAACCACATCGCGTACTTGAACAGATCCATGTTCGCGTGCAGGCAACCGGGCTGTTCGAGGTCGGGCTGGTTGGCTCGGGTGGGAAGGAGCGTGTTCTGGGGAGCCGCTTCATCGGTGAAGAAGCGGAATGCGTCGATATGGGTGCACCTCAAGCCGACGTCGTCGACAGCCTCACTGATGTCGTCTATCGACAATCGCAGTGGTTGCTGGTCGTGACGCACCTGCGCGGGATCGAGGCGATAGACCATTGCCCACTCGTGCATGCCGAAGCAGGAAAACTGCGCGGGTCGCGATTGCGTGCCTTCCAAGATCGCAAGCGCCAGCCGCAACCTCGAGGTCGAGACTCTTTGGGGATCGACCGTCCAACAATCGCCGTCACGAACGTAGTGATCGGCGCACGAGGTTGGCTGCCAGTCTCCAGCGAGGTGCCCGCCGAGCCCCGGATGCCACGTGCGCAGCCGGCCCGGTGAGTAGGGGTAGTAGTCGAAGAGAAAGTCCATCACCGGATGCGCGATGCCCCGACGACGCCGTTCTAGGTGGGGAGCAATCCAGCGATCGGCTCGCTCGTGGTGGGCACGGCGCCGCTGCTGCCATTCGGTCTCAGACAGGACAGTTCCCGTCGCGATGTCGGTCGCCGTGCGCACGGCAGGACGTTACGACGATTCCGTTCGTGAGCGGCAAGCGGGTTAACCTGCACTCATGGGTCCGGAAGAACTGCTACCCGAGCAGACCAGTGATGATCGCGACCTCGATTCCGACGATCGCCGAGAGTCCAGCCATGACGAGTGGCTGCGCGAGCAAGTGCCACCCCATCACGGGGACTAGCCGCGTCTACGAGCGATTCAGCAGATCGCGGATCTCGGAAAGAAGCACCACTTCCTCGGCTGGCTCGGGCGGCGCTTCATCTTCTTGCTTGCGTCGCATCCGATTGACCGGAACGACGAGGGCGTAGTAGATCACCAGCATCGTGATGATAAACGTGATGATCGAGTTGATCAGCAAGGTGAAGTCGAACACCTGGCTATTGACAACAACGACACCCACATCGACGCCACCACCGAGAACCAGACCGATAAGTGGCTCGATGATCGCAACGGTGAAATCGCCGACGAGTGCGACGATCGCGGCACCAGCAACCACTGCCACTGCTAGGTCGATCACGTTGCCGCGGTAGGCGAATTCCTTGAATCCCTTGAACATGGATGCTCCTTCGGTCACGGCGTTGGTCGAATGATGACACCGAAACCACCGGATCCCGCGGATGCCAACCGCATCCCGGAGGCTTCCGGTACGGCTACCACCACTACAGCTTCGGAAGTGGGGCCGAAGCCCGAGGTAGGTAGCCGCAACACCCGCGCCTCCCGGGCGATCGGGGCAGCGGTCGAAGAGTCAGAGGCCGCGACGATGTCGATGGACATCCCCGGCTGCAGGGCTGAAGCGATTGCCGCCGGACGAATCGTGATCGGCACAGCCACTTCACCTGCTTGCACGGCGACGGACACCGACTGCTCGGCAACCGGAACCGCCGGTGCTGGGCGCAGCGCGGTGACGATCATCAGTACGCCCAGACCGGCCAGGATGGCCGAGACCAGGCGTCGTCGTCGTCCTAACCCACGCCTTACCTGACCAGGAGCGAGGTCGCGGCGGATCTTGTCGAGGAGTTCACCCATGCAGCGACGGTAAGTCGACTGGTACCCCTAGCGCGAACGACTATCCACAGGGTGGATCAAGAGCTGGACGACGAACCCGATGACGAGCCCGACGAACCAGAGGAACTGGACGTGCTCGAGGAACTCGACGAGCCCGAGTCCTTCTTCTTCTCGCCCTTCGAAGCGGTGCTGCTCGAGGAACCGCTGGAGGAATCACTCGAAGTGCTGCTACCTCCGGAATCGGACTTCTTATCGCCCGAGCGTGAATCGGTGCGGTAGAAGCCCGAGCCCTTGAACACCACGCCGACCCCGCCGAACACCTTCCGTAGCGTCGGCTCACCACAACTGGGGCAATCGGTGAGCGTGGGGTCGGTCATCTTCTGGACGATGTCGTGCTTGGTTCCGCACGAAGCGCAGGTGTACTCGTAGGTGGGCACCGGTCCTCCTTGTCGGGCGGAGATTAGCACTCGAAGGTGCGGAGTGCTAAATATCGCTCGCTACGCTGCCGCCGTGCCGATATGGGGAGCGATTGCCCTCGGTGGCGCCCTCGGCGCCCTTGCGCGCTGGCTGGTCGCCGAAGTGCTGGCCGGCCCCCTCGGCTATGACGGAGGCTTTCCCTGGGGCACGTTCGCGGTCAACGTGGTCGGCTGCGCGCTGATCGGTGCCTTGGCGCCGGTGCTGGCGAATCGAGCTGCCTGGTTGGCCGGGTTCACCATCACCGGATTCCTCGGCGGGTTCACCACGTATTCGGCGTTCGCCGAGGAGACGTTCTTGCTGCTCGACCGCGGGGACACTGGCGGCGTTGTCCTTGCTGCCGTCTACGTGCTGGCGACTATCGCTGCGACTGCCGCCGCCGTATCGCTCGGTTCTCGCATGAGCCCTGCTCGCCCATCGGGGGAGAGCGCGCCATGAGTTGGACAGTTGCGGTAGCCATCGCCGCGGGGGGTGCGATTGGAGCACCACTGCGGCACGTGATCTATACGCGCGTTACGGCATCGCTGCGAACCGAGCGGGCGCACCGATTCCCTTGGGGCTTGCTTGCGGTGAACGTTGCCGGTTCGTTGTTGATCGGAGTGGCGTACGTGCTCGCCGATGGTCCCTGGCGCGAACTGCTCGCCACGGGTGCGTGCGGAGCGTTGACCACGTACTCCAGTTACGCGTTGTTCTTGCAGCACACGTGGCGTACCGATCGCGCGGCAGCGTGGTGGGCGACACTTGCCATGCCCGTGACCTGCATCGCGGCGGCCGGGATCGGGATCTCAGTGGCCCGCGTCGTCTTCGCCTGACACACCCCGACTGCGCAGTACGGTGCGGGGGTGCGTACTTGGGTCCGCGTTGTGCTGGTCATCGGACTCGTGGTGGTTCTCGCACTCGTCGGAATCGGGGGTTACGCACTCCACCTGGTGCGCGCCCCTTTCCCGCAAACCTCCGGTGAGTTGCAGGTTCCCGGTCTGCAAGCCGAGGTGGAAGTCATCCGCGATGACTTGGGCATTCCCAACATCTACGCCGATTCCATCGAGGACCTTTTCTTCGCGCAAGGTTTCGTGCACGCGCAAGACCGCTTCTGGGAGATGGACGTACGACGCCACATCACTGCCGGGCGCCTGTCCGAGATGTTCGGGGCGAGCCAAGTGCCCACCGACACGTTCTTGCGCACCCTCGGGTGGCGTCGTATTGCCGAGCAGGAAGTCGAACTGCTCAGCGAGCGATCTCGTGTCATCTTGAACTCATACTCCGCTGGAGTGAATGCCTACCTAGCCGAGCGTTCGGGTGGCGAATCGGGCTTGGAGTACTCGGTCTTGAGTCTGCAAAACCCCGACTACACCCCCGAGCCGTGGGAACCGGCTGATTCGGTCGCTTGGTTGAAGGCACTGGCGTGGGATCTGCGCGGCAACATGGGCGATGAGATCTATCGCGCGGTGATGAGCGCGAGTATGGGTATTCCGGCAACTGAGGAGTTGTTCCCGCCCTATCCGTACGAGCGCAATCGCCCGATCGTGGAGATGGGTGCTGTTGTCGATGGTCGCTTCGACCAAGAGGCGATGGCAGCGAGCGGCAGCGCGCCGCGCGCGGCAATGCGAACCGACTACCAGCGTGCGTTGCCGGCGCTGGCATCCGTCGGTGCGGCCACCGAGTCCTTGGAGGAGCTCCTTGGGCCTTCAGGACTGGGAATCGGATCGAACTCGTGGGCGGTGGCTGGAGACAAGACCGACACCGGTCAACCGTTGCTGGCCAACGATCCGCACCTAGCTCCCGCGATGCCGAGTCTTTGGTATCAATCCGCGCTGCATTGTCGAGTTCCGGGTGATGAGTGCGACTACGACGTCTCCGGTTGGACGATGGCCGGCCTACCGGGAGTCTTCATCGGACACAACGCCTCCATCGCCTGGGGGTTCACCAACCTCGGCCCGGATGTGACCGATCTGGTGCTGCACCAAGTCCAGGGCGATGAGTACCTCTTCGATGGCGAACTGCTGCCGCTGGAGGTGCGCACCGAGACCATCGAGGTGGCCGGCGGTGATCCGGTCGAGGTGACCATCCGCACCACGCGGGATGGGCCGATCATCTCCGGCATCGAGGACATCGAGGTCTATGACGCGGTGGCAGCAGATGCCCCGGTACCCGCCCCCGGTGCGGCAACGCTCAACGCGACGAGTGAAGGCGATGGCGCCTACCAGGTGGCATTGCGCTGGACCGCCCTGGAGCCGCAACCCACCTTCGATGCCTTCGATGCGCTGAACACCGCCGCGAACTGGGAGGAATTCCGCGAGGCCGCCCAGTTGCTCGCGGTCCCCGCGCAGAACCTGCTGTATGCGGACACGAGCGGGCGCATCGGCTACCAAGCACCCGGGCGGATTCCGATCCGGGAGGGGTATAACGGCAAGTGGCCGATACCGGGGTGGACGAGCGAATACGCCTGGACCGGCTACATCCCCTTCGAAGCGCTGCCGACCGTGATCGACCCACCGGAAGGGTGGATCGTGACCGCGAACCAGCCGGTGATCGGCCCGGACTACCCGTACTTCCTGACCGACGATTGGGCCTACGGTGCGCGCAGTCAACGCATCGTCGATCTCATCGAATCGGCAACGGCGGGCGGTGCGCTGATCTCGGCGGAACGGATGCGTTCGATCCAGATGGACAGCAACAACGCACTCGCGGAGTTCTTGGTGCCCCGCCTGCTGGAACTTCCCGCACCTGATGGCACCGAAGACGCTCGTGCGTTACTCACGGACTGGGATTACCAACAAACGGCTGACTCCGCTGCAGCCGCCTACTTCAACGCCGTGTGGGCGCAGATGGTCGAGCGGATGTTCGACGCAGCAGCCGATGTCGAGATCATCCAA
>CAZWIW010000097.1:0-1268 GCA_964634545.1 uncultured Rubrivirga sp.
GTGCGGGTTGCCGGGGAGCAGGGCTAGGGGCGAGTCGTCATAATGGGCGTGTGTCCGTTGGTCTAGGAATGCCCTCTGCCCCGCCGCCTGTGGTGGCCCCCCGTCGCAAGACCCGCCAGATCTTGCTGCGCCACGACAAGCACCCGGTGTACGTGGGTGGCGATGCGCCGGTGAGCGTGCAGTCGATGACCACCACGCTCACCGCGGATGTGAACGCGACCTTGCAGCAGATCGCCGAGTTGACCGCGGCGGGCTGCCAGATCGTGCGGGTGGCGGTGCCCAGTCAGGACGATGCCGAGGCGTTGCCGGCGATCGCCAAGAAGTCCGGCATCCCGGTGGTGGCCGACATCCACTTCCAGCCCAAGTACGTGTTCGCGGCCCTCGACGCCGGGTGCGCCGGAGTGCGGGTGAACCCAGGCAACATCAAGGCATTCGACGACAAGGTGGGGGAGATCGCCAAGGCCGCGAAGGATTGCGGAACGCCCATCCGGATCGGCGTCAACGCCGGCTCGCTGGACAAGCGACTGATGGAGAAGTACGGCAAGGCCACCCCGGAGGCTCTCGTGGAATCGGCGCTTTGGGAGGCGTCGTTGTTCGAAGAGCACGATTTCCGGGACATCAAGATCTCGGTCAAGCACCACGATCCGGTCGTGATGATGCAGGCCTACATGCAACTGGCCGAACAATGCGACTACCCGCTGCACCTGGGAGTCACCGAAGCCGGGCCGACCTTCCAGGGCACCATCAAGTCCTCGGTTGCCTTCGGTGGGCTCCTATCGCGCGGCATCGGCGACACCATCCGCGTTTCACTCTCGGCTCCGCCCATCGAGGAGGTGCGGGTCGGTTTGCAGATCCTGGAATCGCTGAACCTGCGCGAACGCGGCTTGGAGATCGTCTCCTGCCCTTCGTGCGGTCGGGCCCAGGTGGACGTCTACACCCTCGCCGAGCAGGTGACCGCCGGGCTCGAGGGCATGGAGGTGCCCCTGCGGGTGGCCGTGATGGGCTGCGTGGTCAATGGACCCGGAGAGGCCCGCGATGCCGACCTCGGGGTGGCCTCGGGCAACGGCAAGGGTCAGATCTTCGTCAAGGGTGAAGTGATCAAGACGGTCCCCGAATCCCAGATCGTGGAGACCTTGATCGAGGAAGCCATGCGCCTAGCCGAGCAAATGGAAGGCGAAACCGGCGAGCCGATAGTGGAAACGGTTTAGATTCTGCAGCGTGACCACGTTCGCCGGCGAAGGTAAGTCCCTTGTCGGATACGTCCGACA
>CAZWIW010000097.1:1368-5434 GCA_964634545.1 uncultured Rubrivirga sp.
GAGGTCGGGGTTTCACCGGTGCGCGGGGGAGCAGGGCACGCCTACCGGGCACGAATCGCAGAGTTGGTGGACTCCGGGCGGGCTTTCGTGCGGATCGTCGATGGTCGCGTGGAATTCAAGGCCGAGGTGGGTGCGGCATCGCCGGAGGCGTGCCAGGTGCAGGGCGTGTGGGTGGCGCCGGAACTGCGCGGGCGCGGGTTGTCCGCACCGGCCGTGGCGTCGGTGGTGCAGCAAGCTCGCGAGTCGATCTCCCCGGTGGTCTCGCTGTATGTGAACTCCTACAACCATCCGGCGATGAAGTTGTATCGGTCCGTAGGTTTCCGCGACTACGGGCACTTCGCCACGGTGCTGTTCTGACAACTATCCTTCGGGTTTCCCAGGAAGGACCCGCCTCGTGATCTTGCGCATGTCCACGCTGTTGTTGCGCACGCTGCGTGATGACCCAGCCGATGCCGAAGTTCCCAGCCACCGACTGTTGGTGCGGGCCGGGTACGTGCGGCGGGTGGCGCCGGGCATTTTCTCGTGGTTACCGCTGGGCTATCTCACCTTCCGCAACGTCGAGAACGTGGTGCGCGAGGAGATGGACGCCGCGGGGTTCCAGGAGGTGCACTTCCCGGCGTTGATCCCCAAGGAGCCCTACGAGGCGACGAATCGTTGGGTCGAATACGGCGACAACCTCTTTCGGCTGCAGGACCGGCGCGAGAATGACTACCTGCTCGGCCCCACGCACGAGGAGCTCTTCACGCTCATGGTCAAGGGGGAGTACTCCTCCTACAAGGACCTGCCGTTGGTGATCTACCAAATCCAAACCAAGTACCGCGATGAAGCACGCCCACGCGCCGGGATCCTGCGCGGTCGAGAGTTCGTCATGAAGGACTCCTACTCCTTCGATGTGGACGACGCCGGGCTGGAGCGCTCCTACCAGCGCCACCGCGATGCGTACATCTCCACGTTCGATCGGTTGGGCCTGTCCTACGTGATCGTCTCGGCAATGTCCGGGGCGATGGGTGGTTCGGCCAGCGAGGAGTTCTTGGCGCCCACCCCGGTGGGTGAGGACACTTTCGTGCGGTGTGGGTCGTGCGGATTCGCGGCGAATGTGGAAGCGGTGTCGGTGCCGCAGGCCGAGGAGGTTTCGGTAACGGCTGGACCCGCGCACGTCGAGAACACCCCGGATACCCCAACCATCGAGACGCTGGTGCAAGTGTCGAATGCGCGCCCGGAGCTGACTCGCGCTTCCGGCGGTGAGTGGACCGCCGCCGACACCTTGAAGAACGTGATCGTGATGCGGGTGGAGCTCGACGGCAGCGAACGTCCGCTGGCGATCGGTGTTCCCGGGGATCGCGAAGTGGACGAGCGCAGGCTGGAAGCCGCGGTGCATCCGGCGGAAATTCGCGCATTCGAGGAAAAGGACTTCGAAGCCAACCCGGCTTTGGTCAAGGGCTACATCGGCCCGGGCACACTGGGTTCGTCTGGGAGTTCGGGAATCGAGTACTTGCTCGATCCGCGGATCGCTCGCGGTTCCGCGTGGATCACCGGCGCGAACGAACCGGGCCGACACGTCTACGACCTCGTATACGGCCGCGACTTCGAAGCCGATGGCGTGATCGACGTTGCCGAAGTCCGCGCCGGCGATGCCTGCCCGGCGTGCGGAGCGGAAGTGGAGATCGCCCGCGGCATCGAGATCGGGCACATCTTCCAACTCGGGCGCAAGTACGCCGAAGCGTTGGGCCTGCAGGTGCAAGACGAATCCGGGGAGCTCGTGACCGTCACCATGGGTTCCTACGGCATCGGTGTTTCCCGCGCGGTAGCCGCGATCGCCGAGCAGCATCATGACGACAAGGGGCTCATCTGGCCGCGGGAGATCGCCCCGGCGGATCTGCATGTCGTGGCCACGGGCAAGGACGATGCGGTCTTCTCCTTCGCGGAGGAATTGGTGTCGTCGTTGTCCGCTGCCGGCCTGCGTGTGCTGTTCGATGACCGGCGTGGAGTCTCGCCCGGTGTGAAGTTCAACGATTCGGAACTTATCGGGGTGCCCACGATCGTCGTGGTCGGACGCGGACTGGCCGATGGATCGATCGAGGTCAAGGATCGAGCCACCGGCGAGCGGGTCGACGTGCCGGTCGACGACGCGGTATCCCACCTGGTGTCCCTCGTTCGGTCCTAAGGAGTGGTCGATCTCGACATCCTCATCTGGCTGGCGCTCGCGGCGCTGGTAGCCGGATGGGTGGACGCGGTGGCCGGCGGCGGGGGATTGCTGCAAGTTCCTGCCTTGTTGCTGGGTCTGCCGGGCCCAGGCGTGCAGGCACTGGGGACCAACAAGGTGGCCAGCGTGTTCGGAACGGCAGCGGCAACCGGTACGTACTTGCGCAAGGTGCGCCCGGATCTGCGTGCGGCGCTGCCGATGGCTGGGCTGGCGTTCATCGGATCTTTGGCCGGCGCCGCGACGGCGTCGTCGTTGCCGGAGAACGTTTTCCGTCCGGTGATCGTGGCATTGCTGATCGCCGCATGGGTGTGGGTGGCGATCAGCCCGGCCATGGGCTCGGTCGATCGGTTGCGCTTCTCCGGGCGCCGGCATGTGGCGATCGCCGGGGCGGCGGGATTGGTGATCGGTTTCTACGACGGCTTGCTCGGGCCGGGGACCGGATCGTTCTTGTTGATCGTGCTCGTGGGACTGCTCGGATATTCATTCCTGTCGGCATCGGTAACCGCGAAGATCGTCAACCTCGGTACCAACATCGCCGCGATCATCATCTTCGGCTTCGGTGGCTACATCTGGTGGCAGGTCGGTTTGGTGATGGCCGCCTTCAATGTGATCGGTGCGGTTGTCGGAGCGCGGATGGCCCTGCGCCGCGGTAGCGGTTTCGTGCGAGTGGTGTTCTTGGCGGTAGTCGCGGTGTTGATCGTGCGGCTAGTGCTCGTCGGGTGACGTCGGCCGGCTAGTCACCGGTTGGGAAAGCCTGAGAGGCGGCCCCCCATTGCACGGCAGTGCGTGCGCTGTCTTGTGCCTGCTCCACGGCGAACGTGCGGTCCTCACCCTCGGTGCTTGCGGCCATCTGCGCGTAGACACCCACCAACGCGTTGTTCAACTGGGCCAGAGAGGCGCGGGCGCTGCGGGCGTTCTCGATGGCGATAGGCGGGGTGAACGCTGGCGGAGTGGTTGGGACGTCGCCATCGGTGATCATCGACGCCAACGCCTGAATCCGCTGTTGGCGTGCGGCGATCTGCGCGACAGCCCGGCGTCGCGCACCGCCGTTGAGTTGGGCTCCGGTCAGACCACATGCGTAGACGTAGTTCTGCTCGGAGCGGATGGCATTTTGGATGGTCGCGACCACCGCAGGATCGGTATAGGTCATGAGCCGTCCTTCAAAGCCCGCCGGACATCCTGCAGTTCAGGGATATGCGATGCCTCGGACGCGGCGATGAAGGTCAGCGCCCGCACCGCGTCAGGATCTGGCGCGGCGGCGGTCGAGTCGGCGCGCAGGTTCGCCGCCGAACGCTCACGCTTGATCAGTTCAGTCACTGCGGGGCGAATGTTGGTGGCACTCGGCGGAATCGGGGCAACGGAGGCGAGTTCGTCCTCGCTGGCACCGAGTTCGCGGGCGTGCGCGCGGTGCTGGTCGGCGATCGTGCTCAACGTGCCACGCAGTTCCGGGAAGGCGTCGATGGCGCCGGCGTAGGCCCCGATGAGCGCGAGTTCATCGAGCACGTTCGGATCAGGTTCCGGGGGCGCGGTCGGTTCGATTTCGATGGCCTCGGGTGGCTCATCCGAACTCGAGCACCCCACCACCACCGTGGCGCTCGTGGCGATGGCACCTAGGAGCACGGCGCGTCGGGTGGGGGCTGGCACGGCGCAAGGATCCCATGGGCCCACTCATCGGCGTTACAATCTGGCCCACAACTAGGTATCGACAACAGGATCTGGCCCGAAGGGCGGTGGCGTGATGGGTATTTCCCCAGCAGATGTCGAGTCTCTCGCCGCGCCGCTCGCCGCCGCAGCCGGGATGGATCTCGAAGGCGTCACGGTCGAGAAGGTCGGCAGGCGCGACAAACTCAGCGTGGTGGTCGA
>CAZWIW010000098.1:0-2935 GCA_964634545.1 uncultured Rubrivirga sp.
GATTCGATCGGTGCGAGACCGATAGGCAGGGGCGATAGTCGTGGGCGACATCGCGGGCCAGTTGTGGCGCGAGGCCCTAGCGCAACTTCCGGACGAGAGTCAGCGCGCATTCGCGTCCCGCTTCTACCGCTACCTTTCGGATGAGGAGTTCGCCGGGCACGAGGTGCCGCAGATGGTGGACGAACTCGAGTCGATGGGGAAGTGGGCGAGCCACCGGCAACCCGGTGAAGCGCTGGTCCGTGGATGGACTCCCGATGTCTCCGGTGTCGGTTATTCGGTCATCGAGATCGTGACCGACGATATGTCCTTCCTCGTCGATTCGGTTACCTCGAATCTGGTGCACGCCGGACGCAACGTGCATCTCATCGTCCACCCGCAACTCGCGGTCCGGCGCGATGCGAACGGAACCCTCATCGAAGTGCTCGACATCGATGTGGACCAAGCACCGCCCGCCGCGCTTATCGAATCGTGGATGCGGATTGAAGTGGAACGCGATTTCGTCTCCGACGATCTCGAACCGCTGATCAACTCCACTAGGCGCGTGCTCGGCGATGTTCGCAAGGCCGTGACCGATTGGCATCCGATGCGCGATCAGGCCCACCGCATCGCGCACGAGTTGAACCAACACCCGCCAGTAGGGGTGGATTCCCACGAGATCCACGAGACCCGCGCACTGCTGGAGTGGCTCGCGGACAACAACCTGACGTTCCTGGGTTACCGCGAGTACGACCTGATCACCATCGAAGGTGAAGACGCGCTGCGTCCGGTTCCCGCTAGCGGGTTGGGCATCCTGCGGCAGAGCGCGCAGAGCGAGGAAGACGACGACGCCGTCTCGCTGTCCTTCGCGATACTGCCCACCGCCGTGCGATCCAAGGCCCGCGAACCGCACCTGCTTGTCTTGAGCAAGGCGAACTCCCGATCTACTGTGCACCGCGCTGCTTACATGGACTACATCGGTGTAAAGAAGTTCGATGCCGAAGGCAACGTGGTTGGGGAGCGGCGCTTCCTGGGTCTGTACGCGGCTTCGGCCTACAACCACTCGGTGGCGGATATCCCGATCCTGCGCGACAGACTCGACTACGTGATGCGCGCATTGGATTACGTGCCCGGCTCGCACAGCGCGAAAGACCTACTCCAGTTCCTGGAGACCTACCCGCGCGATGAGCTCTTCCAGATCGACGACGCTCTCCTCGCGCAATTCGCCGAATCGGTCATGCACCTTCAAGAGCGCCGGCAAACACGGCTGTACGTGCGCCCCGATGACTACGGCCGGTTCCTGTCCTGCCTGGTGTACCTGCCGCGCGATCGCTACACCACCGCGGTGCGGTTGAAGATCGAATCCATCTTGCGCGAGACCTTCGGCGGCGTATCGGTCGAGTTCACCACACGGGTCACCGAATCGATCCTTGCTCGATTGCACTTCGTGGTGCACGTTCCCACGGGCCAAGGCATCCCGGCTTATGACGAAATAGACCTCCAAGAACGCGTCGCGGCCGCCACCCGCTCCTGGACCGATGAGTACGCGCGCCTGCTGATCGATCGCGTGGGGGAGGCGCAGGCCGTTGCACTCCTGAAGATCTACGACGACTCCTTCCCCGAGTCCTACAAAGAGGACTTCGAACCATCCACCGGCGTCGATGACACCCTCGCGATCGAGCAACTCGAACCCGCCGAGTTGAACCTCAAGCTCTACGCACCCGTGGTCAGCGATTCGCGTGAATTGCGGTTCACCGTCATGCGGGTCGGCAAAGCGATGCCGCTGACCCAGGTGCTGCCGATCCTGCAGCGCCTCGGGGTGGACGTGATCGACGAACACCCCTACGAGATCAACCGCACCAACCGGCCGCCAGCGCGCATCCTGGACTTCGGCGTGACCTTGCCCGAGACCGCCGTACGCGATTTCGATTCGCTGTTCTCGCGCTTCTCCGAGACTTTCCGCGCCTGCTGGGATGGCCGCTGCGGCATCGACACCTTCAACGCCCTCGTCGTGACCGCGGGCGTGGACTGGCGCCAAGCCATGATCATCCGCGCCTACGCCCGCTACCTACGCCAGATCGGCTCCACCTTCGGCCAGGGCTACCTCGAGCAGGTGGTGCTCGACTACTCAGAGATCTCCCGGTTGTTGCTCGAACTCTTCGAAGCTCGCTTCAACCCCGAAGCACCCGGCAACCGGCAGCAAACCGAAGACCGCCTCGTCGAACGCATCGAGCAGGCCCTGGAGGCCGTACCGAGCCTGGACGCCGATCGCATCCTGCGGCAGTTCCTCACCTTGATCCGCGCCACGGTGCGCACCAACTTCTACGCCATCTCTCTGACCGGTGACGAACGCTGCTCGGTCGCATTCAAACTCGAGCCCGCGTCGATTCCCGACCTGCCGCAACCCAAGCCGAAGTTCGAGATCTGGTCCTACTCACCTCGCGTGGAAGGCGTGCACCTGCGCTTCGGCCCGGTGGCCCGCGGTGGCTTGCGCTGGAGCGATCGCCGCGAGGACTTCCGCACCGAGATCCTCGGCCTGGTCAAGGCCCAGGAGGTCAAGAACGCGGTGATCGTCCCGGTCGGGGCGAAGGGCGGCTTCTTCGCCAAGCGGCTGCCCGATCCCACCACCGACCGCGAAGGCTGGGCGAAGGAAGGTCGTGCGTCCTACCGCGAGTTCATCTCCGCGATGCTCGAAGTGACCGACAACCTCAAGGACGGCGAGGTCGTCCCGCCACCGAACGTGGTCCGCCACGACGGCGACGACCCCTACCTCGTGGTCGCCGCCGACAAGGGCACCGCATCCTTCTCGGACCTCGCCAATGAGATCGCGGCCGAGCACGACTTCTGGCTCGGTGATGCGTTCGCCTCCGGCGGCTCGGTGGGCTACGACCACAAGGCCATGGGCATCACCGCGAAGGGCGCATGGGAGTCGGTCAAGCGGCACTTCCGCGAACTCGAC
>CAZWIW010000098.1:3035-5388 GCA_964634545.1 uncultured Rubrivirga sp.
GTGAACGGCAGCCAACTCAAGGTCAAGGTCGTGGGGGAGGGCGGCAACCTCGGCCTCACCCAACTCGGACGCATCGAGGCCGCGCGCCACGGCGTGAAGCTCAACACCGACGCCATCGATAACTCCGCCGGCGTGGACACCTCAGACCACGAGGTCAACATAAAGATCGCCCTCGACCTCGCCGTCCGCGAAGGCCGCCTCGATGCCGCCAAGCGCGAGGAACTCCTGCAGTCGATGACCGACCAGGTCGCAGAAGCGGTCTTGCAGGACAACTACGACCAAAACGTGGTCCTCGGTAACGCCCGCCGCGGCGCGCAGTCGTTGGTCACCGTCCACCAACGGATGATCCGCCATCTTGAGCATGAGGGGATCCTCGACCGCGCGCTGGAGTTCCTGCCCGACGACGAAGAGTTCGCCACCCGCCGCGCGGCCGGTGAAGCCCTCACCTCACCCGAACTCGCGGTGCTGCTCGCCTACGCCAAGATCGCCCTGCTCGCCGAACTGAACGAGACCACCCTTGCCGATGATCCGTGGTTCGAGAAGACCCTCACCGACTACTTCCCGCCCGCGATGCGCGAGCAGTTCACCGAGGGGATCGCCGCTCACCCGCTACGCGCGCAGATCATCAACACCGTTGTCACCAACCGCCTACTCAACGTCGGCGGCATCACCTTCGTATTCCGCGCGATCGAGGAAACCGGCGCCACCGCCGAGCAGGTAGTACGTGCCGCGCTGACCGCGATGGAGGTCTTCGGCATCGACGCGATGTGGGACGGCGTCAATGCCCTGGATAACCAGATCCCCACGAGTGCGCAAAGCGCACTGCAACTCGAAACAAGACGGCTACTAGACCGCGCCACGCGCTGGTTCCTGCAAACCCGCACCGGTGATATCGACATCGCCGAGCAGGTCGCCTACTTCGCCCCTGTCATCTCCCAGCACAGCGGTGGTGTTTCAACGATGCTGCAAGGTAATGAAGCTGCGCGCTACGAACGCCTCACCAAGCGTTTCCTTGAAGCCGGCGCCCCCGACGAACTCGCGCGGCGCTCGGCTAGCAGCCTGGACGTCTTCACCTTGCTGGACATCACCGATATCTGCGCCATGACCGGCGAAGACTCCGCAACTGTCATCCCGCTGTACTTCACACTCTCCGACCGTTACGACATGGACCGCACGCTCCTGCGCATCACCGCACTCCCGCGCGGAGATCGCTGGTCCGCCCTTGCTCGTCAGGCCCTACGCACTGACCTTTATCAAGCCATCGCATCGCTGACGAGCACCGTCATCGAATCCACCGACCCCAGCACCCCACCGCGCGAACGCATCCAGCAATGGGAAGAGGTGAATGCCGAGGGAGTCACCCGCGCCCGCGGGACCCTCGAAGAGATCAACGCGGTCGAAGAACCCGATCTCGCCACGCTCTCGGTGGCACTTCGGGTCCTACGCAATCTCGTCGCGTAGGCGTCATCCACAGCCGGAAACCGGATCTAGTGCTGGGAGTGCGGTCGGGTCCAAGGTCGACCCATGGACACACTCCTTGACGCGATGGTAATACCAAGTAATACTCCCAAGATGAAGTTCGCAATCTCAGTCCCCGATGACGTTTTCCAGGCAGTGGAGGCCCAGGCGCAGAAAATGGGGATCTCCCGCTCCCAATTCTTCGCCGATGCGGCCCGGCAGTACGTGAAGGAACTCACGCTCCCCGATCGAGTCGCGGAGATCAACGCGATCCTTGATGAGACGGGCTACTACGGCCCCGATGAGGCCGAACTCGCTGGCTTCGCCGCAGCATTCGTACGCGCCATGTCAGATGGAGGATGGGAGTGGGAAGAAGATGGCGACTCCTGACCTCGTCTCGCAAGGACAGATTCGTTGGTATGACTTCGGCACTGCAATCGGTTCTGAGCCTCAAGGACGGCGGCCGGCAGTAGTCATCCAAGGCGATGAACTCAATCACTCCCGGATGCGCACGACGGTCATCGCTGCGGTAACCAGTCGAACCAGGGTTGCATCGTTGCCCGGCGGTGTTTTCATCCCCGCCGGTGTCGCGGGCCTCACGAGGGATTCCGTCGTCCAGCTATGGGCGCTGTACACCGTGAACAAGTGGGAGTTGGGTCCGGTCGAGGCAGTGGTTCCATCGTCGATCTGGAAGTCCATCGAGAAGGGGATGACACAGATGATGGGGCGCCCCGCGTAACTGCCCGTTCGGCGGGGGGGTTTCTGCGAGGCATTTGCAACTAGATAGGTAGGGAATACGGCGGGGGGCGTCGTCGTTAGCCTTGTTGAAGCATCAAGCACCTGAGATGGAACGAGGAGTCACCGTGAGCCTGCCGCCCTTGGTCGAGCCCGCCGA
>CAZWIW010000099.1:0-5361 GCA_964634545.1 uncultured Rubrivirga sp.
GAAGGCCGGTGACCAGGTCGCGTCCGCGGATCTCCGCGTGCGGCTCATCGGGCATAGGGAACGCCGAACCGATCGCCATCTTGATCTCCTCGGCGGTGCGCTCGCCGAGCATCAAGGAGTACTCCTTCTTGATGTACTGCACGATCGAGTTGTCGAGCTCATCGCCACCAACACGCACCGAAAGGCTGGTGACCATGCCGCCGAGCGAGATCACAGCAACCTCGGAGGTTCCGCCGCCGATGTCGACGACCATGTTCCCGGTCGGTTCGTGCACCGGCAGACCGGCACCGATCGCTGCGGCCATCGGCTCCTCGATGATGAACACCTTGCGGGCACCCGCGGCGTAACCGGCGTCCTTCACCGCACGCTGCTCGACTCCGGTAATGCCCGACGGCACACAGATGATCAACCGTGGTTTCGCCAAATGACGCCGACGATGCACTTTCTGGATGAAGTAACGAAGCATTCGCTCGGTGGTGTCGAAGTCGGCGATCACGCCGTCCTTCAGTGGTCGGATCGCGACGATGCTGCCGGGCGTCCGGCCGATCATCCGCTTGGCTTCGGCACCCACCGCGAGGATGCCACCGGAGGTGTTGTTGATCGCCACCACCGAAGGTTCGTTCAACACGATGCCCCGGCCCCGGACGTACACCAAGGTGTTGGCCGTGCCCAGGTCGACGGCCATGTCCCGGCCGACGAACGAGGTACTGGCGGACATAGGGCAACCTCTCTATGGGGCGGATCCGCCGATCTAGGGGCGGACCCTCGGGGAAGGGTCGTGAGGAAAGACCAGCCCCCAGGGTAGCGAGTCGGCTAGCCGGTGCCGCTACCCGGAGCCACCCGCTCGGCTCGGCGGATTTCCAGGGCCCGCAGCCGCTCCTCCAGCCGGACTTGCCACCCCGGAGCTCTGCCTACGGGCGTTGACTCGTTCAGGTCGTACGCGGTGGTCGTGACCACCCCCAAATCGGCCCGATAGTCATGCCCGGAACTGCGGAAGTCTCCCGGCGTGACATCCGTGGCGTACACGGTGTCCACCAGCACCTGCGCCCAGGTGATTCCCGGCCACCAGCGCATCTGGGCGGGGACTCCCCGGCCGGGTGACCCGGTCGGATCCAGCCAAGCCGGACGACGGTTCATGAGGTCGCGCCGGAACCGAACCACCGGATCGGCATCGTGCTCGATGAACCAGACACGAATCCCATCGAGTGCCTCTGGCGCGCACAACGGAAGCTGTTCGGGGCGATCGATGGTGATGCCGACGGGATCGAACAGGCGGTGGGCGTCGTCGTAGTCGATTCCACCCGGCGTGCCCACCCACAGCGCGCGATCGACTCCTAGCCGCTCGAGATCGGCGACGCCCCCGGGTAATGCGCGCTGCTGCACTTTCGCACCCAAGCTTTCTCCGTAGAGCAGTACTCGGGGCGGATTACTCAGTCCTCGACATTCACCAGCGATCGCTTCGAGTAACGCGCCCTGAGTGCGTGTGGCAGCCGGCACTCGATTCAAGGAAAGGAAACTCGGGAGCAGTCCGTACCCAACAGCCACCGACGCGCAGTCACCGCGCGTCAACATTTCAACGACATCCACCGGTGTGCTGTTGGCGTAGCCCGTACCCGCTGGTGCCTGCACCAACAACGTCGAACGTTGGAATGCGCCGGTGCGCCGCAATTCCGTCATCGCCCACTCGATGCGGGCGTCGATGGAATCGGCGGCGTCGTAACCAACGAACACTCGAATCGGTTCAGCCATCGGCTCGCAACCGGTCACGAACTCAATGTCATCGGGTGTGGTCGCGGAACCGACGTAGCGCGCACCTTCGCGACCGACTGCTGCCGATGTGAGTTCTGATCCCGGTCCGGTGGTAACCGCTGCACTCGCCGGCGGTTCCGAAAAGCCGTCATCGATCTTGCGTGCAGCGTCCCGCAGTTGTCGGACCTTCGATCGACGTACCGCTCGCAGAGCCACAGTTGCTCCAATGAGGGCCGATGCCGCGCCGCCTGCGGTAAGTCCGGCAGCAAGTGGTCCCTTCGTGCGGGCGATCGACACCACGCCGCGCAGGCTGGCAACACCCACGAGGGGCACTGCAACCGCTCCTACGCCGAGTCCGCTGAGAACCCACGGGAAGGAACGACGCACCGGCGCCGGCCACTGCATCAAGGACGGCCCGAGTGCGCCGCCGGTGGAGTCGGTTTGCCGCTGAGGCACTCAGGCCAAGCCGGGGAAGAACAAGGCGATCTCCCGCGCCGCCGATTCCGGCGAATCCGATCCGTGCGTGACATTCATCTGCGTCTCGGTCGCGAGATCGCCGCGGATGGTTCCCGGGGCGGCGTTGGCCGGATTGGTCGCACCCATCATGGAGCGCCAGGAAGCAATCGCCTCCGGGCCCTCGATCACGGCGGCCACCAACGGCCCACCGGTGATGAAGGCCACGAGATCGGCGAAGAAGGGCTTGTCCTTGTGCTCGCCGTAGTGCTCCTCGGCGATCTCCCGCTCCAAGGTGCGCATTTCCAGTGCAACGAGTGCGAATCCCTTGCGCTCGATCCGCGCAAGCACCTCTCCCACCAGGCCACGTTCGACGCCATCGGGCTTGATCAAGACGAGAGTGCGCTCTGACACGGGTGGTTCCCTTCGAAGATCGGTTTGTTCGGCGCGCAGAGCCTAGCCGCCTGGTTCCTCTTCCTCTGCGGCCCGCTGGGCGCGCAGGGCATCGACCCGGGCACCGTTACGCACGGCCAAGAACCACAAGATCGCGAAGATCCCACCGACAACCCACATCGAGGGCACCCAGAAACCCCACGCGAGCACGAACCCCTGGAGCACCCACCCCACGATCACGCCATAAGGCCGCCCCATGGTTCCCACGGCCGCGATGAGCAAGAGCGCCAGGACGCCCCCGATCGCCAAGGACGTCCCCATGCTGTCCACCGCACCCGTCCCGGCCGCCACGAGCGCCGCCAACATCACGATGATCGCCTCGGTGATCAAGACAGTGGAACCGAGCACGCGCATCAGTCGAGCCCCTCCGGGTAGGCCTGAACCTCACCCATTCCACGTTGCCGCTCGAACAACCGCAAGGCGTCGCCGATCAGTACGACGGATCCGGTGATCAGCACCCCGTTTCCACCGGTCTCGGTGTCGGCCTCGGCCCAGGCCATCGCCCGGTCCACGGCCTCGAGGAGGTCAGGTTCGATCATCACTTCCTTGGCACCGAAGAGGTCTTCGGCGATCGCGGCGAGCTCCTCGACCGGCATCGCGCGAGCGGAGGCCGGGGTGGTGAGCACGATCGCATCGAGCACGGGTTCGAGCGCCCCGAGCACACCTGCAGCGTCTTTGTCACCGAGTACACCCACCACGCCGATCAACCGATCGAACGTGAAGGAATCATGGATGGCGGCGGCGAGCGCTTGCGCCCCGTGCGGGTTGTGCGCCGAATCGACCAACACGGTGGGATCCAGACGAACCGCGTGCAAGCGCCCTGTCGTTTCGGCCATCGCGAAGCCCTCACGAAGCACTTCGACGTTGAGCGGTTGGTCGTCTGATCCGAGGAATGCCTCGACCGTGACGAGTGCCGCGCACGCGTTGGATGCTTGATGCTCCCCGAAGAAAGGAACGAAGAGATCGTCGTATTCGCCACGCAAACCGCGGATCGTGACCACCTGACCACCTACCGCGATCTCGCGCTCGACGATGCCGAATTCGCGGCCCTCGGTGAACAGTTGCGTGTCCGTCTCCGCGGCCCGGCGAAGGAAGACGTCCATCGCTTCTTCGCTCTGCCGCTCGCTGATGGCGGTGCCACCGGGCGCGATGATGCCGGCCTTCTCCCCGGCGATCTGCGTAATGGTGTCGCCCAAGTACTCCGAGTGATCCATGCCTATCGGGGTGATCACCGCGACTTTCGCCGCTGCCACCGAAGTGGCATCCCAGGTGCCGCCCATGCCGACTTCGATCACCGCCACATCGATGGGCGCGTCGGCGAAGGTCGCGTAGGCCAGCGCTGTGAGCACCTCGAAGTAGGACATCCGCACGCCGCCGGCTTCCACCGAGTTCTTATCGACCAAGTGGATGTACGGCTCGATGTCGGCCCAGGTGTCAAGCAACCTGTCTTCGCTGATCGGTTCACCATCAAGTTGGATGCGTTCTCGGGCATCAACGAGGTGGGGTGAGGTGTACAACCCGGTTCGCAAACCGTGAGAGCGCAACAACGCCTCGATCATTCGCGCTGTCGAGGTCTTGCCGTTGGTACCGGCGACCTGGATGACCGGATAGGCGCGCTGGGGATCACCGAGCAGTTCCATGACCGAGGCGATGCGGGTTAGGGAGGGTTCGATGATCGACTCGGGCCACCGCGAATCGAGCTCCGCCCACACGCGCGCGAGGTCCACCGTGCGAGTGTAGGCAGGCGCTCCTCCTCCTAGGATGAGCCACCATGCGATCAGCGCCCGAGGTCCCGGAAAAGCCGTCGCTAGACGGCATCGAGAACAAGTGGTCCGCGGCCTGGGAAGAACAGGGCACGTACCGCTTCGATCGGACCAAGACCCGCGAGCAGGTTTACTCGATCGACACTCCCCCACCCACCGTGAGCGGATCGCTGCACGTGGGGCACGTCTTCTCCTACACGCACACCGACTGCGTGGCCCGCTATAAGCGCATGCGCGGGTTCGAGGTCTTCTACCCGATGGGCTGGGACGACAACGGCCTGCCCACCGAACGACGAGTGCAGAACTACTACGGCGTGCGCTGCGATCCATCTTTGCCGTACGAGCCCTCCTTCGAGCCTCCCGAGAAGCCGGATGCGAAGAATCAACTCCCGATTGGTCGACGCAACTTCGTCGAGTTATGCGAACGACTAACCGTCGAAGACGAAAAGGCCTTCGAGGAGTTGTGGCGGCGCATGGGTTTGTCCATCGACTGGTCGCAGAGCTACCAGACCATCGACGCGAATGCGCAACGCACGAGCCAACTGGCCTTTCTGCGAAATCTCGCTCGCGGTGAGGCGTACCAATCCGAAGCGCCCACGCTGTGGGATGTCACTTTCCGCACCGCGGTGGCCCAGGCCGAACTCGAGGACCGGGAAAGAGATGGTGCCTACCACCGAATCGGATTCCCCAAGACCGGGCAGGACGACACCGATCGCGTGTTTATCGAGACCACGCGGCCCGAACTGCTCGCTGCGTGCGTTGCCCTCGTGGCGCACCCGGACGATGAGCGCTACCAACCACTCTTCGGCAGCACCGTGCGTACTCCTGCGTTCGATGTGGAAGTTCCGGTAGTTGCCCATGCGCTCGCCGATCCCGAGAAGGGTTCGGGCATCGCGATGATCTGTACCTTCGGCGATCTCACCGACGTCACCTGGTGGCGGGA
>CAZWIW010000100.1:0-5329 GCA_964634545.1 uncultured Rubrivirga sp.
CCACATCGGTGGCCGAGAACTCCGGGTTGATCTCGTCCATCTCCTTGAGCTGCTCGTAGGGCACGTTCGCCTCTGCGAGCAGCACGTTCATATGCCCGGGCATCCGGCCGGCCACCGGGTGGATGGCGTAATCGACCTCGACACCCTTCTCGGTGAGCAGGTCGGCGAGCTCGCGCAAGGTGCTTTGCGCCTGGGCCACGGCTAGGCCGTAGCCAGGGACCAGGATCACCTTGTTCGCGAAGCCGAGCATGATCGCGACATCGTTCGCCGAACCCGAACGAACCGGACGGTCGGAGCCACCGCCGCCCCCGCCGGCAGTGGTGCCGGAGAACGCCCCGAACAACGTGGAGGTGAGCGGGCGGCCCATCGCCTTGGCCATCAGGTTCGTCAGCAGCGTGCCGGATGCGCCTACCAGCGTGCCGGCGATGAGGAGCAGAACGTTGTCGAGGACATAACCCGAAGCCGCCACAGCCAGACCTGTCATCGCGTTGAGCAGCGAGATGACGATCGGCACATCCGCGCCGCCCACTGGCAGCACGAACAAGACGCCGAAGAGCAAGCCGAGTCCCAGCAACGACCACAGCAACCACTGCTGCGGGTCCACGATCAGCCAAACACCACCGACGACGGTGGCCAGCGCGACCAGGATCGTGATCCATTTGCCGAGCGGGATGACCACCGGTCGGGTGGTCATGAGTTCCTGCAGCTTCAAGTAGGTCACGATCGAACCGGAGAACGCGACCGAACCGATGATGACGGTGGCAACGGTGAAGATCAGGAACAGCAGATCATCGGAACCGACAACCAGATACTCCACGACCGCGATCAGTGCCGCGGCGCCACCTCCAACACCGTTGAACAGCGCCACCAGTTGCGGCATCGCGGTCATCTTCACCCGGCGCGCGGCCACCAGACCAACGACGGAACCAACGACGAGGAAGACGATGATGAGCGTCAGGTTCATCAACTCGATGCCGCTGAAGAACAGCACACCGGTCGCGAGCACGGCACCGATCGCCCCGAGCAGCACGCCCGTGCGTGCCGTGCGCGGGGAGGACATCGACTTCAGCGCGAGGATGAACAGCACCGCCGCAACGAGATAGCTGAGTTGGACCCAGGTGGGGTCAACGTGGGTCTCGGTCATGCCGCACCGCCTTCTTTAGCTGGTGCGGCAGGTTTCTTGGATTTGAACATCTCCAACATGCGGTCGGTGACGACGAAGCCACCGACCAGGTTGATCGCGCCGAGCAGCACGGCAGCCAGGGCGATCCAGAGTTCCAAAGAGTTGGGTGGAGATTCACCGGCAACGATGATCGCGCCCATCACGACCACGCCGTGGATGGCGTTGGCGCCGGACATCAGCGGTGTGTGCAAAACGGTGGAGACCTTCGAGACAACTTCGAATCCAACGAAGACGCTGAGCACGAAGATCGTCAGCAGTGCGATGCCATCCATGCTCACGCACCTCCCTGCAGCGCCTGCTGCGCTGCCTCGCTACGGATTTCCCCGTTGTAGACGATGGCGCATCCATCGAGGATCTCGTCTTCGAGATCGACGACGAACTCACCGTCCTTCACCAACAAACCTGCAAGTGCGGCGATGTTCATCGCGTACAACTGGGACGCGTGCACCGGCATTTCGCTGGCGACATCCTTCGCGCCCCAAATGGTGACCGCGCCTACCTTCACTTCTTCGCCGGGCTGCGAGCCCTCGACGTTGCCGCCGGTTTCACTGGCGAGGTCAACCACCACGGAGCCGGGCTTCATGGTTTCGACCATCTCGCGGGTTACCAGTAGTGGTGCTTGGCGGCCGGGGACAGCAGCCGTGGTGATGACGACGTCGGATTCGGCGATGTACGGAGTAAGGAGTTCGCGTTGACGCGCAGCGCGGTCCTCGCTCATCTCCCGGGCATAACCGCCGGAACCTTCCAGGGCTTCGAGTTCCAGGGTGATGAAGGTGGCACCCATCGACTTGACCTCATCGGCGCTCGCGGGGCGGACGTCGTAGGCCGAGACCTTCGCGCCCAGGCGCTTGGCTGTGGCCATCGCCTGCAGACCAGCAACACCGGCGCCAAGCACAAGGACCTTCGCCGGCTGGATCGTGCCTGCGGCAGTCATGAACAAGGGAAAGAACGACGGCAGCCGGTCGGCACCGACCAACGCGGCGCGGTATCCCGCAACCAGGGCCTGGGAGGTGAGGGCGTCCATCGACTGCGCCCGGGAAATACGCGGCAACGTGTCGAAGGACAGCCCCGTGGCGCCGGCATCGCGCAGCGCCTTGATCGTCTCGAGGTCTTGCGCCGGCGACAGGAAGGAGATCGCGACACTGCCTTTGCCGAGCCGGGATGCGCGCCCGTAGTCCAGCGGCCGCACGCTGGCCACCACTTCGGCGCTAGCGAGTTGCTCGGTTAGCTCGGCTTCTGTGAACACGCTCGCCCCGGCGTCGCGGAATGCGTCGTCGCTGGCGAACGCTTCGTCCCCGGCGTGGGATTGCACGGCTACGTCGTAGCCCAGCTGGGTGAACTTGCGCACAACGGAGGGCAACATCGCCACACGCCGTTCCCCCGGTCGGGTTTCTGCGGGGATCACGATCTTCACTGCCAGGCCTCGCTCTCACAGACTCAGGGCGCGAGCACGGGCAGAGGTCCCGCGCCGATCGCCGTCCGCGAGCCTAGCGGGATTCAGCCAGCCTGCGCGGGCGGTCGTGTGTCGTCGTTCACCAAAACGACAACCGAAAGTCCCCCGAAAGAGGTAGTCGAGTAGGTAGCCTGCCAGCGTGATGCTCTCCATGTTCGTCCTGTGGATCGCGGTCTTCCTCGGGATCTTCTTCCGTCAAAAATGGGTTCCGGTTCTCGCCGTTGTGTCATTGGTGTGGACCCTGGCGTTGCTGCGCTTGCACATGACCGATCCGATCCCGCTCAATTTCTAGGGGCAGCGATGTCGATCATCGACCGTGCCGAGACGGCCTTCGAATCCGGTGAACTCACGATCGCCCGGTGGATCAACGTACTTGCCCTGTTCGGCCTGATCGGGGTGCTGGCGGGGTCACTGTTCTTGCAGTTCGGTGTGGGTGAACAGCCGTGCCCGCTGTGCCTGGTTCAGCGCTCCGGGATGATTGCGATCGCCGTCGGCCCGATCATGAACCTCTTGTGGGGCATGCGCCCGATGCACTACGCGCTGAGCATCCTGGGCGCGATGGTCGGCAGCGCCGGCAGCATCCGCCAGATCCTGTTGCACATCGAGCCCGGCGATTCCGGCTACGGACCAGCGGTGTTCGGCCTGCACCTCTACACCTGGGCGCTTGTCACCTTCGCGGTCGCCATCGTCGGATGCGCGTTCATGCTGCTGTGGACCAAGACTTTCGAGGCCGGCGACACCGGCGTGGTCGATCAGCGCGGCTTCCTGCGTTTCGCCGCGTTCGTCGGTATCGCCTGGGTGACCATCGATCTGCTGATCGTGGGCATCTCGGTGGTTCCCGAGTGCGGCTTGGGCATGTGCCCGGACAACCCTGATGACATCCAAGGCCTGGGCGGTATCGGCGGCGTGCTGATGACTATCGCGGTCGGCGCAGTCGCGGTGATCGTTGCCGCCATTGCCGACCGGCGAATGTCAGCAAAGGATTCCGAATCCGTTTAACCCGGCGGTCGCTCAGCGCGCGAGTTTGAGCAGCTTCGCCAAGTAGGAGTCATAGATCTCGGCTACCTCGCGTCCGCCGGCAGTGCGCACCAACTGCACAGGCTGGCCGGTGCCTTCGGCCTGTTGCACCGCGATCCGCTCGGGCATCAACGGCTTCATCACCGCCGTGCGCCCGTAAATCTCAACGAGCTCGTGCTCGCGGTACCGGTGCTCTTCGGCAACCGAGCGAACCCGGTTCACCACGATGCCCGCGAGTTGCAGGTCCGGGTTGTGGTTCTTGCGGACTTCATCAATCTCGGCCATCGCCCGCTCGACCCCCTGCGCACCGAAGTAGGACGGCGTGGTGACCACGAGTGCGAGATCCGAAGCGGCGAGCGCCTCGCGGGTGAGAGCCCCGAGGGAGGGCGGGCAGTCGATGAGGACGAGGTCGTATCCCTCGAGGTGGGACAGCGCGCGGGCGAGTTTGGGTCGCCACGGCCCGCCGGTCCAGGCGTCGAACCGGATGGTGTTCGCATGCCCCGGCAGCACGTCCACTTCACCGGGCGCTACTTCCCAATCACACGGGGTCAACGCGGCTTCGACGGAATCTTTGGTCGG
This sequence comes from uncultured Rubrivirga sp., assembly GCA_964634545.1. Taxonomy (GTDB): domain Bacteria; phylum Actinomycetota; class Actinomycetes; order S36-B12; family S36-B12; genus S36-B12. The sequence continues at coordinate 4,233 of CAZWIW010000100.1, forward strand.
GTGCCCGAGGACATCGGCCACGGTGGTGCGCGGTTTGTGGGATTTCAACAACGACGTCGCATTCCCTTGCGGATCCAGGTCGACCACGAGCGTGGCCAGTCCCTTCACGGTCGCCGATCCGGCCAATCCCAGCACCACCGACGTCTTGCCGACGCCACCCTTCAAACTCAGAACGCTCACCACGGTCATGGCCGTCAGTCTGTCGGGGCTAGCCGCCCGGCACAACCGATTTGCCGGGCTGAGGGGGGTTGCAGTTATCGTGCTCGGGCTCGCTACTCGGGGGTTGCTTCGACTGAGGGGATGTGCGCATGCGACTCGCCAGAATCGCCATCGCAGGGGCATTGCTGGCAGCTTCGACGCTCGCCTCGGCACCCGCTGCCACGGCGTCGACCCCCACGATTCGCCCAGCACAGCCCGCGCAGGACGCCTGCTACGACTATCGAGCCGGCGGCACCAAAGCCCAGGCGGCCACCGCCCCCGCCGTGCCGTGCGAGGGCCCGCATACGGCGCAGACGTTCTACGTACGTTCCCTACCTGACACCTTCGGGATTCCGAAGGACGCCAATGCCAAGAAGCGTCTTCGGGTAGCCCAGGCCTGCACCCCCGATGCGATGAATGCCTACCTGGGACTGACGAATACCGCGATTCCCAGCAGGTTCCAGATCGTGACCGTCTTCCCCACCGAAGCGCAGTGGAACGCAGGTGAGCGCTGGATGCGCTGCGACGTCGTCCTAAGGGGTGGCAAGAACTTCGCCCGCTTCTCGGGCACCGCCCCCGCACTCGTGGCTGCGACCCCTCGCGATCAGTTCGATTTCTGCACCCCCAACGTTCCCGGATCGCGCACCAAGGCGGCTTACCCGTGCAACAAGCCGAAGAAGAACTGGATCATGGTTGCCGAGCGTGACCTCGGGAGCTTCAAGAAGAACTTCCCCGGCACCCGCAAGGTGGAGCGCAAGGCCAAGCGAATCTGCCAGCGCATCGGCAACCGTTACACCGAGCGCAAGAAGTTCTTCCCCTGGTGGGCTATCTGGCCGACCGGTAACGGCTGGCGCGATGGTGACCGCACGGCGCAGTGCTTCGTTCCCTACGAGGAGTAC
>CAZWIW010000101.1:0-5310 GCA_964634545.1 uncultured Rubrivirga sp.
TGGTGCGCTGAGGGTCGGTAGTTCACGAAAGGCAACACGATCGGACGGACGCCGGTTTGCTGTTCGATCCGCTGCGCGGTGGTGGGTGAATGGGTGATCAGTGCTGCCGAACGCCGGGCGATCTCCCACAGTCCCGCGTTTTGCAGCAGACGCATGTCGGCAATCTGATCCTCGAGGGCCGGGTCAATGCCCGCCGGCGCGCTCGGGTCGAAGGTGCGCTGCATCAACTCCTGAACCCCGCCGGGGCCGCGAAGGGATAGGTAGTACTCGATCATTCGGGTGTCGTGCGCGAGCACTATGCACTCGATCTTCTTCGTCAGTTCGATGAAGGGCAGGTGGTAATGGCTATTTCCGACAACCGCGATCACTGCATCGAACTCCGCCGATTCGGGATCGGCTAGGAGTTCCTCGATAGGTCGATGGGCGTGGATCATTCGATCGGCCCCGGTGAGGTCGAGGTGGGCATCGCGGGTGGTGAAGACGGTGAGATCACACAACTGCGCCAATGCGCGTCCGGTCGCAACCGAGTAATCGGCAACACCGGATTTCTGCGGTGCCCATGGAGTAGCAAGCGCGATACGTAGACAAGCACCGGTAGCGCTGCTACTCGAACCCATGCCCCCCGGTGCATGGCGCGATGCCGGCGCATTCATGACTCGCTGCTGCAAGCGCTCGGCGATCACCGTTTCGAGGTCCTCGTGATTGTGCTCCTGCAATCGCCTTTCTTGGCGTCGGGCCATCGCGTTACGACCGCTCGTCCTGCGCACCGCGCGAGCGATGCTGCGAGGGCTAGCCGGATCAGCGAGGAAGGATCCGGTGCCGATCAGTTCGCGATGGGCGGGAATATCCGAGGCAACCACCGGGGTTCCTTGCCGAACGGCTTCAATGACCGGAAGGGACAAGCCTTCGGCGAAGCTGGGAACCACCACCACGCTGGCGGAGGCGAGCTCCTCCGCGAGCACGGCGTCATCAACGCGGCCAAGCGTGCGCGCTTCGCCCGGTCGCATCGCAGCGGCTATCGACCAGTGGTGCACGCGATCGTCGTGTCCGGCCATGCCTAGCACCGCCACATCGCGGCTGGCATCTGCGACGGTGGCCGCCGCGACACCGGCCAGGCCTCCAAAGGTGTTCTTGCGCGGATCGTCACCCGAAGCGATGAGGATCCGTTCGGATCGTTCGTGAGCAGCACTGCTGGTGCGTGGTGGGTTAGTGATTTCGCGTGGCCAGGCGACCACCGAGGAAGCGGTGCTTCGGCCACGCGTTGCGAGGAATTCATTGAGCTGTTCCTTGACGGTGTGGGAGATGCAACTGAAGTCCTGGTAGCAAGCCAGGGCATCTAGGCAGGCTGCGTACTCAGCCCGCTCAGCGACTCCCGGTAGGTAGACACCCGGAAACTGCAGGGGGATGAAATCGAACACGATAGCCAGGGAATAGGTGCTCCCCAGGAGCAGTGGGAGAACAGGATCGGGGGTGTGGGTCATTGGCGAAGGGGAAATAAGCGCCGCAACACTTCGTGCTGTGTCTTCGGTGATGTGGGTGACCTGACGGCAGCGTCCGGCCAGTTCTTCCGGAAGTGGCAATAGACCGCGGTCGACCACCAACACCAAGCGCTCATCACCCACTGTTTCGCGGGCGGCGGTGAGTGCAGCCGCTGCGAACCGACCGATTCCCCGGGTGCCGAAGGCCGGGCTTTGCAAGGAGCGGGCATCGAACACCACGAAGGAAGCATCGACATCCGTTGGTCTGCTGACCGGACCCTGCTCGATGCGCAGCCGGGTGCGTAGGGCAGCCCGGACTCTGCCGACAACGTCATCGCGGTTGTCCAAGCGAATGAAGAGTTCTTCGTCGCCATCGCAGATGTTGTCCGGTAGCCAGGCTCGCACCGCTTCAGCGTCTTGCGGGGTGAACCGATCCAACTGAACTCCCGGTGGCTCCTGAACGAAGGGAGAGATGTCAATGCCCGTGTCAGTCGATTCCTGGAGGAACAAAGGATTGGTCAGGTGACCCATGTTGATCGAGACGTGCCGCAGGTGGCGCTGACGAGTGATCCATGGGGCTTGCTTCAGCCGCACTCGGGCTCTGAGCACAGGCGCTAAGACCGCTTTCGCCGCGCGTGCCAGCCCGCGGCTCATGCGAAAGGTCCGACTGCCCTGCACCGAAATCAGTGCGGTGCGCAACTCCTCGATCTGTCGCTCGTACTCAGCGCGCGGCACACGGTGATCGTGATCGCTTCGCAGCAGCTCGCGTTGCCAGGCGATCCGCTTATAGGAGCGGTTGTCTCGATCACGCAGATCAGCGGTGTCCGCTGTTTGCCATCCGTGTTCACCGATATCGATAGCGTGGAACGGGGTGGCGATTGCCTCGGCGATCGTGGTGCCCGGTGGTGCTCCAGCACCCGCAGGAACGGGCTGATCGCAGCGTTCGCTTGCCACGTACCAGCGGTTGATCCCATCGAAGGCCACATCCTGATAGCCGTTATCGGTGAGCTTGTGTTCCCACCCGTGGTGCGAAGGGGTAGCCGTGCCCGGTTCCACCGCTTCGATGCAGATAGCCCACGGCCGATACCGGTTGAGTCCATCAAGAACGATCGACTCTGCACCTTCCACATCGATGGTCATCGCGTGGATGTCCGGGCCTAGGTCGCGTGCGAACCGGTCGATGATGTCGTCGAGGCGAAGAGCCGGAACAACGATTTCCTCGACCGCAAAGCCTCGATCGCGGGCGGCTGCGGCTTCGGCCTCGTCCATCGTTCCCAAACCAGTCCCCGGGACACGGAAGAAGGTCAACTGGCCGTCTCGATCGGCTGCAGCCGCGTGCACAACCGCATCCGTAGGCCGCTGCGCACGCAGCCGTGCGACGAGTTCAGGATCGGCTTCGATGAGTAGACCGCGCCAACCGAGTTCATGAAGGGCAGCGGTGACGGAGTAGTGCCACGGCTCGTTGGCACCCACATCCACGTAGACGAAGGGGTGGTGGTCCCCGTGTTGCGGACCGAAGGCGTGCCACAGGCGAACATCCTCACCGTTCTGGGCGTAGGAAATCCGTTGTGGCACCTCAGTAGGCTAGGGCAGACATTCACGAGGGCTGCGGCCATACACGGGGATCGCGAAGTAGGTCGACAATGCCGTCACTCAGCGAACAAGGTACCAAGCGCCTCTGCACGCTGATCACCGTTCTCGGGTTGGCTTATGCGTTCTACCGCGGATACTTGTTTCCACTCACGAATCGCCTGAACACCTTCGATCCGTGGCAGGCCGGTGACTGGTTGATCGACTACTCCGGCGGCATCGTTCGGCGTGGGCTGTCCGGTGAGGTCTTCTTCCTCCTCGCACCTGAGGGATCGAGTGCGGTGACGCTGGTGACCGTCTTCCAGACGATCCTGGCGGCTGCCCTGTTCACTCTTGTCGGTCTGCTGTATTGGCGAACCGATCGCGGGCCCGTGTGGATGATGCTTGTTCTCTCTCCGGCGTTCTTGTTGTTTCCTGCTTTGGATGCAACCGGTAACGCCCGCAAGGAATTGCTGGTCTTGGTGGCCTTGGCGGTTGCGGTACTTGCCTACCGATCGGCGCGCAGCGAACTCGGACTATGGGTTGCGTTCCCGCTGTTTCTCTTCGGGGTCTTCTCCCACGAAGCCTTGATCGTCACGCTTCCTGCGTTCGGCTATCTCGCGTTCACGGCTCTTGCGCGGACCCGTGCTTGGCTGGTGCTGGGTGCCTATGGAATCGCAGCTTTCGGTGCGCTACTCCTAGCGTTCCTTCGTCCCGGCAACGCGCAAACGGCAGGCGCCATTTGTGCTTCGTGGAACGAGCGGGGCATTGGTGATTGCGGCGGCGCACTCGCTGCGCTCGGTATGCCTGCACGCGACATGGTCGAGCAGTTGGTCACCGAGAGTTACCCCAACTACTGGGGCTACCTGCTGCCGGCAGCCTTGGCTGCTCTGCCGTTCTTCGCGCTTCGGTTCCTCCCACGCGAGCGAATCATCGGCCTGCTCGTAGTGGCCGCTGTCCTACCGCTGTTCATTCTCGGTTGGGATTACGGCCGATGGATCTTCTTGATCACGGCGCAGTTATCGCTGCTCGCCCTCGCTCGACCGGACGTGAGCCGGCCGATGCGCGTGCCGCTGTATGCGGCCTTGGCCTTCATCCTGCTGTGGGGATTCGACCACGCCGGCCCTCCGATGACCGATGGCCTTGGGGTCCGTTGGCTATCGAGTCTGTTCTCCTAGCAACTACTTCCCGCCCATCCACGGATCGCGCCACAACGCATCGGGGTTGCTGAGCAACTCGAGGTCATGTTCAACCATTCGCTTCGCAATCGAATCGAAATCCACAGTGTGCCGCCAACCGAGTTCGAGATAGGCGGCACGTGGGTCACCCACCATCTTGTTGGTGTCGACCGGGCGATCGCTGTCTCGGGCAATCACATAGTCCTGCCAGTCTGCGATACCGACAGCTTCGAAAGCCTTCTTCACGAAGAAAGAGAGGCGGTGCGAGATACCGGTTGCCAGCACATAGTCCTTGGGCTCCGGGGCGTTCATCATCAACAGCGTGGCGCGGACGTAGTCAGGCGCCCACCCCCAGTCTCGAGCAACCTCGATGTCCCCGAGTTCCAACGTCTGCTGCATTCCTGCAGAGATGCGTGCTACTGCCCTGGTGACCTTGCGGGTGACGAAGTTCTCGCCGCGAAGTGGCGACTCGTGGTTATACATGATCCCGGACACTGCGAACATGCTGTTTTCGGTCCGGTAGCTCCTGACCAACTCCAAGGCTTGCGCCTTGGATCGGGCATATGGGCTGGTCGGACTCAATTCGAAGTTCTCGTTTTGCGGTGAACGATCGGTGCCTTCGAAAATGTGGGAGGACGATGCCTGAAAGAACCGAATCGGGTGATCATGTTTGCTGCAGGTCTCCAGCATGACCGCCACGGCGTCCACGTTGATCGCTTGAACTTCTTGCTCTCGATCCCACGATTCACCCGGGGCGGTGAATCCCCCGAGGTTCCAGATGTGCGTGGGCTCTATATCCCGGATGGTGGCTTGTAATCCCGTTGTATCGGCGAGATCGGTTTCAACAATCGTGATGTCGGGTACGTAGAGCTGCAATCGATGAGCGTCAGTTCCGGGTTTGATCAGTCCAAAAATGCTCGCATCTTGGTTGGCAAGATGGCTGGCGAGGATGGTTCCGTCTTGTCCGGCTGCACCGGTGATGAGGACGCGCATCGAATCGACGAAGGTCGGTTAGAACCGGCCCTCGGGCGCACCTTCCAGCCGTGCAATATCGGCGTCCACCATGATCTTCGCCAACTCCGGGG
>CAZWIW010000102.1:0-5121 GCA_964634545.1 uncultured Rubrivirga sp.
GAGCCCCCGAGCACGACCCGACCCTGCTGCGGGTCGCCTTCTCCCTCACCCCCTAAACCCCGACCTCGCAGTTTCCAACCGTCGACCTCGCAGTTTCCAACCGTCGACCTCGCAGTTTCCAACCGTCGACCTCGCACTTTCCAACCGTCGACCTCGCACTTTCCAACCGTCGAACCGGCACTCCCACCCCGCCGCGGGAATACTTCAGCCCCTAGACTCGTTACCCGAGGTGAAGATACCCATGGGGGTATCCAGAAACCGCATCGTTAAGCCCGACCTATGGAGTGGATCGTCGTGAGCGACGTCAAGAACGTGATCATCATCGGATCCGGCCCCGCTGGCTACACCGCCGCGGTCTACGCCGCCCGCGCCCAGCTCGATCCGGTCATCTTCGAGGGTTCGGTTACCGCCGGCGGTGCCCTGATGAACACCACCGAGGTGGAGAACTACCCCGGTTTCGCCGACGGCATCATGGGCCCGCAACTCATGGAGGAGATGCGCAAGCAGGCCGAACGCTTCGGTGCGCAACTCATCACCGACGACGTCACCTCGGTGGATCTCACCGGCGACATCAAGACCATCACCGACGGATCCGGGAACACCCACCAAGCCCGCAGCGTGATCCTCGCGATGGGTTCGGGCTACCGCGAACTCGGGTTGGAGAACGAGAAGCGCCTATCCGGCCACGGTGTTTCCTGGTGCGCCACCTGCGATGGCTTCTTCTTCCGCGAGCAGGAGATCGCGGTGGTCGGTGGCGGTGACACCGCGGCCGAGGAAGCCACCTTCCTCACTCGGTTCGCCAGCAAGGTCTACTTGATCCACCGCCGCGACGAACTGCGTGCGAGCAAAGTCATGGCCGAGCGCGTTTTGAACAACGAGAAGATCGAGCCGGTATGGAATTCCCAGGTTGTCGATGTCCTCGGTGAAGACAAGGTGAGTGGAATCGTCATCGAGGACACCATCACCGGCGATCGGCGTGAACTGCCGGTCACCGGTTTGTTCATCGCTATCGGTCACGACCCGCGCAGCGAACTCTTGACAGGACAGATCGACACCGACGACGACGGCTACGTCCTGGTGGACGCCCCTTCAACACGCACTAACCAAACCGGTGTTTTCGCTTGTGGCGACCTCGTCGATCACGTTTACCGGCAGGCGATCACGGCCGCGGGCACCGGGTGCTCCGCTGCCTTGGACGCCGAGCGTTTCCTCGCAGACCAAGACGGTTAGGAAGCGTAGGCTGAGCCAGCCGACAACCCCATCGAAGCACCACCTAACGCAAACCAAGGAGTAACCATGGGCGCACCGAAGATCGTGAGCGATGCATCGTTCGCCGACGATGTCCTGATGAGCGACAAGCCGGTCATCGTGGATTTCTGGGCCGAATGGTGCGGCCCGTGCAAGATGATCGCCCCCATTCTCGAGGAGATCGCCGCCGAGAACGACGGCATCGTCATCGCGAAGCTCAACGTCGATGAGAACCCGCAGACGGCCGCGTCCTACGGCATCACGTCCATCCCCACGATGAACGTCTACTCCGGTGGTCAGGTCGTCAAGACGATCATCGGCGCGAAGCCGAAGGCCGCGTTGCTCGCCGACCTGGCCGAATACCTTTAACCACGTGCTGCGCCGTGGCGCGAGCGGGGCGGCCGTTGCCGAGGTTCGTGCCCGACTCGCGCACCTAGGGTTGTGCGCCGACGTACCGGCGAGCACCGACCTGGATTCACTTCCCTTCGACGAAGAGCTCGATCGAGCTGTGCGCGCGTTCCAACAAGAGCGCGGCATCACCGTCGACGGCATCGTTGGCCCGGACACCTTCCGCCGTCTCGATGAAGCCAGGTGGCAACTCGGTGATCGGGTGCTGTCCTTCGTTCCCGGCCACATGATGGTTGGTGACGACGTCACCACGCTGCAACGACGACTCACCGAACTCGGCTTCGACCCCGGCCGGCCCGATGGCATCTTCGGTCCTGACACCGATCAGGCACTGAGGGAATTCCAAGCCGGTGTGGGTGTGGTTGCCGACGGCACCTGCGGACCGGAGACGTTCCGTGCCTTCGATCGACTTATCCGCACCGTGATCGGTGGTAACGCTGCCGAACTCCGCGAGGACATGAAACTGGCGGATCTACAAACCGGGGTTGCCGACAAAGTGATCGTCATCGATCCGGGCAGCACCGTCGAGCCGGACATCTGCCACGCCATCGCGGTTCGGGTCGAAGGTCGCCTGGCCGCTCTGGGTACTCAGGCACTGCTCACCCGCCCGGCGCACGGTGTCCACCCAAGTGAGGCCGAGCGTGCGGAGTTCGCGAACACGGTTGGCGCCGATATCGCGGTCAGCATCCACGTGGATCGATCCGAGAGTCCGGCCCCGCATGGAATCGCCACGTTCTACTACGGCCACCCGCGCGGCAGCCTGCACTCCCGCGCCGGGAAGGTCCTCGCCGAAAGCGTGCAGCACGAACTCACCACCCGAACCGATCGGTTGGACTGCCACACGCATCCGCGCACCTGGGATCTGCTGCGCTTGACCCGGATGCCGACGGTGCGGGTCGAGGTCGGGTATGTCTCCAATCCCGACGACGCCCGGCACCTCACCAGCAGCGCTTTCCATGACGCGCTCGCCGAAGGCATCGCCGAAGCGGTGATGGCGGTATGCGCACCCATCGGGCACCGCGGCTAGCGGCGCGAACCGGGTAACAGGAGACGGACCACGAATCCGGCGGCTACGCCGAGGACCACCAGCGCCACGAGCACGATCACTTTGCCCATGACCCACTCCTAGCACTCGTGGATCGATCGGCTGGTGCCGACTCGACCCCGTTGCCCTATCGTAGGTCGCCACACCGGTTGGCCCAAGAGCCATGTGGCCGCCGAAAGGCCTTCCCGACTTCCGGTGCTGGTGAGGAGCCCCATGAACGTCGAAGGCTCTCGTCTCGATCCCTGGGTCGATTCCTACGCCACCCGCGCCAAGAACCTCTCCGCTTCTGCGATCCGGGCGTTGTTCGCAGTGGCGAGCCGCCCCGAGGTGGTCTCGCTCGCCGGCGGGATGCCGTACGTCCAGGCGTTGTCCATGGACGACATGGCCGATATCGCCGCGCAGGTAGTGCGCGATCGCGGGCCTCAAGCGCTGCAGTACGGCTCCGGCCAAGGCGACGTCGCCCTGCGCGAGCAGATCCTCGACGTGACCGCCGAGGTCGGCGTGCACGCGCACCCCGATGACATCGTCGTTACTACCGGTTCGCAGATGGCGTTGGATTTGGTGACGCGCACGTTCTGCGATCCCGGTGATGTGGTGCTCGTGGAATCACCGTCCTATGTCGGTGCCCTTGGTGTCTTTCGTTCCTACGAATGCGATGTCGTGCATGTGGCGATGGACGACGACGGCCTAATCCCCGAGGCCCTGCAGGAGGCAATCGACACCGCCCGCGCGATGGGTAAGAGCGTCAAGTTGATCTACACGATTCCGTCGTTCCATAACCCGGCGGGAGTCACGCAGCCCGCGCACCGCCGCGCGCAGATCCTCGAGATCGCCCAACGCGCTGGGATCGCCGTACTCGAAGACGATCCCTACGGGCTGCTCGGTTTCGAGGGTGAGCCGCCGCGGGCGCTGCGCGCCGACGATGATCAGGGCGTCATCTACCTGGGTTCGTTCTCCAAGACCATCGCATCCGGGCTGCGGGTCGGTTGGGCGATCGCCCCGCACGGCGTTCGGGAGAAACTCGTGCTCGCTGCGGAAGCGGCAACGTTGTGCCCGTCGAATTACGCGCAGCTCACCGTCTCGCAATACCTGGCAACACAGCCGTGGCGTGAGCAGATCAAGTCTTTCCAAGAGGTGTACCGGGAACGACGCGACGCCATGCTGGAGTCCTTGCAAGCCATGATGCCGACCGGCACCACGTGGACGATTCCCGCCGGCGGGTTCTACACCTGGGTCACCTTGCCCGATGGCCTCGATGCCACGGCGATGCTGCCGCGAGCGATCACCGAGCTCGTCGCCTACGTACCCGGTACCGGGTTCTACGTCGATGGCCAAGGAAGTGCCAACATGCGGCTTTCCTACTGCTACCCCGACCCGGATCGGATCCGCGAGGGAGTTCGCCGGCTTTCGACGGTTGTCGAGGCCGAACTGGAGATCGCGCGTACTTTCGGAACGGCGAACGGGACACCCGGTTCGCTATCTGCTTTTGGTGAATCCTCGACACCGGCGCCGGATTTGGCATGACGCACCAGCACATCCTGGTTCTCTCCGGAGGGCTGTCCCCCGAACGGGACGTGTCGTTGCGGTCGGGTCGCCGGGTGGCCGAGGCCTTGCGTGCCGCCCGCCCGGACTGGGAAGTGACCGAAGCCGATGTCGATGCTTCGTTGCTTGCGAATCTGCGTGAACACCGTCCCGATTGCGTAGTGCCGCTGCTGCATGGCGCCGCCGGTGAGGACGGTGCGTTGCGGGATGTGTTGGAAACACTGGACATTTCCTTCGTCGGCTCGGACAGCTCAGCGTGCCGATTGGCGTTCGATAAGCCGGTGGCGTCGTCGTTGATCTCAGGAACCGGGATTGCGGTGCCGGAGTTCGTCGTGTTGCCGCAATCGACTTTCCGCGAGCTCGGTGCGCCGATGGTGATGGAGGCGGTGGCCGAACGGATCGGCTTTCCCATGGTGGTGAAGCCCACGCGGGGTGGCAGCGCGCTGGGGGTTTCCATCGTGCATACGGCGCAGGATCTGCCGCCGGCCATGGTTTCGGCATTCGCGTATGGAGACACCGCGATGATCCAGCGGTTCATCGCCGGCACCGAAGTGGCCGTCAGTGTGATCGACGGAACCGACGGCCCACGCGCACTTCCAGCCGTTGAGATCGTTCCCGAGGGTGCGTTGTACGACTACCACGCGCGCTACACCGCAGGCACCACCGAGTTCTTCTGCCCTGCGAGGTTGAACGACGACACCACCGCGGCGGCGCACGAAGTAGCACTCACGGTTCACGTTGCTCTTGGGCTCAGCGATCTCTCGCGCACCGACGTGATCATCGACGCAGACGGCACCGTGTGGTTCTTGGAGGTCAACGTGGCGCCAGGCATGACGGAGACGTCTTTGATGCCGCAGGCAATCACCGCGGCGGGGCTT
>CAZWIW010000103.1:0-5089 GCA_964634545.1 uncultured Rubrivirga sp.
GTTGCTGACCTCTCTTGCAGTGGCTGCATGCATGACCGTATGGGTTCCGCTGAACGTGATTGCTGCGGCACTCATTGTTGGGTGGCTCGTAATCCTGATCCGCAGCGGCGTTCAAGGTCGCGACTGGGACGCTCCCGGGTTGGCTTTGTGGGCGGTAGTGGTCGTGGCTTTGTGGCAGCCTCTGCGATCGAGTTTCGCGTTCGTAACGGACAGCGCCTTCGGAGCCATGGGTGCTGCCGGAGGCGTTGCGATGACGGCCGTGCCACGCGAACCGGTGTTCACCATCCTTGATTCGACACTCTTCGCTGCTGCCGGAGGGGTGGAAACCGCGGGGCCACTGCTCGTCGCGCTCGCTGTTGTTGCAGCGTTGGGCGCCGCCATCTTGTGGGATCAACGGTCGAGCGCGACTAGGGCCTATGCACGCTTGATTCCCGTAGGGCTTCTCGCTGGATTTGCAGTGGCTCTTCAGGTACTTGATCAGTGGACAACCGGATCGGCTCCTAACTACGGCTCGACAAAGTTCGCTTTCCTCGTAGTGGTAGCAGTGGCGGCAAGTGCCCTTCCCGTGGCGTTGATGCTGTTGTCACCAAGCGCCCGCGGAATGACTGCCCTTAGGTGGGTTGGAGTAGGCGCTGTTGTGGTGGTGCTCATTCTTGATTCCCTGCTGGTGCGAGCGATCTCCGCTGCCCGCCCCGAGCAGTGGTCCCCACCAATACCTTTCGAGAACCCACAGAGTTATTGGTGGCCAGCAGAGGTCAACGGATCGGCGCAGCAGCCAATATCAGCCAACCCGGTGGGCTGTGTTTATCTACCGGCCAGCGCCAAGGCGCCGTCGGGGATCTTGGACTCTGGGCTATCCGATCCGCAACGCGTCTACTCGTGCACCCGCTTGTTGGCTGGTCTGGCCGGTGAAGATGCCGCCGCCCAGCCGATGGTGGATTGGTTGCGCCGAGAATGGCTGACTAACGAGCGGGCTTGGGAAGGCGTGCATGGCTACCTAACCGACATGCCGGATTCTGTGCTCGATCGACCCGTCATCTTGCTCGATGATGGCAGCAACGTGACCGGCCTTGAATCCATGCGTTCCTTGTTGGGACGGTTCCCTGCAGATGCGTGGTCGCGGCCCTAGTTCTTCTAGGCACTGAGTCGAGCGGCGGCATGCCGTTGGCGGATGTCGAGAAAGACCCGCTTCATACCGGCCGGCAGCGAAGTGAGCGGTAGCCGCGTAACGGTTGGATCTGTATCGGGTGTGAGTCGGAGGTCGCGGGTTTGCACGGTGGCGCTGTCGTGCACACCGGAGGCGATGGGAATACGGACTCGGGTGATGTCGTTCATCAAGGCGATGATGTGCCCAAGGGTTTCCGGTTGCCCACTTGCAACGATCCGCCTGCGCGGTTCCTGGGTGGCCAGAGAGGTTTGTGCCCAGTGCAGCGCGCGTGCAGCCGCATCGTCGGTGAATATGTAGTCGCGCATAGTGTCAAGTGGGACGAACATCGTGATGGGTTCGCGGGTGATCGCGGCCAGCGCTAGCCGTGAAATCACCCCCTGCAACTTGTTCAAGTCCTGTCCCGGACCGTAGAGATTGCTCAATCTGACTGTTGCGACAGGAACGGACGAGAGGAGGTCGCCGGCTGCTTGTTCCTGGGACAACTTGAGCCGACCGTAGATCCCCAGTGGTTGCGGCGTGGAAGCGCTCGTGAAGGGTGGATTTGCCGATCCCGCGTAAACGCCGCCGGCTGAGGAGGTAAGCAGGAATGTGCCTCTGCCCGAGGGCGGCTGGCTATTCAGATGCCTGAGGAATCGGATGAATAGGTCCAGTTCCTGGTCGGCTTGCGTTTGGTTGCTGCTGGTGGTTGCTTGCCCGGCAGCCCAGGCGATGCACCATTCATCCTCCGATTGCTGTGAGAAGTCACTGAGCGTTTGACGCAAGGCACCAAGAGCAGCCTCGGAATCAGTCCACGGAACAGGTGGTCCCACGAAAGGCTGGTTGCTGGCTCGCACGAGTGCAGAGCCGAAGAGACCGCCGGCTCCGATAATCCAGGTGCGCATCGGTTAGGGGCGCAGCTCGTCGGACTCGCGGGTAGGAAACGTCGAAGCCGGATCGCGAACCACGAGATAAAGAGGCTTGCCGAGGCTCATGTTGGTTGCCGCTCCCACATACTGGGCGATGATTCCCAGGCTGAGCAGAATCGCACCGCCGATGAGCATGAGAGCGATGAAGGTGGATGCCCATCCGGCGATTATCAACTCGCCGATGATGCGTTGGTAGATGACCCAGATGCTCACTGCTGCGCCGAGGAGCACGAAGAGGACTCCCAGCCAGGAGACGAAGATCAGGGGCTTCGTTCCGGAGGAGACGAGAAGGCGCCCGAAGTGCCCGAAGAGTCGGCGGTATCCGTAATTCGTGGCCTCCCGGCCCTCGGTGCGACCCACCACCGGGCAGGTGGTCACGTCCGCTACCACCCAACTCAGGGCCACGTCGAGATACACGCCCGTGCCGGTATAGGCGGCAACGCTCCGCCCGATTTCACCGAGGATCAAGCGGTAACTGTTGAACTCGGCAAAGCCTCCGTCAGCCAGAGCCCCCGCGAAGAGCCGCTTGGCGAACTTGGAGCCGGCGTTGCGGAAAGCGCTATGCGGTGGGGGGTTAGCGGGAGTTCCGTAGACCAACTGGGCGTTGTCCTCATACGCCGCATCGAGCATGTTCGCGATGTAGGCCGGGTCCTGCTGACCGTCTTCATCCATGGTGACGATCCAGTCACCACCGGATGAGGTCATGCCCGCCAAAGTTGCCGCGTGCTGTCCGAAGTTCCGACTCAGCCAGACCGGTTTGACCCACGAATATTGGTTGGCTAGTTCACGCAAAGTCTCATCGGAACGGCCAGGTCCTCTGTCCCAGACCAGCAGAACTTCCTCGATACGGAACCGGCGACCCGCTGGAGTGATGTGCTCGTGGGTGTAGGCCTCGAGTTCAGCGATAAGCCCCGGAAGCGTCTGTTCACCCCGATAGACCGGAATGACCACGCTGACGCTCACTGACACACGCGAGAGTCTAGGGGGATGCTTCGTGACTAGGCCGGTTGCTACGTGCCTGAGAGTGCTTGAGCCAGGCGTGGAAGGTTCGCCCACCAATCGGCTTCCTGCGCCACGAGCTGGTGGGCTGCGGTGGTCATCTCGCCGGCCTCATGATCGTTTCGAGTCAGCTCCCGCTCGAGTGCTCGAGCCAGATCTTCGGCATCACCGGTCGCGAAAAGATCGCCGGTGAGGCCTTCGACCACCCACGCGCGATTCCCCGGGGTGTCAGAGACGACTACGGGCACCTGGCAGGCCATTGCTTGGAGCAGGGTCACCGATGTTCCGTCGACCTCGCTTGCGGAGACGTAAACATCGCACGCTCGCAGAAGAGCGGGCAATTCCCGTTCCAAAACTTTTCCGATGAAGTGGGTCCTTTCCACGACACCGAGGTCAGCGGCCTGTTGGCGCAGGGGCTCGCTGAGCGATCCGGTGTGACCGACGATCAGATGGAGGTCGGGCAGCCTTGCCGACACGAAGGCGAATGCCTCGATGATGTCCGCGGTTCGGTATAGCGCTTCGTGGGCGCGAAGGGAAAGCACGGTTCGAGCAGTGGTGGGAACGTGGAATGGTGTCAGGTTCGCCTTCGGTCCGTTGGCAGTGAAGACGCCGAGATCAACCCCCCACGGCAGGAACGTGATGGCGGCGGGCTGCACGCCGGCTTGTTCGGCGAGTGTCGCGGTGGCTCTTGAGTCGATAACGAGTGCATCGAGTTCGGTCAACCACTGTCGGCCTTTCATCCGGTGGATGTCGAAACCCCACGACAAACCGACTACTCGGGTGGGCATACCCACCAGGTGGCGCGCCACCGTGTCGAGTGGGCCAGCCAGGATGGGAACCCCGCCCGTGCTGAGTTCCGCCACTAACGCACGGAGTTCATTGCCGTCGCTCGCGTCAATCCCCAATCGGACGATGCGAGGGGTGAATCCGAGCCGTTCCAGGGCTTCGGTCCAGCGCTCATCGTGGATCCCCCACCCGGAGGTGGCATAAACGCAAAGGTTCGTCGTCACGAGCGAAGGTCAGGCCAGGTAAGTGCTTCGCCTTTGACTACGTCGCGGGCGAGGCACTTTCCAGCGATGCTGGCGACCTCGTGCGCCGGGATCGCTTCCTGGGGCGCGGGCCGCAGCACCTCCACATCCTCACGCGCCAGAGTGATCCCTGCTGTCAGATCGCGGGCCGCGCGCACGCAGCGTCTTTGCAGCACGACCGTTTGATCCTCGTTGTCCTCGATCTTCTTCGCACCGTCGCCCAGTGCCGCCTCGAGCATGCGGACGTCCTCCACCATTGCTCGCCAGGCAACTGGGTCCATCGAGAATCCGTGGTCGGGGCCAACACGGGAGGTGTCGTCGGTGAAGTGCTTCTCAATCACGCGTGCACCGAGAGCAACGGCTCCCATGACCGTTGCATGACCAGGTGTGTGGTCGGACAATCCGAGTGTCACATCTGGATACAACTCCGCGTATTGGTGCAGCACCCGCAGGTTTATGTGATGAATGTTGCCGATCGTGCCCTCGTAGTTCGTATTGCATTGCATGAGGACGATGGGAACTTCGGCTGTCAGCAAGACCTCCATGGCTCGCTCGACATCCTCGATCGTTGCTGCACCGGTGGCCAGGATCACCGGCTTTCCCTTCGCGGCGATGTATTCCAGCTCCTCCAGCCAGTTCACGTCTCCAGATCCGACCTTGTAGGCGTTCACAAAAGGGTCGATGTGATCGACTGCCTCGAGGTCGTACGGGGCGGACATGAACTCGATGTCGATGCTGCGGGCATGCTCAGCAAGCTTCTCGGTCCACTCCCACGGCAGACTCGCTTCTTGGTAGACCTCGAAAACCGATTTGCTCCAACTTGCCTGATGTGACTGCTGACCACCCAGAGCGCGGAATCCGTAATCGCTGACGATGTGTGGTGCGCGGAAGTGCTGGAACTTCGTGCAGTTGGCTCCGGCTTCCTTCGCCAACGTCATCAGATCCAGCGCCCGCTGCAGATCACCGTCGTGATTGGCGGCGATATCCGC
>CAZWIW010000104.1:0-5070 GCA_964634545.1 uncultured Rubrivirga sp.
GCGTAGCGGGTCCACAAACCCTCGAGGTTCAGCGATGCCAGGGCACCGAGGCCCGCTAATTCGATAGCACTAGCCGGTGAGACCACCGAGTCCATCGGAGCGACCAACAGCGGGGTGTCGAAGGAGTAGGCGTCGATGTGCCAGGCGGTGGAGACATCCTCAGTGTTGCGTGTTCGCCTGCTCGGCGCGATCGCGACCTCATCGAAGGAGTAGGAGCGGGCGGCTTCTTTCGAGCCGCCGATAAGAACATCGGCCATGGTTACCGCCCTGAGTAGTTGGGGGCTTCGAGCATCATCTGCACATCGTGCGGATGGCTCTCGCGAAGTCCAGCGGACGTGATCTGCACAAAGCGGCCACGATCGATGAGTTCGGCGATGGTCGCGGTTCCTGCGTAACCCATAGCTGCCCGGAGGCCGCCTACAAGCTGGTGCGCCACGGCGCCGAGCGGTCCTCGGTAGGCGACCATCCCCTCGATCCCTTCGGGAACGAGTTTGTCGTCGCTGAGAACGTCGTCCTGGAAATAGCGGTCCTTGCTATAGGAGCGCGCCTGCCCACGCGACTGCATTGCACCGAGGGATCCCATCCCGCGGTAGGACTTGAACTGCTTACCGTTGACGAAGACCACTTCGCCGGGAGCTTCCTCGCAACCCGCGAGCAGCGAGCCGAGCATCACGGTGCTGGCACCGGCCACGATCGCCTTGGCGATATCACCGGAGTACTGGATGCCGCCGTCGCCGATCACCGGAACCCCGGCGGGTGTACACGCGCGGTAGGCCTCGTTGATCGCTGTGATCTGCGGAACGCCCACACCGGCAACCACGCGGGTAGTACAAATCGAACCCGGACCCACGCCGACCTTTACCCCGTCCGCCCCCGCATCGACGAGCGCTTTGGCTCCGTCGAAAGTTGCAACATTGCCGCCGATCACTTCCACGCCCGTCTCGGCCTTGATGCGCCGCACCATGTCCAGAACCGCGCGGGAATGACCGTGGGCGGTATCGACAACGACGAAGTCCACGCCTGCTTCAACAAGCGCGCTGGCCCGCTTCTCCGCGTCCTCCCCCACTCCAACCGCAGCGCCGACTACCAGCCGGCCATCGGCGTCTTTGGTGGCGTGCGGGTACTTGTCGGACTTCACGAAGTCCTTCACGGTGAACAAACCCATGAGCTTGTTATTCGCATCGACGATCGGAAGCTTCTCGACTTTGTGTTGGGCTAGCAGCGCAAGAGCGTCGTTGGGATCAATGCCGGCAGGCGCGGTTATCAACGGCATCCGGGTCATGACCTCGTGCACCGGACGCGACATGTCGTCCTCGAAGCGCATGTCCCGGTTCGTCACGATCCCCTGCAGCGTTCCAGACTCGTCGACAACTGGAACCCCGGAAATGCGGTAACGCCCACACATCGCATCGACATCGGCGAGAGAGTCGTTCGGGCTGCAGGTGATCGGGTTGCCGACCATGCCGGCTTCCGAGCGCTTGACGAGATCCACTTGGCCGGCTTGATCCTCGATGGGCAGATTGCGGTGTAGGACGCCCACACCGCCTTGCCGCGCCATGGCAATTGCCATGCGGGATTCGGTGACGGTGTCCATCGCACTGGAGACCAATGGCATGCGAACTGCGATATTGCGGGTGACCCGACTCGATGTCTCGACGTCGCTCGGCACGATCTCGGATTCGCCCGGGAGCAGCAGGACGTCGTCGAACGTTAGGCCCTGCAGGGCAACTTTCGCTGAGTCCTTCTCGCTGGCCTCGCCACTCGCCGCAGAATCCACAGCGTCAGGCTACTCACATACCCAGGGAGCGGGAGATGCGAGCCACAGTCTCGGTGAGATCGGTGGCCACCCACACCCCCGGCGGCGGCGTGCCCTGCCAACCGGGGCCACCTGCCAGGACGCTGGGGGCCGGACGCAGCGCCGTCAGGTCACCCAACGACGTAATCCGCGCCGAACCGGGAATCTGCGCCCAGACGAACACAGCGGCGGGGCCGGTTCGCCGGACGGCTTGAAGCAAAGTGTCGTGCGGGACCCGGGCGCCGAGCATTTGGATGCCGATGCGCCGTTCGGCCAGTGCAGCCGCCACGGCCCACAGTGGAAGGAAGTGGGTTTCTTCGTCTGACGCGGCCAACATGACCAAGCGGGCATTCACCGGATCCTTGAGTTCGCGGGCCCGCTCTGCTAACGCGGCGTGCACGGAGTCGCTGAGGACGTGCTCGACGTCTATCCCGCGACCGCTGCTCTCCCAACGTTGACCCACCCCGGCGAGGACAGGGACAAGGAGGTGATCCCACGTTGAGATCACACCGCGCCGTTCGATCGCTTCACTGATGATGCGCCGGCACGCGTTGCCGTCGAGGGCCAAAGCGGCGCGCGCCAACCCACGAGACGCCGGTGTCCCCCCCGGTATAGGAATGACCTGCCCACCACCGCTGCGCCCGGGGGCGACCGAACGCTGCGGGCCCTCATCCGCCGGCGAGGCTTGGTCAAGTGTTCCGGCCCCCGCCACGATGTCGGTGACAGGTGCCAGCGACGAGGGATCTACCTCCAAGGCCATAGCGTCGCGGGCAGCGTCCCCGGGTGGGATTCCCGCTAGGACGAGGCGACGCATGTGTTCCAGGCGGGCCAGGTCCGCGGCGGTGTAGCGACGGTGCGAGCCGGCCCGATGCTCGCTAGGACCAAGGCCATAGCGACGATCCCAAGTGCGCAAGGTGGCCGGGGCTACGCCGAGGCGACGTGCGACGGCGGCAACGGTGAGTCCAGGGGCGATGGTCTGCGTTTGGCCCGACGTCGCTGAGCCTTCCAATTCGCTGACCACGCATGCATTGTGGGTGGCCCAGCGCCTTCTCGCATCCGCAGATGTCGGCGCTCGGGCCGTACTAGCCGCCGAACCTCCCGAGGAACCGGTTCAGAGCGGGTCAATCGCGCCACATGGGTTCTCGCCGCTCCCCGTGACGCACACCACAAAGCGTTTCAACTATTGTTCATCTGGGGGTATTGACTCACCTTTGGCGCGGTTGATATCGTTTCAGCACCTACTCGGAAGGGGTTCCCATGGCAGACGTTTCACGGCTTCCCGGTCCAAATGCCGACATTTGGGACTGGCAGTTACTCGGCGCCTGCCGCGGTGAAGACCCGGGGGTGTTCTTCCACCCCGAGGGCGAACGCGGACCGGCACGCGCGGCCCGCGAAGCCGCCGCCAAAGCCGTCTGCGCCGGTTGCCCGGTTATCAACGAGTGCGCGTCCCACGCGCTCGAGGTGCGCGAGCCCTACGGGGTCTGGGGCGGACTGTCCGAAGATGACCGCGAAGCCGTCTACGCCGGCCGCAAGCGCCTGCCGTTGGCGGTCTAGCACCACGAGTTTTCGTGTATCCCTCCTCACACGAAAAGGGCGCCGGAGAACCCGGCGCCCTTTTCGTTTGCGGGGAAACCCGCTTCCTCGTTAGTGGGAATGCCCGTGGTGGGAGTGGCCGTGACCGGCTTCCTCGGCTTCCTCCTCGGGCTTTTCGACGACTAGCGCCTCGGTAGTGAGCAACATCGCCGCGATCGAGGCGGCATTCTCCAGCGCTGACCGAGTGACCTTCACCGGATCGATGACGCCCTGGCTAATGAGATCGCCATACTCTCCGGTTGCAGCGTTCAAACCGTGACCGGCAGGCATCTCGGCAACCTTGGAGACAACGACGTAGCCACGCTCGCCGGCGTTCTCCGCGATCCAGCGCAGCGGTTCAGCAGCTGCTCGCCGAACAACACCAACACCGGTCGCCTCATCGCCCTCAAGCCCGAGGTTGTCGTCCAGAACCGTGGCAGCCTGCACCAGCGCAGTGCCACCACCGGAAACGATGCCCTCTTCAATCGCGGCGCGGGTAGCTGAGACCGCATCTTCGATGCGGTGCTTCTTTTCCTTCAGCTCTACCTCGGTGTGGCCACCTACACGAATGACGACGACGCCACCGGCGAGCTTGGCCAACCGCTCTTGGAGCTTCTCGCGATCCCAGTCCGAGTCCGAACCTTCGATCTCGCGCTTGATCTGCGCAACCCGGTCCTCGACTGCGGAATGCTCGCCGCCACCGTCGACGATGGTCGTGTTGTCCTTGGTAACCACCACGCGTCGAGCGCTGCCGAGCACCTCGATGCCAACCTGGTCGAGCTTGAGGCCGATTTCCGGCGAGACAACCTGGGCACCGGTGAGGATCGCGATGTCCTGCAAGATCGCCTTGCGGCGGTCACCGAAGGCCGGCGCCTTCACGGCGCAGGAGGTGAAGGTTCCGCGGATGCGGTTCACCACGAGGGTAGAAAGCGCTTCGCCTTCGACATCCTCGGCGATGATCAGTAACGGCTTGCCCGCTTCTACGACCTTCTCGAGCAGCGGCAGAATCTCATTGACGGCCGCGATCTTCCCCTGGACTAGCAGGATGCGTGCGTCCTCGAGGACTGCTTCCATCCGATCGGCGTCGGTCACGAAGTACGGCGAGATGTAACCCTTGTCGAACTGCATGCCCTCGGTGAAGTCCATTTCCATTGCGGTGGTGCTGGACTCTTCGACGGAGATGACGCCGTCCTTGCCGACCTTGTCGAAAGCATCTGCGATGAGGCCTCCGATTTCGGCGTCTTGGCTCGAGATCGTCGCGACATTGGCGATCTCGGACTTGCCGTCGACATCGCGGGCAAGGTCGATGAGCTTTTCGGTCACGGCGGCCACCGCACGATCGATACCGCGCTTCAAAGACATTGGGTTAGCGCCAGCGGTGACCTGCTTCAACCCGTCGTGCACCATCGCCTGGGCGAGCACGGTTGCGGTTGTGGTGCCGTCGCCGGCGATGTCGTTGGTCTTTGTTGCGACTTCCTTCGCCAACTGAGCGCCGAGGTTCTCGTACGGGTCTTCCATCTCGATCTCGCGCGCGATCGTGACGCCGTCGTTGGTGATGGTGGGCGCGCCCCACTTCTTGTCGATGACGACGTTGCGGCCCTTCGGACCGAGGGTGACGCGGACAGCGTCGGCGAGCGCGTCGACGCCCCGCTCGAGGCTGCGTCGGGCTTGCTCGTCGAACTCAAGAATCTTGGACATGTTCT
>CAZWIW010000105.1:0-4868 GCA_964634545.1 uncultured Rubrivirga sp.
GGTGTCCTAGCCGATCCCATCGGGCGTCGCGTACCCTGCTGAACATGAACGTCAGTCAGGGTCGCGGCGCCCGTCGCGTTGCCCTGGCGTTCACGCTGTTCCTCGTTTCGGTGCTGGGTCACTCGGCCGCCGCAGGTTCGCTGCCGGCGCTGCCGGGGATGCTCGGTGCACTGGCTGTCTCTACCGCTCTTGCGTTTGCGGTCGCCGATCAGCGGCGCTCCATGTTGTGGTTATTCGGTTATTTGCTGGCCGGCCAATTGCTGCTCCATACGGTGATGTCTGCGATGGGCCATCACGCCTTCGCACTGATCCCCGACCGGCAGATGCTCATCGCCCACGTGCTCGCTGCCGGTGTTGCCGCGGTGTTGTTCGCGAAGTCCGAGGTGTTGGCGCTTGCGTGGTGCAGGGCCGCCCATCGATACCTGGGCGCTCCGCGCCTGCAGCTTCCCACTCTCCAGGTTGCTTCGATCGTTCCCGTACGGCGAGAACCTGCGCCCTCGCTTCTCATCTCGCATCTCTGTGCCGCGTCCTGGCGCGGACCCCCGGCGCTGATCTAGCGCACCCGTTCGCCGTTCCTTCGTTCTCACGATGAGTGGGTCGGGTGCCGTGTGCTGCCGTACCTATTCATTCATTCATGCGAGAACAAGGAGTTTGTTGTGCGTATTCGAAAGAGCGGCCTGGTTGCCGCAGTAGTTGGACTGCTAGCCATCGGCTTGGCCAACCCTGTCCACGCGGATCCGGCCCCACGGGAAGGTTCCGAATGCTCGATGTCCGGAGCTACTCGGTTCGCCAAGGGCCAGACATTCATCTGCGAGCGAGACGGGTCGCAATTGCGCTGGAGCGAGGGGATTCGTCGTAGTAACTCGCCTTTGGAAGTGGAGGATGCCTGGGTAAAGGTGATGGATTCGGGGATGACGTCTGCATTCGCCACCATCACCAACCCCACCGATGAACCCATCCGCATCATCGCGGCCCGTTCCGCCCGCTTCACCCCGGCAATGGAATTGCACGAGGTGAAAATGGAAGACGGCGCGATGCAGATGCAACAGAAGCCGGGCGGATTCGTGGTTCCCGCTGGCGAGACGATCGTCCTCAAGCCGGGAGGCGATCACTTGATGATGATGAAGATCAAGCAGGCGATCACTGCAGGCGAGGAAGTCCCGATTCGGTTGATCACTGCCGATGGCGGTCGCGTGAAGTTCGATGCGATGGGTCGCGTCTTCGCTGGCGCCAATGAGAGTTACGACGATCTCTCCGACGGCATGGATCAAGGCGGAATGGATATGGATCGATGAGCGACCACGACGAGAAACAGGTACGCAAGGTCTCTCGTCGTGGGCTACTGACCGCAGGCGGCGCCGCGTTTGCCGGCGCCGCCGGCGGGATAGTCCTCGGCAGGGTCACGGCACCCGACGGTGCGGTGGTCGCCGCGGAGCCGACCCCGCGTCCGCAACTGAGTCACGTGAGTCCCGCGGGTGCGAGCGCTGCGCAGACGATCGACTTCTACGGAGTGCATCAAGCTGGAGTCGATACTCCTGAGCAGACGTATGCGACCTTCCTGGGCCTGAATCTCATCCGGCCCAGTGCGCAGGATGCGGACAGCGTGTTGCGGATCGTGAGTGACGACGCTGCACGGTTGATGGCCGGACGGCCATCCCTGGGGGATACCGAGCCTGAACTCGCGGAGATTCCGGCGCGGCTGTCCTTCACCATCGGTCTGGGGCATTCGCTGTTCGAGAAGACCGGTCGCGTCGATCGGATTCCGGCGTACTTCCCTGCTATCCCGGCGTTCAGTACCGATGATCTCGACGATCGGTGGTCGAGTACGGACTTCTACCTGCAGATCGCCTCGGATGATCCGTTGACGTTGGCGCATGCCCAGCGGATGGTCGTGAAGGCACTGTCCACGCTCACCACGGTCGCCTGGGTACAACCGGGTTTTCGCTCGCCCACTCCGGCGAACGAAGGTGGTCGGGCCAGCAGGAACCTCATGGGGCAGGTCGATGGAACGGTCAACCCGCTCCCGGGCAGCCCGCAGTTCGATACCGCCGTATGGACCGGAGCCGAGCCCGCGTGGGCAGCTGGGGGAACGGTGGTCATCGTGCGGCGAATCCGCATGTTGCTCGATGAATGGGATCGCATGGATGTGGCAGCGAAAGAGATGGTGATCGGTCGCCGGCTGGACAACGGAGCACCACTCGGCGGAGATTCCGAAGAGGATCCGGTGCGGTTGGACGTCCTGGATGATTCGGGCCTGCCGGTCATTCCCTCGAGTGCACACGTTCGGATCGCGCACGCCGAGAGTGATGAGGAGATGATCCTGCGCCGGCCGTACACCTACGACGCCGGATTCATCGATGGGGTGCAGGATGCGGGCTTGATCTTCGCCGCGTACACCGCCGATCCGCGTCGTTCGTTTATCCCGATGCAGCAGCGACTAGCGGACAAGGACGCGTTCAATCGGTGGAACACCACGATCGGTTCGGCGACCTACTTGATCCCACCTGGGTGTGCTGAAGGGGATTACATCGCTTCCGGGCTCTTCACCTGAGGAACTCGGGCGCTCATGGCCAACGCCACTCCAGCGATGACCACGATCACTCCGACCACTTCGCGCGCCGACGGTAGTTCCCGGAACAAGATCATGGAGTACACGATCGCAACCGGGGGGACGAGGTAGTAATACAAGACGACGCGCGAAACCGGCAGCAACTGCAAGAGACGAGCCAAGAGCACGTAACCCCCACACGTCACGATGATCACGAGCACAGCCACACCGAGCCATGCGCTCGTTGTCGCCCCGGGAGCCTCTCGTGTCACCGACGGGATGGCCCAAGCGAAAAGGAAGATGCCCGGCCACGTTCCATGGAAGGTGACGGCGAGCGGATTTTGCCGTTGCAGCAGCGGTTTGAGTAGAACCGAGTAGGTGCCCAGGCTCAACGCTCCAATGAGCAACAAGACGATCCCCAGGTTGTTGCTGACCCCGGTGCTGGTTCCGAGCAGGAATATCCCGCCGATCGAGATGAAGACCCCCACCCAGCGCAAGAGTGGGATTCGCTCGCGCAGCAGGATCGCCGATAGGCCAAGGGAGATGAGGGGTGCTGTATTCACCAGCGTGGATGCGACCCCGACCGAGGTCAGCGCGATGGCGGAATTCAAGATCAACTGAAAGAACGAGATTCCCAACTGCCCGATGGCGGCAGCGATGAGGAAATCACGCAACGGCATGCGCAGTGAGACGCGAAGAGCGGCCGCGAGCAGGGCGAGAGCGCCGGTAGCCAGTACTGCCCGAAGGAGGACGATCGAGACAGGCGAGAAACTTTCCTCGGCAGCCTTGATCGCGGGAAAGGAAGTTCCGAAGAAGGCGACGGTGAGGGCGAAAACTGCCAGAGCTTTAGGCGACGTCCTAGTCGCCATCGCCTGAATCCGACATGCGTGGTGAGTAGTCCCACGAAGCAAAGGTGCGGACTTCGATCCTGATCGCGATCTCCGATTCGATGCGCGATAGCAACCATTCGCTCAACTGCGTCGACTCATCTCCCTGGTAGCGCTGGATCAAGGCACGTAGAACACCTTCTACGTCGTCATCGTGCATGTGTGCGATGCCGGTGCCGCGCACACCGCGGTACGGGGGGTCATCTGCTGCAACCTCGAAACCGACTCGGTCATCGCGGCTCAGGCGGCGGGTGAGGAGCGATGTGCGTTGCGTGCAGCACCACAGATCCGAGCCGATCGCGTTGAACCACAGGCTCTGCACGAGTGGCCCGGATGCCCCGTTGGTGGCCAGCCGGACCGGGATGTTCGCGCCTTTGAGGAAAGCCTCGATCTGCTGGAGGTCCCAGGGGCCGGAGGCAATACGGGTCACGCCGGTGAGTATGGCAGTGCTTCGGATAGCCTTCGCCGGCTCGATCTCGAGGCGAAGGGACTCCAATGGCGGCAATCCTGGCGTTGCTGTCGAGTCTGTCGTGGGGAACAGCCGACTTCCTGGGCGGTCTTGCCGCTCGCCGGGTGGGCACAGTCCGGGTATTGGCCGCCTCCTACCCCGCGGGTGCGTTGCTCATCACTGCCGTGGCGGCGTTCCTTATTCCCGGGGAGGTTTCGGCTCGTGCACTGCTGACCGGTGTGGCAGCCGGAACGGTGGGACTGTTCGCCATCGGGTTGCTGTATGCGGCACTTTCCCGGGGGCAAATGGGCGTGGTCTCCCCGATTACCGCTGTGCTCTCGGGAGCCGTACCCGTAGTGGTCGGCTTGACCCTGGGCGAGGCAATCGGTCTGCTGGCAGCCATCGGCATCGCGATGGCGGGAGCCGCGGTGATTCTGGTCAGCCGGGAGTCCGGCCCGCACCGGCGAACACCCGCGCGCGCAGTGCTGCTGGCCGTCGGGAGCGGAATGGCGATCGGCGTCTACCTGAGCATCCTGGGAACGGCACCGGTGGACTCGGGAATCTGGGTTGCGGCGATCGGCCGATGGGTGTCAACCGCCTTGATCCTGGTCGCGCTTGCCGTCGTGCTGCTGCGTAGCAAGGAATCGGGATCCGCTTCGGGTGTCCGGTATCCGTGGAACTTGGCCCTCGCGGCAGGTGGATTGGACGCTCTCGCCAACGCGGTCTTCCAACTCGCAGCACAACGGGGATCCTTGGCGATCGTGGCGGTGATCGGATCGTTGTACCCCGCTGCCACCGTGGTTCTCGCCCGATACCTCTTGCACGAGCGGCTGTCCCGCGTTCAACTCAGCGGAGTCGCACTGGCTTTGGTCGCGGCGGCGATTCTCGCGATCGGTTGACGCCGACACGGGGGCTACGTTGCGCTGTGGCTGCGGGGAATTGTGCAACGGTGGTGCTATGCGGTCTATTCCAAAGATGTCAGCGG